>DASXXV010000311.1:0-7779 GCA_036502905.1 Occallatibacter sp. | reverse complement strand
ATTTTGGCGAAACATAGGCGAAGAAAAATGCCATCTAAAGCTGTGGAGTGAGATGCATCGGGGCTTTACCGCTCCGGCAGGCTCCACGCATACAGGCCGTCTCCGGCTCCGAAGACGACGTACTGCTTTCCATCCAGCATGTAGGTGATGATCCCGCCCGATTCATTCGCGCCCAGTTCGTGATGCCACAGGATGCGGCCATCCTCCGCCGAGTAGGCGATCGCGTTCTTCTGATCGTCGCCTGTAATCAGCAGGTTTCCGGCCGTGGTCAGGATGCTGGGGCCAAGCGTGGTGGGCGCATCGTTCAGGTTGGGGTAAACGTGCTTCCAGCGGCAGTTCCCGGTGAGCGGATCGATGGCCGCCAGCACCCTCCGCGCCGGGCCGATGCCGGATCCGGTGCCTCCGTACCCGGAAGGCTTCTCGCTGTCATCGGTGAGGTAGTAAATGGCCTTGCCCTCCACCGCATTCACATACACCAGGCCGGTTTTCGGGCTGTACGCCGGGGCCTGCCAGTTGGTGGCATTCACAATGTTGATGGAGCCGCCCACGCTGGGGTCCTTGTCCGCGATGGGAATGGGTTCCCCTTGCGGCGAGAGGCCCGAGACGTAATCCAGCGGGACATACGGTTTGACTACCAGGTGCTCGCCGGTGACCCGGTCCAGGGTGACAAAGAAGCCGTTGCGCGCCGCCTGCGCCAGCAGCTTGCGCGGTTTGCCGTCCACCACCGCGTTGAACAGGATGGGAGCCGTGGTGTTGTCGAAGTCGTGGGTATCGTGGGGCGACACCTGGAAATACCACTTCAGCTTTCCGGTATCCACGTCGAGAGCCACGATCGACTCGGTCCACAGGTTGGCGCCGGGGCGTCCCTGCCCCGCGAACACCGGGTTGGTATTGCCCGTCAGCCAGTAGAGGGTGTTGAGGTCGGGGTCGTAGGTGCCCGGCATCCATGTCATCCCGCCGCCGTGCTCCGACGCCTCAGCATTGGGCCAGGTCTTCAGCGCCGGGTCGCCCTTACGGGGCGTCGACCACCACGTCCATTGCAGCTCGCCGGTAGCAGGATCGAACGAGTCGAGGAACCCGGGCATGTCCATGGCATCGCCGCCCACGCCCACGATCACGTGATTCCGGATGATCAGCGGCGCCGCCGTGGAAAAGTACTGCTTGCGCGCATCGGCATAGTTTTTCTTCCATAACTCGCGGCCGGTGGTGGCGTCGAGCGCGACCAGCCAGTTATCGGGAGTGAGAAAAAAAACGGTGCTCTTCCAGATGCCCACGCCGCGCTGCCCCACAAGGTGGCCGCCGTGATCCACCCAGTCGTAGTGCCACACCTCCTTGCCCGTGCGCGCATCGAGCGCCCACACGTGATCCGGAATGGTGATGTAGAGAACACCGCCTGCGAGCAACGGGGTGCATTTGATAATCGGTACCGGCGCGCCCCGCTGTGCCCCGACTGTCGCGATTTGGAACTCCCAAGCCTGCGCCAGCCGGTCGACATCTCCCGGCCCGATCTGGGTGAGGGTGCTGTACCGCTGCCCGCTGTAGTCGCCATTGAAGGTGGGCCAACTCGTCAGGGGCGGTTTGCCGATTTCTTTGGGATCCAGCGAGACCGGATGGCCGTCAGGGGCGGCGGCCAGCGCGATCCCCGTCATCGCCGCACACAAAAGGCCGGCCAGCCGCAGCGCTTCGCTCTTCATTTCAAGCTCGCAAAGTAGGCGGTTACGTTGTGCATGTCTTCATTGGAGAGGGTCATCACGATGGGCTCGTGGGCGGCCAGGGGATCCTTGATCTCGACCTGCTTGATCTCGACCTCCATGCCCGGCCCAAGCTCGAGGGCCTGCCTGCGCCCGTCGGCATCGACCAGGTTGATGCGGAAGTCGCTGATCTGCACTACCCGCCCGGCGAGAGTACGGCCGTCCCCCGTCCGCACCGTGGCGGTCACCGCCAGCTTCGGATTCTGCGACCTTGGCGGCCAGATCCAGGCCCGCTGCAATTGATCGGGCGAGCGGAACCGGCTGCCGATATGGGCAAACGTCTCCGGCGTGTGGCAGGAAGTGCAGTGCGCTTCGACGTAGGACCGCCCCTTCTCCTTGTTCCCTACCAGGATGTTCAGCACGTGGTAGGCCCCGCGATTGGCAACCTCTTCCACCTGCAGGTGCAGGAATTCGGCGATATCGTTCAGGCTGGCGTCCGGCATGGAGGCGAACGCCGGCATGCCCTGCTCCGGACGGCCCTTCTTCACGTACGGCGCCAGTTTTTCGCCGTAGTCGTCGCCCAGCACGACATCCGACGTGATCAGGCTGGGACCGGTCGCTCCCCGTGCCTGGGCGCCGTGGCAAAAGGAGCAGTTGCGCTGGAAGAGGGGCGCGCCCCGCGCGGCAGCCTCCTTGTCGGGCTTGGCTCCCAGCCCCAGGAACTCGCGGGTTGCGGCGGCCCGCTGCTCGGGCGTCATGTTCTGGTAGCTCTGCCGGCGCTGGGGAGAAGCCTGGTCGCCGCCCGGACCCTCTTGCCCGAGCGCCAGGCCGGCAACCACCGCCAGCCCCGCAATTATGCCGCCCCACCCCGTAAACCGCATCATCCCTACCTGTATATCAGGGCTCGGGAAGGGCCAATCAAACCCACGCTTCCCGTTTTTAAAAATACTATTTTACAAATAGGTATTTGTCGGCTATAGTCGGGCGATATGGCGAGAAATAACGAACATCGCGACCTGTTTCCCGGCGCCCTGGAGATGATGATCCTGCAATCGCTTCGCCTCCAGCCCATGCATGGTTACGGGCTCGTCAAGCACATCAAGCAGGTATCGGACTATCTGCTGCAGATCGAGGAAGGCTCGCTCTACCCAGCCCTGCAACGCATGCTCAAAGAGGGATGGCTCGAATCGGAAGCAGGCACCTCGGCCAAAGGCCGCCCCACGCGCATCTACCGGATCACACCAGCCGGCCTCCAGCACCTGGAGCAGGAAGTTTCCAGCTTTGAAAAGATGTTTGCCGGAATTACCCGGGTTCTGGCAGTGGCAAAAGCATAGCAGTGGCAAAAGCATAGGAGTCTTCCCCATGCAATGGCTCGGCCGCTTCATCCCCCGTCAGCGCCGTTATGACGATTTGTCGGTCTCCATCCGGGAACACCTCGAGGAGAAGATCGAGGAACTGGTGGAGAGCGGGATGCCGCGCCACGAAGCCGAGCAGGCCGCCCGGCGAGGGTTCGGCAACCTCACCCTTATCGAGGAGCGCAGCCGCGAAGTGTGGCGATGGCAGTTCCTCGAAAGTGCATGGGCCGACGCGAGATTTGCCCTGCGGCAGCTCCTCAAAGCGCCCTCCTTTACCATCACCGCGGTTGTGACCCTGGCGCTGGGGATCGCTGTGAATGCCACCATGTTCAGTCTTGTGGATGCCTTCCTGCTGCCGCGGCTGCCGGGGCACAACGCCGAATCGCTGGTGGTGGTCTCTTCTATCAATCCCGATCAGAGCTTTCTCGGCGACACCAATCCGGTGTCGCCTCCGAACTACTTCGCCTGGCGAGCCGACCATCGTCTCTTTGCCGATATGAGCGCCGCCGACGAGTTCCGGACCGGCAGCCTGGCGGGCGATCGGCAGCCGGAGGCCATCGGCTACGCGGCCGTCACTCCCAATTACTTCTCCCTGCTGGGCGCATCGCCGCAACTCGGGCGTACGTTTGTTCAGGGTGAGGACTCCGAGGGCCGCAATCATGTCGTGATCCTCAGTCACGGCCTGTGGGAACGCCGCTTTGGTTCTGATCCGTCGGTGATCGGCCGGGGGGTGCGCCTCAACCGCGAAAACTACACCGTCATCGGAGTCATGCCGGCCACCTTCCGACTCCTCGGCTTTATCCCCGACCTGTGGACCCCGCTGGTTCTGACCGCGGCGGAGCAGGCCCCGGGGGCACGTAGCAGCCGTTTCCTGCACCTCTTCGCGCAGCTTGCGCCGGGCGTCACGCTCCCCCAGGCCAAGGCCAGCATGGCAGCGGCCGCAGAACGCCTTCAGCATGAATTCCCCACCACGGAGCAACGCTGGGGCGCGGCCGTTCGCACCCTGCCGGATTTTCTCATCTATAACTTCGGGATCCGCACCGCCCTGGCCGTTCTGATGACCGTGGTCACCATGGTTCTGCTTATCGCGTGCGCCAATGTCACCGGCCTCCTGCTGACGCGCGCCGTGAGCCGCCAGCAGGAGCTGGGCATTCGCATGTCCCTGGGCGCGACCCGCGCGCGCATGGTGCGCCAGTTGCTCACGGAAGGGCTGGTTATCGGAGTGCTCGGCGGCGCCCTGGGAGTCTTGTTGACCAGCGCCGGAATTCGCCTGATTAGCGCCGGCATGTCGTTCAACGATGCGGTTCGCGCCGTTCCTATCAGCCTGGATACCAATGTTCTCCTGTTTGCCGTGGGTGTTTCCTTCGGCTCGGCGCTGCTGGCCAGCATGGCTCCGGCGCTCAAAGCGTCGCGCTCCAGCGTGGGCGCCGATCTGAAAAGCGGAAGCCGCACCGCCTCGGGAAGCCGCTCGCACAGCCGCCTCCGCTCCTTCCTGGTGGGCGGTGAAATCGCCCTCGCCTCGCTTTTGTTGATCGGAAGCGGCCTTCTGATCCACGGGGTCTACTTACTCGAGCATCAGTCCCTCGGATTCCGCCACGATCATCTGCTGACCGCCGGTCTGACCCTGGACCAGGCTCGCTACCACGATGCGCAGCGGCAAGCCCAGTTCGTTCGCGCCCTTATGCCGGCTCTAGGTCAATTGCCGGGTGTTGAAAATGCCGCGGTCACATCCGATCTGCCGTCTACCGGAGCGGGCAGCGTCCCCATCCACATCAAGGGCCGGCAGGAGCCCCCGGGCAGCGCTCCCCATACCGCTGCCGACGTGGTGGTCACACCGGGCTATTTCCAGGTGGCGGGTATCACGCTGCTGGAGGGCCGCGGGTTCACGGAAAATGACGATGACGCCGCCCCCCGCGTGGTGGTGGTCAACCATGAATTCGTTCACCGCTTTCTCCAGGATCGCGAGGCCCTGGGTATGCAGATCCAGTTGGACATCAACAACGCCCCTCCCGGGTGGGCAACGATCGTGGGCGTCACCGGCGACGTAAAGAGCTTTTCCGAGGACACCCGCATCGACCCTGAGGTTTACGAATCCTACCTCCAGCGACCGGTGACGTCTTTCTCGCTGATGCTTCGCAGCGACGCCGAGCCCAACGGCCTCATCCCCGGCCTGCGCCGCACGGTTGCCTCCCTCGATGCCGAACTTCCGCTCCTCCGTGTCATGAGTATGGATGGCGTGATCCAAACCCAGAAAGTCGGCAATACCATGTTTACGCAGTTGCTGGCTACCTTTGCCCTTCTGGCGCTTACCCTGGCCTGCATCGGCATCTACGGACTTATCTCCTACTCGGTAGGCCAGAGAACCCACGAGATGGGGATTCGAGTGGCCCTGGGCGCGAATACCGGCGATATCTCCCGCATAGTTCTCAGGCAGGGAATGAAAATTGGCGCGATTGGATCGGTAGCCGGGCTGCTGCTGGGTCTGCCGCTGCCCAAGATATTCGATTCGATCTTTATGGGCCTTATTTTTTCCGCGCCGGCCGTATATCTCGCGGTGTTTGTGGCCATTTTTGTTGTGGCTATGCTTGCCACTCTTGGCCCCGCGCGGCGCGCGGGACGAGTGAACCCCGCCGCCGCCTTGCGCAACGAGTAGCATGCTTGTTTCACCCTCGCGCCAATAAGAAGGCGCGAGGATGGGGGCACGGAAATTTCTGCTTAGCCACGGAGTATTGCGACATGAAATCGATCCGGCAAGCCTTCACTCGCCGCCGCCGTTATGACGATCTCTCCGTCTCCATCGAGGAGCACATCGAGGAGAAGATCGAAGAATTGATGGAAGGCGGCATGCCGCGGCACGAAGCGGAGCGGAAGGCACGCCGGGAATTCGGCAACGTGCTGCTCATCGGGCAGCGCAGCCGCGAGGTGTGGCAATGGCAGGCTCTCGAATCGGTTCTCGCCGACCTGAAGTTCGCGCTTCGCCGACTGAGCAAGTCGCCTGGTTTCGCGGTCACGGTATTGCTCACCCTGGCCATCGGAATCGGCGCAAACACGGCCGTCTTCAGCGTGATCGACAGCGTTCTCATCAAGCCGCTGCCTTATCCTCGCTCAGAACAACTGGTGGCCCTGTGGCTCAGCGCTCCGGGAGCCGGCGGACTGGCCAACTTCCAGAGCGGACTGCGGCTCTCGCCATCGATGTACTTCACCTTCCGCGAGCATAACCGGACCTTCCAATCGCTGGGTATCTGGTACACGGGCACCGCCAACGTGACGGGATTCGCGCGCCCCGAAGAAGCGCACGTGGGGTTCCTCAGTGACGGAGTGCTGCAGTCCCTGGCCGTGCCTGCGGTTGCCGGCCGGCTGCTGTCCTCCGCGGACCAGGCACCATACGGCGCGAAAACCGTGATGATCAGCTACGGGTTCTGGCAGCGGCACTTTGGAACCGATCCTTCCGCGGTGGGACGCAGCATCGCCCTCGACGGGCAGACCCGCGAAATCGTGGGCGTGATGCCGCGCAGCTTTCGCCTGCTCGACCAGGAGTTCGATGTCCTGGTGCCGCTGGCGTTCGACCGCAGCCGTCTCAAGCTTGCCCCCTTCGGCTACCAGGGATTGGGCCGGCTGAAGCCCGGCGTTACAGTGGGCGAGGCCGACGCCGACCTTTCGCGATTGTTGTCTGTCTGGATGGACTCGTTCAGCAACGGTCCGGGCACCAATCCGCACTTCTACCAGAGGTGGCGCATCACGCCCGCCCTGCACTCTCTCAAGCAGGAAGTGGTGGGTGACGTCAGCAGCGTTTTGCTGGTGGTGATGGCGACCATCGGGCTGGTGTTGCTCATCGCGTGCACCAACGTTGCCAATCTTCTATTGGTACGCGCCGAGGCCCGCCAGCAGGAGCTTTCGATTCGCGCGGCGCTGGGAGCGGGACGGGCGCGCATCGCCCGCGAACTGCTGATGGAAAGCGTGTTGCTCGGCTTGATCGGGGGCGCGCTGGGCGTGGCTGTCGCCGGCGCGGGTTTGAGGCTGCTGGCCAGCATCGGCCCCGCGAACCTGCCGCGTCTCAGCGAGATTTCGCTCGATGCGCGTTCTATTGCTTTCACCTTCCTGCTGTCCATTTTCTCGGGAATATTTTTCGGCTCCATTCCAGCCTGGAAATATGCGCGCAAGCGGACCCTTCCGGGAACGGGAGGGTCCACGCGCACCGCCGGAGTCAGCCGCGAGCGGCACCATTCGCGGAACGTGTTGGTTATTGCCCAGGTGGCAATGGCGCTGGTGCTGCTGGTGGGTGCGGTGCTGATGATTCGCACCTTCCAGCAGTTGCGCACCGTGGATCCGGGCTTCACGGATGCGACCCACGTTCAGACCGCGCGCATCTCCATCCCCGATTCCTTCATTGCGAATCCGCAGATGGTGCTGCGTATTCACAACGACATCCTCGATAAATTGCAGGCAATTCCCGGAGTGACCTCGGTCGGCTTCGGCGAAGCCGTGCCCATGGACGGAGTCGATCCAAACTGGGACATGATCCGGCTCGAAGGCAAGAGCTACGCGCACGACGAGCCGCCCATGCGTTTCTACAACTTCGTGTCTCCCGGTTTTCTGCCCGCGCTGGGCACTCGCATTGTTGCGGGCCGGGATTTCACCTGGGATGACATCTACGGCTTGCGCCACAAGGTCATCGTCTCGGAAAACTTCGCGCGCGAATCGTGGGGTTCGGCGGCCGCTGCAATCGGCAAACG
>DASXXV010000310.1:0-61366 GCA_036502905.1 Occallatibacter sp. | reverse complement strand
TTCTGAACAGAATGAACAACATACCTAGATTTACTTCGTGGATCACGCGAGGTTCAAGACTCTTAAGCGTGTCACAACGTCTGATAATGGATATTCTGTAAATCAAAGCTTCGGATATGGGTGAAAGATACGCGGGCGGTGCGTTCCCCTGCTCACAGGTGTGGGAGCAGAGATTCTGTGAAGAAGGCATGCAATCCAGGGCATCCCGTGTGGCACATTCGTTGGCGTGGGATTGATCCTCTTGGATTGGGCTTACTGTGCGTCCTTTACGCAGCGGAATCCTAAAGCTCCGGAGCGATCGTAGCCGGGTCCCATCAGGAGGAGCTTGCCGTGCTGTTCGTTGCGATAGGCTTGGGGAAAGTACCAGATGGAGCCCTGGGGCTGATAATGGCTGCCACCGCGCAGGATGGCGGCGCGGGTGTGTTCATCGACGTATTCATCGGTCCACTGCCAGACGTTGCCCACCATGTCCATTACGCCGAATGGGCTGGCGCCCCGGGGATGAGCATCAACCGTGCTCGCCACGGCCATCACTCTTCCCTTGTCCGGCACGGGTGCGGTGGAGTTCTGAGGATCGCTCTCCCAGGGGCAGGCGAACGGCCCGGCGCTGGTAACCGGAGCTAGCCAATCGCAATTGCCCCACGGAAAGATGCGATGATCGTCGCCCTGGGCGGCAAGCTGCCACTCCCACTCGTGCGGAAGGCGCTTCCCTGCCCATTTGGCATAGGCACGCGCATCATCGAGCGAAACCCAAGTCACCGGTCTATCCGCGGCACCGTCGGGATAGTTTCCGTTCTTCCAATCCTTGAGGAAGTTCAGATCGTCCTGGGGGTGGTAATGGGCGGCGTCGATGAACTTCTTGAATTGGGAATTGGTGACAGGGAACTTGTCCATGTAGAACGGCTTAATCTGCATGCGATGCTCGTGGAAGCGGCGGGGCGAGTCCTCCCACGGATACTGCACATCGACGCCCACATCATCGGTGCCCTCGATCTCGATGCCGTCCACTCTGAACAACCAATCGCCGCCCGTGATGCGGACCATGCCGTCAGGGGCTGAACGGGCGGGGGCGGTGGGGGGAATGTCGACAAGCTGCTGCGGGAGCATCTTCCACTCGTGCGAATAGCTTGCCAGGGGCTTGGCGGTGAGCTCTTTCATCCTGGTCATGAGGCTGCGAATTTTTGCATCGGGTTCGCCGGGCTGGGCGAGAATGGCTCCGTAGCCATTCGCCTCAGTGAGAAACGACAGCACCGCGTTCCCTTCCTCGATTTCGGATTTCAATTCGACGCCGTGGTACAGGTCGAAGTAGCGCATCCCCTCTTTGTGCGGAACCGCGATCTGGCGTCCATTTACGTCGTACTCGTTACGATTGACGATGGTCCACACGGTGCGGTCGCCAAGCGGCCAGCGGCTGGCGAACACGCCATAGCGCTGGGCGGGATAGAAAGGTTCCCATTCCTGGCTCACCAGGAAGGGGGCGACGGCACGCTCGATGGTACCCACTCGGCGGGTGGCTTCGCCGTCACGAGGAGTGACCTGGTTCCAGATGCCCCAGACGTTCTCCCAGCTTTCCCAGCCTTCTCCGTTGAAGAACGCATACTGCAGATCGTCAGTCTTGTCGCGCAGCCAGCGGCCCTGGATGTTGACCATGTGGCGAGGCTCGAGCCAGCGATAACGGTCGACGGTAGGCACGAAGCCGAACTCATACTGGCCCCAGGTCATGACGTTCCACGAGATGCCCTCATCATGGGGTTCGCCCTCCGGCTCAAAAGCGAGGGGATGGCCGATTTTTTCGGCTGCCAGTGAGAACGCCAGGGGTACTCCGTCCTGCGTATCGCCGTTGATTCCGTCCGCACCGATCTCCTTCATCACGCCGGCCACCGCGTCCGGCCAGGGCGTATCGGGATCGCGAGTTCCCTGGTCCCACATCATCATGGGAAACAGCACGCGAACGCCGCGCCGGTGAAAGTCTTCGACCATTTTCCGCACGCCGTCTACACCACCGGGCATAGAGCGCACCATGTCAAGTTGGTTGCGATCGTCGATGCCCATGTTGGGATAGGTGGCCCAGACGAGCACGGCATCGATTCCGCCGTAGCGTTTCTCGAGGTCGTCGACATAACGATCGACGGTGTACTTGCCGGCCACCGGATCGTAGAAGTAGCGGTCGTGGACCATCATCTGCGGCTGCATGAAGCTGGATTGCGTCCACTTCAGCTCCGGCATCTCGTAGCGGGACGGGTCAAATCCAATACGAATGCGGCGCTCCATGCGCCAATGGGCGACGTCTTTGAGCCACAGCTGATGGTTGGCCGGGTTGCATGGGACATATCCGCCTTCCCAAGCGCCGCGCATGGTGAAGCACGCGGGACCGGGGATTTGCTGCCCTTTCGGCGCATTGTGGGTATCCTGCGCCGAAATGAGTACACAGAACGCTGCGTTCAACGCAAGGCTGAGCGCCCATTTGATGTTGCGAGGAATGTTGATCACTCGGTCATCTCCGTGTGAGATTTGCAATCTGTCGGCTGGCGGGAAATTCCCCGTTAACAGTTGCGCGATGTGGCAACCCGAATGATATCGCGAGGCGGTTTGCCGGCGCCGCGAATCCATCCCGGCAAAGGAGTTCCCTGCTCCCCAGCGGGACGTTGGTGTCCAGAAAACCTTGGAGCTCCGCCATGGTGGGCATTGAGGGCTGCGCGCCTCGCCGAGTGACGGAAGCGATTGGATTTCCGCGCGGTTCCCTGAGGGAAAGGTGCTGACTGATTGTGCGAAGCGGCAGCTGAAGGGATCTGGAGGCGCGTCGGGAAAACGACGCATTCGTCGCGAATCCATCGTTTTCGCTGCGCGCATCCCGGGGACGTCCGGGTACTCTATTTCCTGGGTTGGAAGCATGAGTGACATCACAATTCAATCTGCTGCACCCGTGCATGGGCTGCGTGCAGTGGAAGTCGCAAGCGACCTGCTGCGCCTGGTCATTCTTCCCGAACTCGGCGCAAAAATCTGGCAAATCCAATACAGGCCGGCGGCGGCCGACCTGCTCTGGAACAATCCCTCGCTGGCTCCAGCGCGGCAGTCCCTGCACGCATCGTATGACGATACTTGGAGCGGCGGATGGGATGAACTTTTCCCCAATGATGCAGCCGGTGAATGGTCCGGATACAAGCTGCCTGATCACGGCGAACTGTGGAGCGGCGAATGGCAGGATGAAACTGTCATGGTTGGCGATGTTCTCGCCCTTCGCCTCAGCTATACCACGCCGCTGACTCATTTTCAGGTTGAGAAGACGTTGATTCTCCGTCCGGATCTAGCGGTGCTCGAAATCAACTACAAGCTCACCAACCGGGGAACAGAAACATTCCCGTTCCTGTTCAAGCTGCATCCGGCGTTTGCGGTTTCGGCTAGCCATCGAATAGATTTTGCGCCCATGACGGTGCATCTCGAGCCTGAATTTCCCGGCACACTGGAGGGCGCGCCGCACACATTCGCTTGGCCTCACGCCAGGATAGGGGGAAACTCGATCGACCTGCGCCAGGTTCCGGCGGAAGACTCCGGGGCTGTGCACTTTTTCTATGGCGCTGAACTGGGTGGCGGTTGGTGCGGGGTCACCAATCGCGCCAATCGGCTGGCGGCCGCGCTGCGGTTCGACCCGGCTGTGTTCTCGAGTTGCTGGCTGTTTGCCACACACGGGGGCTGGCGGGACTTGAACGTGGCGGTTCTGGAGCCGGGCACGGGCTACCCCTACAATTTTCATTCCATGATCGAAGGCGGAAACGCATTTCGGCTGGGGCCCGGCGAGACCCTCGAAACCTCAGTGCTGTTCTCGGTGGAGGAAGGATTCACTTCGATCGGGGGCGTCGACGAGAATGGCCGCATCCTGCCGGGCGCAGAATACTGAGAATGCCGGTCTCTCGTTATCTGATTTGAGAATCGCGCGCCAGTGAAGTTGCAGTTCCCTTTCCGGTGCCGGCGCTTTGCGAGTCGGCTGTCTGCGGCGTCTCCATTGACAGAAGAATGGCGGCGGCGATGGCACTGACGGCTCCGGCAGTCTGCATCCACGTGAGGCGTTCTCCCAGGAGCAGCACGGCGAGGGCGACGGTCAACAGCGGGTACAACGAGATCAGGGAAATCACGATGGAGGCTTTTCCGCCGGATTCGAGAGCCCGGAAACTGGTCCATGCGCCGAGGCCGTTGAGGGCACCGCCGGCGATGGAGCAAACAACGACCAGCCTGCCGAGTCCCCAATGCGGCATGGCAAAGATGAACACCGCGCCGGAAAGCGCCACCATGGCCCAGCAGAACCACAGGAACGAGCGCTCGCTCGAGATGCGGTTGGTGGAGAGCTTTTGCGTGACTCCCGTAACGCCCCACAGAACAAGAGCGGCAACCGCGAAACCCAGCCACAAACGCATTCGTTGCCCCTTAGCAGCCTGGTGGAAAACCAAAGCTTGAAATGGTGCCCGGTTACAAAACTCGTCCCGGCGTGTTGTTCCGCCGCCTGTCAGGCGCTGAGCAGGTAAATGGCGACAAAAGCCAGCGCCAGGCCGAGCCACTGCACGCGCCCTAATCTCTCATGCAGAAAGGTCAGCGCCAGCAGCACTGTAACCATGGGGAACAGTGCCGTCACGGGCGCCACAACGGAGGCTTTGCCGCCGGCGACCATGGCCTGGAAGAAGAAGATGTTGCCGACACCTCCGAGAATGCCGGTAAGGAACGCCCAGAAGACGCCCCAGCCGCGGCCCTTGCGGGACGCATTGGTTTCGCGCCGGTACACGGTCCAGGCCACGAAAACGAGCAACGGCGCCAGGCCGGCAGTGTAGAGCAACTGGTTGACGTACGCGTCCATGCCCGCCGAGGCGACCTTCGAGACCAGTCCCCACGTGCCCCACAGCACAATGGTGACAAGCGACCACAACAGCCACTTCGGCAATTTCTTATTTGCGGCAGTTTCAGTCATGGGGTTGTGCGCCTTCTCCACGTTTCCGGGTGGGATTCCGGAAGAATAGAGTGCGCGCCCCGAGCATATCGGCGCCGGGATTTGCCGCGCAATGGGAATGAACGGCGGCCACCGGCGTTTTGCGGATCATTCTTTCATTCTGCCGTTGGTGTTGTTACGATTCGCTGCGGCCAGGCTTTATCATCCGGTCGGGGAGAGAGGGCATGAAAATCACCGCCGTGGAGGCCATTCATCTGCGCGCCGAAGATCCGCTCATCGAGTTGTTTGACGGCTCGTACGATGATTGCGTGCTGGTGGTGCACACCGACGAGGGTCTCACCGGCATCGGCGAAACCGAGTCGATGGCGCCGGCTATCCAGGCAATTGTTCGGGGGCCCTCGGCGCACAACCACGCGCGTTCTCTCTCCGCGGTGCTGACGGGCGCCGACCCCAACGATCCGGTTGAGTTGTGGCAGCGGATGTACGAGTCTACCGATTACGTAGGGCGCCGCGGCCTGGCGATGCACGCCATCGGCGGAGTGGACCTGGCGCTCTGGGACCTGCGCGGCAAGATTACCGGAAAGCCGGTGCACGAGTTGATCGGCGGCGCCAAGCGCGACCGCGTGCCGGCGTACGGAACCATTTATCCGATGGCGCGCACCGCGGAAGAAGTGCGCGCGCAAGTGGCGGAGGGGCAGAGCAAGAACCTGCGTCACTTCAAGTTCGCGGCCGATCCGTGGTGGCTGGAAGACATCGCTCTCACCGGCCGCCTGCTGGACGCCGCGCGCCAACAGGCCGGACCAACCGCGCACCTGATCGTGGATGCGGCACTCTCCTACCGTACCGCCGATGAAGGGCTACGCCTGTTCCCCATCTTTCGCGAAGTGGGCATCTGGTTTCTGGAGGCTCCGCTGCCGCTGGACGACGTGGTGGGCCACCTGGAGATGAGCCGTCACGGCATCCCCATCGGGGTTGGCGACCTGGGCTTGACGCACACGCACGAGTTCATCGAGATGATGGATTCCGGGGGCGCGAGCATCTGCCAGCCCGACATTTCGCAGGTGGGGGGATTCACCGGGATCCTGCAGGTTGCGGCGGCGGCCTACGCCCGCGGCAAGCGTGTGATCACGCATGGCTACAAAACCAATATCGAGATTGCCGCCAACCTGCACTTCCTGGCGGCGCAGCCGAACACGGAGCCGCTGGAGTTCTCGCTGAGCCACTCGCCCCTGCGCTGGCACACCACCAATGAGCACTTTGCGGTGGAAGAGGATGGGTGCGTACGCATTCCGCAGGCACCGGGGCTGGGCGTGACATTGAACCAGGAGACGATCGAAAAGTACCGATTTGTTCAGAGAGCATAGGGTGGTGTCCCCGAAGTTCTCTGAAAGCAATCGCAGTCAAAGGTGGAACGTGGTCTCACCCGGAACCATGAAAATACAACCGCGGATCCTTCCCCTTCGCTTTGCTCAGGGTCAAGATGACAAATTTGTTTTGGATCCGAACTTAAGGGACAGGACACTAGCGGCGAAGATCGCGATTACGATCCGGCGTCTTTTCCATCGAGGCGGATCAGGGATTCGCCACTGTGCCGGACGTATTTTGGAGGGGAGACCGGGCGCGTGATGGAGACCTGGCCTTGATCCTGGGCGACGATGCCGCAATCGAAGCGCACGCCGGTGAAAGTCGCACGGCCGTGTCCGGAAACGCGAACCTGGCTGGTAGCGAGATCGGGCCGCTCGGCGGCGAGGCGAAGCGCGCCAACGATTGAGTCTTCGATGTTGATGGCGGCGTCCCCCGCAACGGCCAGCCAGTCCGCATAGATATCCGAATGTCGAACTTCGATTTGAGCATGGCCACTGGCGACGAGTTCGTCGATTTGCGAATCCTCGAATGTCAGCCGGGCGCTGCCCGCCGCGTACACGTCCCAGGTATCGACGTTCACGTCGTTAAGGCTGATGCGGAAGTTGCAATTGGATTTGCCGGGACTAGGATAAACCGCGGGGGCCGAAGTCGTGCCTAACCGGCCGCGAGGCAGGCGCAAGGTCCCGTCGCATTCCGGTGCGATCGCCAGTTGAACGCGATCCATGTGGGCCAGCGCCGCGTCCGCGTGGCCGTGCACGTAGAGCAGAAAGAACTGGATGCGCGCGTTGGTCAGTTCCGCGCGGGCTCCCGATCCCAGTGCCAGGGTGTGCGAGAAAGGCCGACCGACGGGAATGCTTTCGAAGCGCACATGATCGTCCTCGCTGGTGTGGGTGGAGAGAAACACCAGGTCGAGGCCTTTGGCGGTGACGCGGCTGTCATGCGAAATCTCCAGCTCGAAAATCTTGAGGTGACTGAGCCGCGCCTGGACGCCATTGAGATGGAATTCCGAATTAGTGGTGTCAAAGCCGTCCACGTCCAGCTCGCCCTGCAGCCCCCACATGGGATGCGCGCTGGCGGCCGGAGTCATGGTGGAATGGCGAACGATGATATGCGCGGGGCCCTCGCAGCGGAGGCTGCTGGCGCCATTGGGCGTGCCTTCAGGATCAGAGACGACGAGCTGCACATCCGTCAATTCCAGGGTTGCGCCGGCGGCTACGCGAATGGGCCCATGGAGCGCGAGGTTCATCTGCTTCAACGTGACGTTGCCCTGCACGAAAAGTTCACCGTCATGGCGGAAATCTCCCGGTCCCGCGATCACTGCTCCGTCGTGCAGGGGCGGCAGCGGCTGTTGGGCGAGCATTGGCGCCGAAGCCCCGATGATTGAAAGCAGAAGCCATTTTGCAATCCGCATCGTGACTCCTAGGCCATGGGACGGACGGCGTCCGCCATGGCCGGTTCAGCCGCGCCCCAGCGCTGCGGCTGACGGGCGTAGGCGCGCGGAGTGCAGTGCATGTGCTTTTTGAACACCGAGGCAAAGTATGCGGGGTTGCAGAAGCCGCAGCGATCGGCGATTTCGGCAACCTGCAGGCGCGGATCGAGAAGCAGGCGCTTGCCCATTTCGAGCTTCTGGTGAATGAGGTATTCCTCCAGGGTGTGGCCGGCGGTGCGGCTGTAGACACGTCCCAGGTGGCCGGCCGAGAGTTTCAGGTTGTGGGCGATAAGGTGGATGGTGGCCTTGTCGGGGCCGATCTCGCGCACCAGGCGCTGGGTTTCGCTTACGATTTTCTGATCGCGTTGGCTGAAGAGCTGTACGACCTGTTGGCGAAGCTGCTCCACGAATCCGCGAAATGCTTCGGCCATGGAGAACGAGTTGGGCGAACCCATGATGATCTGGATGGCCCGCTCGCGCGCGCAATTCAAGGGCTCGGCGGCCGCGCCCAGCGCCGTGACCTCGCGGGCGAGGTGCTCGCAAGCCCAGGTGAGCAGGCCGCGCGCCTGTTGCTGCTGGACTAGGGTAGGGGCGGAGGGCGCAGCTCCGGCCAGAAACTCCCGCACCGCGGCTGCCAGGCCCTGCAGGTCCGCCGTTTGCAGGGCTTTCAGCACCAGCGCCAGCGCCTGCGCCGGCTGCTGTTGCCGTTCCGGCATGGACTCGAACCAGTTGAGCGTGCTGTGGCCGGAATCAAGCGCCGAAGCCGCTTCGTGATAGGCACGCAGCAATTCCGCGGGCTGGGCGTGGGGTGCGCTGATGCCGATGCGCGCGGTGACCAATGCCTGCGAACGCGCCGTGCGCAAGAGCGCCTGCGCAATCTCGTCGAGCAGCAGCCGCTCGTGATTTGGCGTGCGCGATTTCTGGGTGGTGAAGATGCACATCACGCCGGGCGTGACGGTGGCCGCGATGGTATTAGGCCAACTCTGGCACCGGTCCTCGATCATGTGGGCCACACGGGCCAAGGTGAGTTGACTACCGACCTTCTCGGCGGCCACGATACCCGAGGGCCATGCATTGGCGCCGCTGCGCTCGGGGTGTTCCACCGGATCCTGCAGGCGCAAGAGCAATACGCGGTCAGGGAAGCGCTCCAGGCCCAGGTTGCGCGCCAGTGTGCGCACCGTTTCCATGGCGGTGGGGTCATCGCCTCCCAGGTGTCCCGAGAGCAGCATCTCGGCCAGTTCACGGCGGTCGAGGGAAAGCTCGCGTTCGCGCATCTGCTGGAACTCGCGCATGATCTCGAGGCGCTTCCAAGCGTTCGACAGGTAACGGGCGAAGACCTCCATCATGCGGACCATCTCCGCCAGCTGCGCGGTGGTCACCACGGGGACGCGATAGTAGGCCTCTTCAAGGCGTTCCATGTCGATGTGGGGCTGCCCGGAGAGCGCTTCGCGAACGCGGGCGAAGCCGGCGCTGGTGGGCGGCTCATTGAGCACCTGCCCGCTGAACAGGGTGCCGAGGTAACGGCCTTCGCAGATCACCGGCACGGCAATGTCGGTGAGGCCCACGTGGCAGGGGTACACGTGGCTGCGGCCGGTGGAGCGGCAGCGCTGCTTGGCGGGCTTGTCGCTGCGCGCGCAAGTCTGCTCCTCGTGCGCACCGAAGCCGTGAACCAGGTCGCAGAAATAGGTGCTGGGACTGGGAGAGCTGCGACCGGGAGGATTGGCGCCGTTCACCTGCAGCTGGACAAGCGCATCGCCGGTGTTCACGCGGGGACGCTGGGAGGGGTCGAAGAGTTCCAGGTCGTCGGCCCACATCAGCTCCACGTTGCGGATGGGGCTCGAGCTGTTGAGCAACACCAGGAAATACTCGAACAGTTCAAGATCCTTTTTGAATTCTTCTTTGAGGGTCTCGCTCAGGGCAGCCTTCTGCTTCTTCATTGGGGGGACCTCCCGGGGCTCTCTGGGGCGTTGTCATATTAAGGGGTCGAACGCACAGAAGAATAGCGGAATTCTGCTGGAACTAATATTTTACGCATGTCCATCTTCGAAATTTCGATGCAACGAATCGGAGTTTCATGGGTGCGCACGCACCGTGAGACCGCCATCCACCACCAGGCAGGTGCCGGTTACCCACGCGGACTGGGGGCCTGCGAGATAGGCAACGGCGGAGGCCACATCCTGCGGCTGCCCGCGCCGGCCGAGCGGGTGCAGCGCTTCGGTTTGGCGGGCGAGTTCCTCGGGATCGCTGGAGGAACGCAGCCATTCATCCCACATGGGTGTATCGATGTAGCCAGGGCAAACGGCGTTCACGCGAATGCGGCGGGGAGCGAGTTCGAGGGCAAGGTTGCGGGTCAGGGCCATGAGACCCGCTTTAGAGCAGGCGTAGGGAATGGAGTTGGGGAAAGCGTGTTCGGCATGAATGGAGCTGATGTTGACAATGGCGCCGCCGGCGGGGGGAAACAAGGAGGCAAGAGCCTGGGTGATCAATAGCGGCGCGCGCAGGTTGACGGCAATGATGCGGTCGAACAGCTCGGTGGTGACCTGCTCGTATGGGAGGTCGAGCTCGATACCGGCATTGTTGACGAGGATGTCGATGTGCGTGGCGAGGCTTCGCACTTCGGCGGCCAGGCGGGTGATGTCGTGCGGATCGGCGAGGTTGGCTACCAAGGCATGGGAGCCGGCTTCCGCCCGGGAGCCATCGCCACTGCGCAATGCCTCTGCCGCCGCGGACACACCGGCCGCGTTGCAATCCACGAGCAGCACGCGGGCGCCCTCAGCGTGCAGGCCCTCGGCAATGGCGCGCCCAATGCCGCGCGCGGCCCCGGTAACGACTGCCACTTTTCCGGCGAAACCGTGGTTCATGGCTGTTCCCTCGCGGAGGCTGCCGGCAGGTTCCACATTCTTCGGCTCATGGTCAATCACACCAGCATGAAATCGCAGGTTGTGCACTTAGCCCACAGGGCAATGCGGAAGTTCTACTGCTCCTTCCCTTCCCTTATCAAAAACACCAGTTCCGAACTGAGCGGGTTCGGCAATCTTACCAGTACGCCCGGGCCCATCAATTCGCTTCCGGCGGCAGTGCGATCGGGGGAGCTGCCGTCCTGGAAGTGGAGGCGGTATTTGTTTGCCGGTTCGATGCCGGCGAGGACGAAATGGTGCTCCGATTCATCGGGAGTGCTGCCCCGAAAGGCATACAGCACGCCTTTGCCGCGTGCGGGATCCCAGTACTGGAGGCCGTCCCAGTGCACCCCGTCGGGGCGCGGCGAGACATGATATAGACGGGCGTCGCGAATCAACGGGCGCAGCTCGGTTTTGTACAGCGCAATGGCCTGCCGGGCGGCTTCATGTTGATCCGGCGTCCACACGCTGGTGTCGAGCATGAGCGTGAGCCATCCCATCATGCCGCTGCGCAGCATGTAGAGGAAGTTCTCGGGGCGCGGCACGGGCCATTTCTCGACGTAGCTCTCCATCATGGCCGCCGGAAGCACATAGCTGGTGTCATAGAAGGCGCGCCGATTGGAGAGCGGATCGTAAGTGTCGGTTATGGAGAAATAGTCGCCGTGCGCGGCGGAGCCGAAATCCACCATACGTCCACCGTCGTTGCAGATTTCGAACAGCAGCCCGGGGTGCTGCTGGCGCGTGTGCGCATAGATGTCGTAATAAGCGCGGACGGCATGATAGCTAACATCGGTGGAGTTGGACGCAGTGACGAAATCGGAGCCCCACTCATGCTTGACGACCATGGATTTGTCGGGCGGGGCGTGGGGATGATCGTCGCGCACGCAGCCCTGTGCAACCAGGTATCCGTCATGCTCCAGCATGTCGAGGTGGTAGTCCTCGACGATGCGGTTGACTTCCTTGCGGAAGTAGTCATGGGCGGCGGGATCTCCCAGATCGGCGGTCTGCCCTTTGAACTCTTCGGGCTTCCATTGCGGCGGGACATCGGCTACGAGCCAGTCGCGAACCTTGGGATCGTGCACGTTCAGGGCGCCCGGCTGGGTATCGAGGGCAGCCTGCGTCCAGTCAACCCAGATCCCAAAACGCAAGCCCTGCTGATGCGCCTGGTCGGCAATATAGGCAAGACCGCGGGGAAATTTTTTTGGGTCGGGGTACCAGTCTCCTACGCCGCGGAACCATCCCGCATCGATGTGAAACATCTCTACGCCAAGTTCCTTCGACTCGCCGATCATGCGCAACGCCAGCGGCTCATCCACCGCCATTCCACTGCCCCAGCTGTTGTTCACCACGAGCGGATACTGCTCGTTCTTCCAGGTAAGCGGATTTCCGAGTACGGCGCGCACCCAGGGGCGAAGCTGGTTGCCGGCGCCGTCCGGACCACCATCGAATGCGCCCAGGAAGACGGTGGGCGTCTCAAAAGTTCCGCCGGGCGACAGCCTTGTACGGAACGGGCCGGGATCGGGGTTCAAGCCGAGAACCGATTTCACGCTAGTCCCGTTTCGTTCGAGGCTGATCCGTGTGCGCCCGCTGAACTCGATCCCGGCGTACCAGCCGGCCTGCGGACTGGCCGCGGAGTAGACGATTTCGGCGGGAATGATCTCGCGCGGCGCGCCCTCCGGCGGATGCGCGTATGTGGACGACGTACCAACCCACTTGTAGCCTTCGCCGATCGTCTCGCAATGGGTTCCTTGCGGCGACGGCGTGCCCGCACCTTTTTCGACATAGAAACTGCGCACCTCCTCCGTGTCGGCGACCTTCCAATCGAGACGCAGCGAATCGATCATCGGGAGCCACACTTCGTTGTCGCCGAGGTTCTCGACGGTGATGCGATGCTCGATGGGTCCGAAGTCCGCGCGCGCCTGCCACTCCCAGCGCAGGCGGAGGCGCGGTTCCGCGGACTCGTACACGAACACCGCATGATGATCTTGGAGTTGATCGAACTCCTGCTTGTGCCGCCACGCGACTGGCACCCTGGTTCCGTTGATTTCGACATTCGCCGGCAGTTGCTCTTCAGCGCGATTGGTCAGAGAAAGGTGCGCGGGGCCGTCGATCAGCGCGATGCGCGGCTGCGGCCCCGATCCATCGAACATCAACTTCACGTCCGAGGTGGAAACAATCGGATCGGGAGGCGACTGTGAGGCCCGCGCGCAGGTGGCGCAAATGAAGACGACGGCGAAAGCGGCCGCACGCAGGCGCCTGATCCTTCCATAATTCGGCATGATTGTTATCTTTCCAGCGTTGAGAATTGCGCCAAAATTAACAAGGTCGCGTTTAAAACGGTCCAGGCGCCGGTAGTAACCCAGGGACCCGCGTTTCAGGTTAGTCGAACACCGGATTGTCGGACCCACGATGAATGAAACAAGTTCGTCACCCAGGTTTGTCGTTTCCCACCCTCGCGGCAGAAAGAAGTCGCAAGGATGGGGCACGGAAGATTGGTTTCTTTTAGAAGAAGAAGCGTACGCCGATCTGCATGACGCGCTGGCCGGTCTTGCCGTTGATGCCGCCGAACACCGGCGAGTCGGGATCCGCAATGATGCCGACATTGTTGTATCCATACACCGGGTGATTGAGGATATTGAGCGCTTCAAGACGCGCTTCGAAATAGCGCGCCTTATTTTCGCTCAAGTAGAACTTCTTCAGGATGCTGGCGTCGGTGGCGAAGGCGCCGGGGTTGCGCAGATCGGAGAAGAATACCGGCGAGTTCGCCAGGGAGAAGTCGGGAGTGCGCTGAAACGCGCTCGCATTGAGGACGCCCTGCCCGGCGGAGTTTACAAACGCGCCGTTGACTACCAGCGCGTTGGAGTAGCTCGCTCCGGAGCGCTTGAAGTTCTTATTTGCAAACGACCAGCGCAGAGCCGCTCCGGGCACCTGGTTGCCGCCACTGACGGTGGGAACCTGGACCGGAGTTCCGTGGGGACTCCAGCTGGTGATGCCGGCCAGCGCCCATCCGCCGGCCACCGCATCCAGCACGTGCTGGCCCACTCCTTGCGGAGCGGTGAGCCAGGTACGGCCGCGGCCAAAGGGAATGTCGTAGGAATAGTTGAGTTTCAGAGTCTGCGGCATCTCCGCGGGCGAGACACCATACCCTTCCATCAGGTTGTGAGGATTCTGCAGCGCGCCGGCGGTTGCGCCAAATACGTGAATATCGGTGCTGCCGGTATTGGTAAGCGTTTTGCGGATTGAATATGCAGCCAGCAATTCCAGCCCGTGATAGTTGCGCGACTGCACCTGGAAATTCGCGAAGTTGGAAAATGATTTTCCCCATGTAGCCTGGCCGGGCGTGGTGGACGTATTGCCTGCATATTGGGGCGACAGGCCCAGCAACTGGCTCAACTGTACGGTGGGCGCCGCCGAGAAGTTCGCCGACTGGCCATAGAACGGGTTCGGCACCTGGTCGAACAAGTGGGTGCCGAGCTGGTAATAACTCAAGGGCACGTTATTCAAGCTCCAGTTCCAGACGTTGGTCAGCAGGTGTACGCCTTTGACTCCGAGGTATTCGGCGGTCAAGGCCCAGTTTGGACTCAACTGGCGCTGAATGCTGAGGCCCCACATGTAATCGGTGGGGGTATCGAAATGGCCGATGGTGGTTCCCTGCTGGTCGAAGTTACCGGACGCTCCGTAGCTCGCCCACCAATAATCCTTGTTGTTAGTGAGGGGCGGCACCCAGCCCAGGTTGCCACCTCCGGACAGGGCCGGGAAGGCACCCAGTCCGTGATCAGTGCCGAATTCGCTTATCCAATGCTGGCTGTCAGTGCTCATCACCTGGTTGAAGGTGTTGGAGTTGTAGTAGAAGCTGAGCCAGTCGGTCGACAATCCGTTCAAGCCCTGATCCACCGTTCCCCCGCTGAGGTGCAGCACGGTCTTGTCGTTCACCGCCCAGCTGATGCCCAGCCGCGGAGAAAAATTCGCGATGTTGGTGGTGTAGAGGTTCTTCTGCGGGTACTCCGGAGTGCCGATGAGAGCCACGCGGCCGGTTGCGCCCTGGGTCAGCCATGCAGGACTGGGCAGATTTCCCAGGTCGGGAACCGTGGACTGCACCTGGCCCCAATTCCAGTCGCTGTTGGGGCTGAGAACATTTTTGGCCTTGATGTCGTAGACCAGGCTGCCCGGAACGTGACGGCCCTGGCGGGCGCCGTCATGATCCCACCGCAACCCGATCTGCACCGTGAGCTTGGTGTTCACCTTCCAGTCGTCCATCACGTAGGCCGCCTGGTTCCATCCATACGGAGTAATGTTCCAGTTGCCCCAGTTGAAGTAGCTGGCGGAGCCGATCATAAATTCGGCCAGCGGGCTACCGGACAGACCATCGTTCTGGTTCCAGTACTGGTTGGAACCGCCGCCCGGATTGACCCAGGCAACGCCGGTCTTGTCGCCGCCCTGCTCCGTGAAGCGTGTGAAGTACTGCTCGTAGCCGACTTTGATTGCATGTCGTCCGAAGAGCCGCGAGACCGACACCGCTCCGTTGGTGGACTGGGTGATGAAGCTGTCAAACTCGGCGCCGCCCACCCCCGTGTACCCGTTGTAATTGTTGGTGCCGGGGTGGATCACCGGCGGAATCTGGTTTGTGCTCTTCTCGTTGTTGCTCAGGATTAGCGGATCGAAAGGCCACTTCGAAGTGTCGAGGTTGGGATCCGGCGCAGAGCCGTTTCCGGACACGCCATTGCTGAAAAGGTCGGTAACGCCCACCCCCAGCCGCACGCTTAGAACTGTCTTCGAATTGGGGGTAAAGGTGTAGAGCATATTACCCAGCCAGTCCTGGTCCGTGGTTACGGACTCAGCCGCATGTTTGAAAGGCGCGGGAATGTCATTGGTCAGCATCGATCGGCTGAAGCTGGCCTGGAGGTGATGGTTGTTGTGGAAAGCCTCGTCCACCCGCAAGAAGAATTTGTCTGTGGGCCGCGTGGTGCTGATCGAATCGTAGCGATTATTGAGGTGGTCGCTGTCCGCCGATGGAGCATGGTTGGGCTGCGGCCAAAGTGCCATGTAGTTCATGGCTAGTTTGCTTTGGCCCGATACGCCGGTCCCATAGGCAGCCGGAATTGTGTTCCCCGGGAACTGCGGACGCACCCAGCAGTTGCCCTGCGACTTGAACTGATCCAGAAGCGGACCGGTGCAGGCGGCCTTGCTGGAATCGTAACCGCCAAAGTATGGATCGTAGATATTCGCGTAGACCGGGGCGCCGTTGTTGACGTTAATTACGGTTTGGGAAAAGTCGCCGCCCTGGTTGAGAAGTGTGGGCACGCTGCTCACGATGGTGGCTCCCTCGGAAAAGCGCTCCCCCTCCCACGCGGCATAGAAGAAGGTGTGGTTGGTGCCGTTATAGAAGTGAGGGATCCTGACCGGACCGCCCGCAGCCAGTCCGTAATTCTTCTGGTCGAATTTCTGCCGTGGGTTGCCCAGCGAATTGTCGGTCCAGGAATTGCTGTTCAGGTTCTGGTTGCGGAAATAAAAGAAGGCGCGGCCATGATACTCATTGGTGCCGCTTTGCGTCTGCATGGAGATGATGCCGCCGGCGTAACGTCCCTCGTCGGCGGTGAGCACTCCGCTCTCGACGCGAAACTCGCCGATGGAATCGGGGGTAGGAATGGAGCGGTTGGTGGCATTGAACTCCGCTTCCTGGACGGGGTTTCCGTCGACGGTGATGTTGGTGCCGTTTACCTGGCCGCCGGAAACCGAGTAGCTGTTGCCGGTGTTGGCGATCAGGTAAGACTGGTTGCCAAGCGTCCCAATCTGATCTACCGGTGGCCCGCTGCCCTGGATGGCAGGCGTGGTGGAAGTGAGATCGAGCGCATTGCGGTTCAACTGCGGCAGCTCGGTGATCATGTTGTTGTCGAGCACGTTGGCCGAACTGGCCTCGTCGGAGGAGATCAGAGTCTGGGCAGTGGTTACTGTCACCGATTCCTCGACTGCGCCGGGCTTCATCGTAAAGTTCTGGGAGAGATGAACGCCGGTATTCAGCACCAGGTTGCTATGCCTGACCAGGCCGAAGCCCTGCGCCGATGCCGTAACGGTATAAGGGCCAGGCAGCAATTCCGTCAGCAGATAGAGCCCCGATTGGTTGGAAACGGCGGCATAGGTGACATTGGTAGCGGTGTTGAGGGCCTTGATCTCTGCGCCGGCTACGACGGCTCCGCTGGTATCGGTAATCACCCCGCTCAGTTCGGCATTCGAGGACTGTCCATGCGCAACTGCGGCCATCCAGAGGGCCGCGACGGCGAATGCGCCGAACATTCCGCTTACGATTGAATTTCGGCCGCTTGCGGCTCGTCTCCAGTTTGCATGCATCACGGGCGCCTCCGCGACAGCCGGTGCGTGGGGGGCCGGCTTGGTCGCAGAACATTCATAGATCGCGCACAAAACGATAGTCTATGCGGGTTGGTGATTTTTCTTTTGTTTTACGGTTGCGGCGGACGGGATTGTGATAGACGGATGCCGGGTCAACCCAACGGCTCGGTGATCTCGAGACGCTGATCCGCGGCAACTTCACCCAATTTCTGTACGCGCCCCGAGGGCCAGCGAATCTCAATACCGGGCCGGGTCACCGCAGCGAGTCCAAAGTGAACGGTGAGGTCGCTGGTTGATCCGTAACCCATGCTGCCGGAGACGGTCCGTACTTGCAGGCGGCCACCGGAGTGGCAACGCACCTCGGCGCCGATCGCGGAGCGGTTGCTCTTTCGCCCGGTAAGGCGCAGCTGGAGCCAGTGCCGTGCGGGCGGGTCGCGAGGCGTACGATTCCACCACAGCTCGATGGGTGCATTCAGCGCGGTCACCGCCGCATCGATTCGCCCGTCGCGGTCGAAGTCAGCGAATACGACTCCGCGATGGAGCGCCGGAAGCTGAAACCCGCTGCTTACTGACTCCGTGACGTCCTGGAAGTGGCCACCCACATTGCGGAAGATGCGATTGGATTGGGCATCGGGGGTGTCGAGTCCTCCGCCCGCAATAAACAAGTCGAGCCATCCGTCGTTGTCGAGGTCGACGAGGCCGCATCCCCAGCCGTTCCATTTGCGGCTCAGATTCAACAGGCCGGTGCGCGCGCTGCCGTCTTCGAACAGCCCGTGTCCCTGGTTGAGAAAGACTTCGTATGTCTCATTCTTGAGGCCTGTCATGACAATGTCGGGACGGCCATCGCCGTCGACATCGCCGAAATCCGCGCCCATCCCGGAGATGTTGCGGCCATCGCCGTTGTAGGCCACGCCCGCGTCCACGCCAATTTCGGCAAATGCCTTGGCGCGATTGCGCAGCAGCAGGTTGCGCGCGTTGTCGTTGGCGATGAATATGCCGGGATAGCCATCGCCGGCGAAATCGGCTAGGGCGAGCCCCATTCCCTTGCCCAGCACATCGGGCAGGCCTGCCTGGCGCGTGATCTCGGTGAAGGTGCCGTCGCCATTGTTGTGGTAGAGCTGCATGGATTCGGCGCGGTAGCGATCAGGATGGCAGTAAGCGCGCGATTCCACCTGCACGCCGCCGCAAAGTGGATCGGTGCCGGGCTCCCAGTCGCAGTAGTTGGAAATGAAGAGGTCCAGGTGGCCGTCGCTGTCGTAGTCGATCCAGCATGCGCCGACCGACCACACAGGTTTCCCTTGAGCCGGCGGCGACACCAAGCCCGCGGTCTTGGTTACGTCGGAAAATGTGCCGTCGCCATTGTTGCGATAAAGAAAGTTCGCGTGAACGCCCGCAATAAACAGGTCCTCATGGCCGTCGTTGTTGTAGTCTCCGACGGCAACGCCCATGTTGTAGCCCTGCCCTTCTAGCCCGGCCTTCTCCGTAACATCGCTGAACGTGCCGTCGCGATTGTTCCTGTACAGGCGGTTCCAATATTCAGGCCCCTGCTTGGTGAGGGAAGGCAGCGTGGCGCCATTGGTGCAGAAAAGATCGGGCCATCCATCGCTGTCGAAGTCGATCACGGCGAGCCCACCGGGCAGCGTTTCCACCTGGTACTTGCGTCCCGCTGCGCTGTTGCGAAGGAGGAAATGCAACCCTGCGGCATCCGCACCATTGACCATGCGAATGGGGAGAACCGCGGGCCGGGCTGTGGCGGTCTGCGCAAGCGCTGTTCGCCCCCAAGGGCCGAACGCAAGTTCACCTGCCCACGCAGCACCCGCACGCAAAACGCCGCGCCTACTGAACGGCATCTCGTTTTGCCTCGGCACCCGCTTTATTCCGCGCCTGAAATGCATCGGACAGGCGGCGCGCTTCGGCGGAAGCTTTCGCCGCCTCTGCATCGCGACCGAGATCACGGAATACGCGAGCCTCAAGGGCATGCAGTGCGCCCTTCTCGTCGGGATAGCCGGCGTCCAGCGCGGGAGCGAGATACTGCAATGCCTCAGTGTTGTTGCCGGTCTGGGCGAGCGCGCGGCCCAGTTCGACCTGCGCGGAACGGTCACCGGGCGACTCCGCAACAAGCTGCCGCAGCCACGGCAATGCCTGGTCGTAATCGCGGCTGCTCATGGCCAGAAATGCCAGGGTGTGCAGTGCGTCGGTGCGGTGGGGATCGATGGCCAATGCGGCCTGCGCGGACCGGGCCGCGCCTTCTGTGTCTCCGGCCGCCAGCTGCGCTTCAGCAAGGCGCGCGAGCAGAGCAGGGTCACCCGGCCGCAAACTGATGGCGTTGCGATACTCCGCTTCGGCAGCCGCGGCATCCGTTTTAATGCGCAGCAGCACGTCTCCGCGCAGGCGATGGACGGCACCTTGGTCCTTTGCGTTGGATTGCAGTTGGGCGGCCGCTTTGCCGGCTTCCACCGCGTAACAGATCGAAAGCCTGTAAGCGATGTCAAGGTGTTCAGGGACGGCATGCGGCGCAGCCAATTCTCGCTCCAGCGCCGGTATCGGTTGGTGACACGCCAGCGACGATGTCGGATTGGCAGCCGTCTCCTGCAGGCGGCGCACGGTCGCCACCCCCGCTTCAGAGCTGCGCAGGCTCTCGCCTATCTGGCGGAACCGCTCCAATGCGAACCCCGCCCAGGCTTCGAGCGCCTCTTCGGAATTGGGCGCCCGCAGCATGGCCTGGCGATAGGCTTCAGTTGCTGGGGCATAATGGCCCAGGGCGGCCTGCGCCTCGCCCAGATACTCTTCGGGAGTGTCCTCATCGGGCTTCGTGCGGGCGGCAAGTTCCAGATGCGATACTGCTTCGTTCTTCCTGCCTGTGCGGAGCAGATCAATACCAAGGAGGAGATTGACGAAATAGTCCCGCGGTTGAAGCTCGCGTGCGCGCTCAAGAACAGGAAGGGCCTCGGCGAATCGCGCCTGGCGATGCAGTTCGAAGCCCTGCTCGAGGAGATCTTTGAAGCGGGCGTCATCGGGCTTGGGAACGCGCCGGTCCGATGACTGAGCAGTGCATGGAAGGCATACCGCGATCACAACCAAAATGTAGACGCAGATGCGATTTCCGGCGGAATGATACAGCGGCATGCTTTGCCAACATAGCGCGAGCGCGCGTGAGGTGGCAAGCGGTGGCAGTGTTGAGGCGATCTCCGCGGCTGCCGGTCGGCGAGGATTAAAAGGGGACGCAGGCAGTAGAACGTCCCCTATTGTCAGACTCAGCGGCCAGTGGCGAAGCCAGGAACCGATGCGGAGTTCCTACTCGGCACGAAGTGCGCTCAAAGGATTGACACTGGCAGCGCGACAGGCGGGGATCGCGCTGGCTATCAGTGCAATGGTTGCCACGCCCAGAACGGCCGCCAGATAGGTCACGGTGTCGAGCGCGGTGACGCCATAGAGTGAGGTTGACAGAGCGCTACCCACCAGCAGCGAAAGTGGGATCCCGATCAACACGCCGATGGCCGTAAGGTACAAGCTGTCCCTGAGGACGATCCATATAACCTGGTTGCGACGAGCGCCGACGGCCATACGGACGCCTATCTCAGTGGTTCGCATGTTTACCCGGTAGGCGAGTGTTCCGTAAAGCCCTGTAGCAACCAAGATGACGGCGAGCAAGCCAAAGAAACCGGCCAGGCGAGCAAACAGGAGTTGCTTGGAAATGGTGAGATCATATTGCGCACGTTGCGTCATGGGTCGAATCAGCGGCAGGTTTGGATCGAATTGCTGCACCACCTTCTGCGCCGACGGAAGAATGGCGAGAGGCGAACCGGACACGCGCATTTCGATGTCCATGGGCCCGATCACCGGAATCTGAGCATACATATACCAGGCCATGGGAATTGGCGTTTCGTCGATGCTGCGATACTTGTGGTTTTTCGCGACGCCAACAATGCTCATCTGGTATTGGCCGTTATCCGGCCCGATGATGTGTCCGAGGGGATTCTGATTGGGCAGGAAGCGTTTGGCGAACTCCTCATTGATGATGCCGACGTGGGGCGAATTGGCGGTATCGGAGTCGGTAAAATCGCGGCCGGAGAGGATGGGTACGCCAAGGGTGCTGAAGAAGTTCGGCCCGGCCACATTGCTTCGGACTGTTCTGGAGCCGCCATTGGGCACGTCAGGCAACCTGCCGTCCACCATCATGTCGTTGTTGTCTGACCATCCCGACCCGATGCGTTCCTCCATGACGGTGACGGACTCCACAGCAGGCAGAGCACGGAGGCGGTTCATGAGGTTCACATAGAATGCAACGCCCTGAGGAATGGACTTGATCTCCGGCTTCACTCCGAAGACTACGAGGCCATCGACGCGCATACCCAGCGGGGTGTTCTCCAGATTACGCAGAGTGCGAACCAGCAGTCCCGCGCCTACCAGCAGCACAACGCAAAATGCCATTTGGAGAGCCACGATGATTTTGCCGGTGCGCGATTTGCCGGCATCAGTATGCGAAGTGGCCGATGAAATCTTCAGCGCCTGCTCTGCCCCGCTGGCCAAGGCGATGCGCATGGGCGCCAATCCAAAGAGCAGCGTTGCGATTACCAGCACTCCCAGGGTGAAGGCCAACACGGTCTTGTCGGGCGCAAGGGTAGATTCGATCTGAGCCCAGTTTCCCAAGAGGCGCGTAGCCATCCCCGCAAAACCCCATGCCAGAGCGCCGCCCACTCCGACTATGAGAGCGCTCTCCGTGGCCAGTTGGCGGAATAGCTCTCCGCGGCCCGCTCCCAGTGCCTGCCGCAGGGAGAATTCGCGCCGCCGCCGGGCGTTGCGCGCGAGCAGCAGCAGCACCACGTTGGCTACGGCGATCAGCAGGACGAGCCCCACCAAAGCCATCAGGATGCGGAGGGGCTTGCCATACCGCTCATCGTATCCAGGGAAGCTCTTGGCATCGGAGAAGCTAAGCACCGGCGGCTTTTCGCCCTGCATGGGCGATCCCAAACCTTCGAAGGCGGCTCTCTGAAAGATGGGCTGTAATTGCGCAATGGCCTGCGCTCTGCTCATGCCGGGCGCAATGCGTCCGATGAGCCGCAAACACCACCAAGTCGGATTTGCAATGTAGGTCTTTCCGTTTTCGGGGGGATTGCCCCAGGCATTCAATTCCGGGCGGCTCTGCAGTGGAATCCAGAAGTCTGTGGATCCGCCCGCTTCAGTGCCTTCAAAGCCCTCGGCCGCCACCCCGACGATGGTCATGCCCAGGCCATTCACATAAAGAATCTGGCCGAGCACGTCTGGATTGCGGGCAAAGCGGCGGGTCCAGTAGTTGTGGCTGAGGACAACAATGGCGGCGTGGGCACGCTCATCGTTTACGCTGATGCCGCGTCCCAGCGGCAAACTCACGCCCAGGCCGGAAAAGTAGGTGCCGCTCACCATGTCACCTTCCGCCTCTTCGGGTTGCGTGCCGTAGCGAACCCCTACTTTACTGCCCGACAAGGGCACGTAGGCCATGACCGGCGCAAGGCCGTTTCCCTGGCGCCGCAGCGCGTCGTACACGGGGTAGGAGAATGTCTCATTGGAATCGATGGTGCCTGTTCCCCGCGGCGGATTGGATGTGCGCAAGTACACCACGCGGTCAGGATCCGATACGGGGAGAGAACGTAGCAGCACGGCATTCATGACGCTGAAGACGGCGGTGTTGGCTCCCACTCCGAGGGCGAGCGTCAAGACGGCGGTGGCCGCAAATCCCGGACTTTGACGCATCGACCGGGATGCGAATCGCAGGTCGCGCAACAGCTTCTCCAAGGCTGCCCAGCGGCCCTTCAGGTAGAAGCGCTCTTTGGCCTTGGCAACGTTACCGAAGGCCCGCCGCGCTTTCCACTGCGCGTCCTGCTCGCCCAGTCCCTCGCGCCGCAACTCCTCGGCTTCGAGTTCGAGGTGGGCCTTGATTTCCTCCGCAAAATCCTCGGCGCTGCGCTTGCGATGGAACATGCTCATGCCTCCTCGCTTTGGGGTGCGGCGGCGTCGACGATCAATCCCATCGCGCGGGTCAGCCGGCGCCATTCATCGCTCTTTTCCGTTAGTTGTTCGCGGCCTTTGGAGGTTAAAGAATAAAACCGCGCCTTGCGGTTGCTTTCGCTGGTTCCCCATTTCGCGCGGATCCACTTTTTGTCTTCCAGCCGCTGCAGGGCGACATACAGCGAACCGTGGTCCACGAAGAGTACTTCTTCGGACTGTTTTTGAATAGAGCGCGCCACGCCCTGCCCGTGACAGGGTCCCCACAGGAGGGTTTTCAGGATGAGCAAATCGAGCGTGCCCTGGAGGAGGGCGATGCGGTCGTCATTATTTTCTCGGGTAGGCATTCGACCCAAGTATGTTCCAGCTCGGGTCGAATGTCAACCCAAATGACACCGGGATCCGGTCCGGACGATGGCAACGTGTTGTTTCGGGGTGCGGGAATATTACGGATAGCTTGGCATCCCAGGTCTCAAACCACCCCGGGATCGAAACCTGGGGCACCCAGCATCTAGGAAGACCGAAGGGACCCAGGATTGGAGCAGGATTCGCGGGGCAGAGACTTAGCGTCCGAATTTGTTTTTAAGCGGGCGGAGGACGTCCGGGAGGAATTCCTTTACAACGCCGAAGCCGATGTTGGTGCCCATGGTGATGCCGAAGCTCTCGACGGCGTCCTGGGGAGAAGACTGACTGGAAGGCAGCCAGGTGCGCGCCAGGAATGCTCCGGCCGCAACGCCACCTGCCTGTGAAAACGAAAAACGACGTGTTCCGTCGTCCCGCCGGGCAAGAATGCCGCTGGCCAAAGCATAACCGGTGCGCGGCCAGAAACCCTGCTTGCCGGAATTGAAGTAGCGGTTGTCTTCGTGCAGAAGACTGCTGAACCCGTAAGTGATGGTGCGCTGGATGGAGTACTGCGCAAAAATGTTGGTGAAACGCTTGCCATATCCGGAGGCACCCTGTTCCCACTCGTCAGGCTTGTCTCTTGCCTGATCGATCCCCGCGGAACCCGCCACCCTTACGAAACTGAGAGGGTTTACCATGTTCCTCAAATACAGGCGATTGCGCTCCGACTGCGTCAACGCGGTGAAGTTCTTCGCCTCCTGGCTCCCTGCCATGTTGAACAGGTCGAATATCTCACGAACAAGGCCGGAGTCCTGTTGCTGGCCGTTGACAAGCGTCTTGTCCTGCGCGTCCGCGGGGGGATCCTGGGCATGACCTGCACAGCCGAATGACACGCACAAAAGAAGAATCCACGAATGACGGCCCAAAGCGCACGCTCCTTCTCAATAGCTAACCGTGCGAATGGCTCGGCAGAACTGGCGGAATTATCAGGTGTGCTATGGAAAATGTTGTGCGCGTCAGGATTCAAGAGCTCAAAAAGCCCGCCGGGGGAGACCAGAGCGGCGGCCAAAAACAGGAAAACGCGTCCGGCGGCCGGCACGCCAAATATCCCTATTGGTTCTTCTGTTTCCTGGCCGCGGCCCAGCGTTTTCGTTGTGCGGCGGCGATCCGTTCGCGTCCTGCGGGACTCAGCTGTCGCTTGGCTTTCTTTTTAACGGCCCCCGAGGATGCAGTTCCCGTCTTGCCTGCCCTTTCTTTCTTCATCAATATCGCCCGGAGGTCGTGCAACCTTGCAAGTTCCTTATCAATAGACGCAATGATAGCTGTGCTGCCCATGTAACTTCCTCCCTTGACATTCTAATGGGCGAGGGCGCACCCCACGGCAATAGAAGTGCCAGCACCACAGCAAAACGTTCCTGTTGACATCCGACCCGAAGGAGGGGATACTTGGGTCGTATGCCGACCCGTAAAGACGAAAACGAGCGGATTGCCCTGCTGCAAGGCACACTTGATCTTCTGATTCTTCGGGTTCTGGTTTTCGGAGCCTGCCACAGCCAGGGAATCGCGCGCGCCATTCAGCGGCAGTCCGAGGAAGTGTTCTTCGTGGACCACGGGTCGCTGTACCTGGCTCTTCAGCGTCTGGAGGAAAGCGGCACGATCAGCGCCAAGTGGGGTTTCTCGGAGAACAATCGCAAGGCGCGCTTCTACTCGTTGACTGCCAAGGGACGGGCGCAACTCACGCAGAAAACGTCCCAGTGGAATCGCCTGAAGAAGGCCATGGAGTCGATTCTCTCCCCGGCGGGAGAGGAGGCCTGACATTGGGCCGCCCAGGCAGAGTGTTGGTGGCAGGAGTGTTAAAAGGAGGCCGGACGTGAGCTCGAAGCAGCGCCCCCAAAAGGACTTTGCCGAGGAGATCGAGGCCCACCTGCAACTCGAAGCAGACGAACTGGTGGCCCAGGGCGTAAGCCGTGCCGAAGCGGAGCGGCGCGCCCGTGCAGCATTCGGCAGCGCTACGGTGGCGCGCGAGCGCTTTTATTTGCGCAACCATTCCGCGGCGCTCGAGAACCTGGCGCGCGATATTCGCTACGGTGTGCGCATGATGGCCCGCAACCCCGCGGTCACGCTGGTGGCGGTCCTCAGCCTGGCTTGCGGCATTGCAGCCTGCGCTACGGTCTTCACCTGGATTGACGCGGTGTTACTGCAGCCCCTGAGCGGTGTCGGGGATCCCGGGCGACTGGTAGCCTTGGAGACCGTCACGTCCAACGGCGAATGGATCACCAGTTCTTATCCTGACTTTATAGATTTTCGCGACCATCTGAAGCTGTTCGACGGAATTGCCGTGTCCCGACCGGCAGCGTTCAGTGTGGGACGGGAAGATCATGCCGAGCGGGTGTGGGGCGAACTGGTTTCGGGAAATTACTTCGCGGTTCTCGGCGCCAGACCGCAAGTTGGCCGGCTGTTTCTCCCTTCGGAATATGGCGATGCGCCGGGCGCTTATCCTGTGGCGGTTATCAGCGATCGGTACTGGCGCTCGCATTATGGGGCCGACGCGGCGATTGTGGGAAGAACCATTCGCATCAATCAACACGAATTGACGGTGGTGGGCGTAGCGGCGCCGGCGTTCCATGGGTCTATGCCGGTGACATCGTTTGACCTGTGGGTTCCCTACATGGAGCAGCCGGTTCTAAACGGTGTGCCGATGTGGATGTTGCGCGACCGGCACACGCGCAACATGCTGGGAATTGCGCGTATTAAACAGGGCGTGACGGTGGAGCAGGCGCGGCTGGAAATCAAGACGCTGGCCGAACGGATGGCAGTTTTGAATTCAGACGTAAGCGAAGGTCTGAGTGCAACTATCCTGCCGCTGTGGAAGTCGCCGCAGGGACCGCAGGGATTGCTGCTGGGTCCGCTGCGCATCCTGATGGGGATCTGCATCCTGGTATTGTTGATCGTTTGCGCCAACGTGGCCAACCTGCTGCTGGCGCGCGCCACAGTGCGGGAAAAAGAATTCGGCGCCCGCCTGGCATTGGGCGCCACGCGGGCACGCATCGTCCGGCAGGTGCTGACCGAATGTCTTCTGCTGACGGCGGCGGGCGCGGCGATGGGCCTGGCCGCGGCTCCCTTTCTGGGCCGCGCGCTGCGTTATCTTATGCCGCCGGGGCCCATCTCCCAGCTTATTTCCATGGACACCCGTCCCAATGTTGCGGTGCTGGCATTTACCGCGGGAGTGTGCGTACTGTGCGCACTGGCCGCGGGGCTGGTGCCGGCGATGCACGTAAGCCGCATCGCGCTGAGCACCACGCTTAATGCCGGGGGGCGTAGCGGCGCGGCCGGACGACCGCGCAACCGGGTGCGCTCCGCGCTGGTGGCTTCTGAAGTGGCGCTGGCGCTGGTGACGCTGGTAGGGGCCGGGCTGTTTGCGCGCGGCTTTCAGCAGAGCTTGCGGATCGATCCGGGCTTCGATCCCAACAACGTGCTGGTGAACCAGTTCTATCTCTCTACAAATGGCTACAGTCTGGCGCAGCGCCGCGAGTTTTGCCGCCGCCTGGCCGATCGGATGGAGAGCGCGCCGGGAGTGACGGATGTGGCCTACTCCGATGGCGTGCCGCTGAACTTTGAGCCGAGCTGGTGGGAGGAGTTGAAGATCGAAGGCTACGCGCCGCAACCCGACGAGAACATGAATATTTTCCGCAACGTGATCTCGCCCGGGTATCTGCCCCTGATGCACATTCCTATATTGGAAGGACGGAACTTCACTGAGCAGGACAACGAGAATGGGCCGGCGGTGATGATCGTCAACGAAACATTCGGGCGGCGATTCTTTGCCGGGCGGAACCCCATCGGCCACATGATTCACGGCTGGGGCACGTGGTTCCGGGTGGTGGGGGTGGCGAAGGATTCCAAGTACCACTACCTGAGCGAGACTACGCCGCCGTATTTCTATGTGCCATTCCGGCAGGTGTATCGCGAAGATATGAACCTGGCCTTTTACGTGCGGACGCGGGGCGATCCGGACGGAGTGCTCTCCACGGTGCGGGCACAGACCCGCGCGATCGACCCCAACGTGACGGTATTCGACGCGGCGCCGCTGCGCGAGTACATCGGCGCGTCGCTCTATTCACAGAAAGTAGCGGCGAGCCTGATGGCTATCATGAGCGCGCTGGCCCTGCTTCTGGCGGCGGTGGGGCTGTACAGCGCAATGGCATATTCAGTGGCGCAGCGAACCCAGGAAATAGGAGTGCGCATGGCGCTGGGAGCGCAGCCGGGGCGGGTGCTGCGCATGGTGATTCGCCAGGGGCTGGCGGTGACGGCCGCAGGCCTGGTTGCGGGTGCGGCGCTGGCGTTCGTGATGGCCCGATTGGTCGCCGGCGTCTCTTTTACCAACTCGGGGATGGGTGTTACCCAGAACGTACTGCAGGCCAGCGCAACCGATCCGCTGATCTACGTTGGGGCGGTCCTGTTTCTGGCGATTATCGCGGCGCTGGCAGCCTACTTCCCTGCCCGCCGCGCAGCTTCAGTGCAACCCATGGAGGCGCTGCGAACGGAGTAGAAGCTCTTCATCCGCAGTCGCTTTCCGCCGAAACCGAAAGCAGTACTTGTAATCTATGGAGCGGCGGGTTGGTTAGACGAAACGCATGAAGCCTTTCGGCTTCAGATCGGGTACCAGAAACATCTGCCCGGCTCCGCCGTCTCTGACAAGCGCTTCGGCGGCGAGGTGTCCGGATCGCGCGGCGCTCTCCATCGTCGACGGCCATCCTGTATTGATCCAGTCGCCGGCGAGGAACAATTGCGGCCATGGCGAGACCGCATCGGGCCGTGCCGCATCGATGCCCGGCGGCACGCCGAACGTGGCGCGCATTTCCTTGATGAGCGCGGCCTTCTCCAGCTTAGCTTCGTTCACAACGGGAAAGAACTCGGCCAGTTCCCGCACGGACTGGCTGATGGCCTGCTCGCGCGAGAGCGCCGCAAAATCTCGCGATGCGCTGACTACCAGCTCGACATAACTGCCGTTTGACTTGCGCCAGGGCTGCAGTTTGCTCTTGTTGTAGAGCCAGTGGATCTCGCGATCGAGCAACACCGCGTGGGGCAGGTTTGTAATTTCGCGATCGAACCACAGGTGCACGCTGCAGAGAGGCCAGTGCTCGTGCCTTTCGATCTTACTCATCAACTCGCTCGCGCCCTGCGCGGGGTTAATTTTTTCGAAGAGCCTGGCCGCGGCCTCGAACGGCAGAGCTACCACGACGTATTGCGAGTGCAGCGTTCCGTTGCGGGTTGCAATTGACCACTGCTTCGATGCGTCATCCCAGTTCAGTGCCTCGACATTGCTGTTGTACGCAACGCTCGATCCATGCGCGGTGAGGAAAAGTTCCGCGCCCGCATAAAGTTCGCTAAGAGGAATGGTGCTCATCCCCATTGCGCCCGCTTCCGCGGAGTTCATGAACAATTCGCGAATCACCTTGGCGGCGTACGGCACGGCGATGTTCTCGATATCGGCATTCAAGGCGCTGGCAATCACGAGCCGCCAGAAGCGGTCCATGGCCCTCCGGGTTTGCTTATGGCGTCGCAGCCAGTCGCCCAGAGTTTCACTGGAGTGGTCCAGAGCGCCGATCCGCATCATGGCGCGAAAGGCACGCCCCAGCGCCAGCTTATCGCCCAGGCTGAAGGCTTTTGCGCTCATGAGGCTGGGAGTTCCATGCAGCGGCGCGGGCAATCCCCAGCGCCCCATCTCGAAGGGCCCCAGCCGCGACCGGCGCCCGCTGGGCTCGATCATGGTCATGTCTCGGGTCCAGTGAATCTTGTCCGTGACGCCGATGCGCTTATAGAAGCCGAGGAGATTTGTGCAGCACCCGAAGAGGACATGCTGGCAGTTGTCGATGACTTCGTTCACGCCGGGGTGCAGGTAGGAGGAAGCTCGACCGCCGAGATAGCCGCGCCGTTCCACGAGTTGCACGCGATATCCCCCCTCGGCAAGGGCGCAGGCCGAGCTCATGCCCGCTACGCCACCGCCAATGACGGTGACGGTCTTCACCGACTTATCGAGGCCTGCGGTCACTCCACTCCCCTTCTCTTCGATTCACCGGCGAACCTGTCGGATCCGAACTTCGCGAACTTACCCGAACATCCGCGTCCATGTTATGCGCGCCATGCCCGCGCCGAGAATCGCCATCTTTTCCGCGGCGGGTACGCTGGCGCGGCGCGAGAACACATCGTAGTCTGCACGGCGGATACGCTTGAGCAGGCGGTGGTAGATGGAAACCAGCACCCACAGAGCCGGGCGGCTCTCCTTGTCGATCAGGGGCAGCAATTTCTTGGCGGATTGATAGTACTGCTCGGCGCGCGCGCCAAGATCTGCAAGCAGCGCGCGCTCATTCGGCGCCGGCGGCATGAGCGATGCGCGATGGAGAAGCGAATCAACCGAAATATCATGCCGTGCCAACTCATCCATGGGCAGATAGATGCGGTTCCGCTGGGCGTCCTCGGCGACATCGCGAAGAATGTTGGTCAACTGGAAGGCGACGCCGGTCTCCTCGGCCAGTTTCTCCGCCCGCGAATCGGTGTATCCAAAGATCCGGATACAAACCAGGCCGACTACCGAGGCCACCAGATAACAGTAGCGATAGAGATCCTCGAAGGTGGCATAGGTGTCTACTTCTCCCTCGCCCGTCTCCAGGTCCATGGTGGTTCCCGAAACCAGTTCGTCCAGCAACTCGAGGGGAATGTTGAAGCGGGCGATCGCATCGCGAACTGCGATGAAAACCAGGTCGGATGTGCGGGCGCCTGAGGACGCCGCGTGCCAATCAGAGAGCCAGGCGTTCAGGCGAACCCGCCGCTCCTGGCGGGATGCGCTCTCGTCATCGGAAAGGTCGTCGGCTTTGCGCATGAAGGCGTAAATCGCGCAGATTGCGTCGCGCCGCGGCCGGGGAAGGGCGACGAACGAGTAATAGAAATTCTTGGCTTCGCGTTTGGCAATCGCGCGGCACTCGGCATAGGCGCGCTCCAGCGATCCTTCGTGCAATGGAGTTTCCCCGCTCAAGCCGCTCTTTCTGATGAAGGCGGCCCCAGCCGCCAGAAGGGCAGAAATTTTCCACTCAATGCGCGCAGCGCCAATTGGATTTTGGTGGTCCTGGCAATGGCCGGGCGGGCACTCAGCACGTCGTAGTCGCGGCGCTCGATGGCATGCAGAATCTCCATCCCGCCGCGGCTGAAGAGATCGAGATCCAAGGCCAGATCGCGCTGCACGCGTGCTATGAGGGGGAGACCGTCTGCGAACATTCTGCGGGTGTAGTCAACTTCGTAGCGCAGCAAGGCACGAAATTCCGGGGTGGCGACACCAGCGGCGATCGTTTCATCGCTCACGCCGAAACGCCGCATGTCTTGCTGGGGAAGATAGACGCGATCCTTGCCATAATCCACGCGTACGTCCTGCCAGAAGTTGGCCAGTTGGAGGGCCGAGCAGGTGTAATCCGACAAACGGAAATTTTCGTCGCTCACTTCTCCGCAGGCATAGAGCACCAGCCGGCCCACCGGATTGGCGGAGCAGCGGCAGTAGCCCAGCACATCCTGCATGGTCTCGAAGCGCGTGACCGACTGGTCCTGGCGGAAGGCCACCAGCAGATCGGCAAAGGGCTCCCTGGGAATCGCACATGCGCGAATGGTCTCGGCCAGCGCCACGAACACGGGATGGCGCGCGCGGCCCTCGTAGCAGGCGTCGAGTTCGCGGCCCCATAGATCGAGCAGGGCCAAGGCCTGTGCCGGATCGGGGACCTCGTCGCCGAGATCGTCGGAAACGCGGCAGTAGGCGTAGATGGAATGAAAATGGGGACGCAGCGCCTTGGGCAGGAACCAGGAGGCGACGTGGAAATTCTCGTAGTGCGACTCGGCGAGTTGTTTGCAGTAGGCCCGCGCTTCTTCGAGGGTGGGTGCGACGTCCGGAATGCGGTAGTTCGCCGGAAGCGCGGCCCAACCGCGAGCGATCAGCTCGTTCTCGTCAAGGGTTTCGTATTTAGTTGTTGGGCTCATGCGTGGCCTCACGGAACAATCGCAGTCTTGATCTCGCTGCTGCGATTCATCAACTTCTCAAAGACGCGGTTGAGCTCGTAAAGATGGGCATGCCCGGTGATGAACTTGTCGGCCTGGAAGCGTCCGCCGGCGATGAGTTGGAGCGCTTCGCGGCAGATGGCAGGGGTGTGGTGGAAGGTGGCGCGGAGGGTGATATCGCTATAGTGAATGCGGTTGGTGTCGAGGGTGACGTGCGTTCCTACCGCGCAGCCACCGAAAAAGTTCACCGTACCGCCTTTGCGAACCAGTTCCACGGCCTCCTGCCAGGTCTCCGGGACCCCGACCGCTTCAATGGCGATGTCCACACCTTGCCGCCTGTGGGTCAAGGCGCGAGTTTCATGGATGGCCTTGCGGATGATGGGTGTCTGCACCACGTGGACTGCTCCGAGCTGGCGCGCAGCTTCCACCTGTCCATCATGCTTGACGATGGCGATGACCTCGCATCCGGCCAGAGCGGCGACGTGCAGGATCATCAGCCCCAGCGGGCCGCCGCCAATGACCGCGACGGTATCGCCGGGATGAGGACGTGAATCCTGGAAGCCATGTACCGCGCACGCCAGCGGCTCTGTAAGGGCCGCATGTTCCAGGGGAACGTGGTCAGGAATAAGGAGGGTGTTCTTGGCAACGATGCGGGCGGGGATGCGGATGAACTCGGCGTATGCGCCATTGTTGAAGAGCAGATCGTCGCAAAGATTTTCCTGACTGCGTGCGCAGAAGTAGCATTGCCCGCAGGGCGCAGAATTGAGGGCCACCACACGATTGCCGGGCGCAAACTGGGTCACACCCGCACCGGCCACGACCACAGTTCCCGCGAGTTCGTGGCCGAAGAGAGCAGGCGGCACGATCATGCGCGCATGATAGCCACGGCGAAATACCTTGAGGTCGGTTCCGCAGGTGAGGGCGGCGCCTACGCGGACGATGAGTTCGCCAGGACCCGCTTCGGGCACGGGGACGTGCTCGATTCGGATGTCCTCTCGCCCATGGAGGATCGCGGCTCTCATGGTGGTTGCCATCGGATCCCTCCTACTCTCTCCCCCTGCCTGGAACGGGCTCAATCATAATCTTCATCGAGTCGGCCTTGGGATGCGAGGCAACGTCGATCGCGGCCACGGCTTGTTCCACCGAAAAGCGATGGGAGATGAGCTGGGTGAGATCGAATCCGTTGCGATATCCCCCGAAAACCAGGTCGGTTACCTCGTGCAGGATGCCGAAGGAAGACGAATAGGAGCCCATCAGAGTCTTCTCATCCATGCAAACCGCGCCGGGGTCAAAAGTCGCTTCGCCGTGTTGTGTTTGGGCAAACAGCATTACTTTACCACCGGGGCGGACCGCATCCACGCAAGTTTTGATGAGGGCGTTGCCTCCCACGGCCAAAATCACCGCGTCGGCGCCCCGTCCGTCGGTTTCGGCAAAGACCCGCTCGACCACGTTTTCAGTACCCGCATTGATGGGGTGCTCGAGACCGAAGCGGGCAGCGATAGCGTGGCGCTCGGGGTAGAGGTCGGAAGTGAGGACGCGGGCGCCGGTGCGCTTGGCGAGGGCGGCATGCATGAGGCCGATGGGTCCCTGGCCGATCACCAGCACCGTGTCGTCCGCGGCCAGGTTGAGCATCTTTACGCCCTTGAGCACAGTGTTCAGCGGCTCCACGAAAGCGGCCTGCTCGAAGGGAATGCCCTCGGGGATACGCACCACACCGCCGTTGGTAACCACGAAATCCATGACCCGGATGTACTCGGCAAAGCCGCCGCCGGAGGGCTCAAACCCGGCGGTGACGCCGGTCTTTTTGTAGAGCGGACACTGGGCCGGCGTTCCCTTGCGGCAGTAGTAGCACTGGTTGCAGGGGACGTGGTGGTGCACCACGACGCGCTCGCCGACGACGTAGGAGGTCACCCCCTCGCCCACAGCCGCGATGGTTCCGGACATTTCGTGACCGAAGATGCGGGGCGCGGAATGGGAGCCATAATGGATTTTCTTGAGATCGGTGCCGCAAATACCGCAGGTCGCGATGCGAACCAGCAGTTCGCCCCGCCCGATGGCGGGAACGGGGACGGTTTCCACCCGCATATCATTGATTCCCCGATAGACGACGGCGCGCATGGTGGATGGGACTTTGGTTTCGAGCTGGAACTGAGCGCTGGAAATTTGGGTAGCCATTCGGTTTCCTGATGTGACCTCGATCATCGGAGAAACTCGTACAAAGATTCGGCAATTCCCTGGGAAGCCTTCCTGCTATTTTCGCCCATCTCCAGCAGGGCAGGCCAGTACCAAGGACGGAGAATCGAAAAAAGCACCAGGCGGGCCAGTTGCAGCTTTCCCTCGGGAGTAAGAAACCGGTTGAAATCCGGCAGCCGGGCGGTGAGGGCGTCGCTGACGCCCTTGATGCAGTAGAACGGGATTTCGCGCATGTGGGCGAGGCGTGCGACCGCGGCGGCTTCCATATCCACGAGCCCGGCGCCATAGGTGGAGGCCAGGCGCCGCTTCTCCTCCTCGTCGCAGACGCGGGGACTGGTGACCAGCCAGACCTCGCCGGCTTCGGCATCGCAGTTAAAGCGCTCACCGGTTTGAATGTCAATGATGCCGGCGATGTTATGGGCAGTGCCGGGAGTGAAACTTCCGCGCAGCGCCCCGGCCCAGCCGACGGAAAACACAAGGTCGATGGGGCCACCATCTTCCAGAGCGCCAAAAGCGCGGGTGGCTGCGTTCTGACCGGCACCGGCGCAGGCGGCGATCCACTCGTCCTCGGCGTCGCGCTGGGCCCAGAATTCGACCCCGCTGCGGGTGCTGTGCGGCCAGCCGCCCACCAGGGGCTTCAGCTCGCCGGGGAAGGCGGCGATGATGGCGGTACGGGTCATGATTGGGCAAAGGGAACAGGTTGTGCCCTGGGCACGGCAGGGGCATACCCATGGTCACGAAACCAGTCGATGGCGGCGCGCATGGCCGGGTACACCGGAAGAATGCGAAAGCCGAGCTCCTGCTGGGCCCGGGCGCTGGAGGCAAACATCTTCTTGCGACCCATGCGGACTTCTTCGAGGGTGGCGCGCGGTTCGCGCCCGCGAATCCGCCCGGTAATCCATTCTTCAAAGAACGCATAGGTGGCGGCGACCCCAAAGGGAATTTTGACGGTGGGCGAGGGGATACCGGTGATGGCGGACATCTTGTCGAGAATCTGCTTGAGGGTAAGGTTTTCGCCTCCGAGAATGTAGCGGCGCCCAAATTTGCCCTTGGCCAATGCGGTGACGTGGGTGCGGGCCACTTCCGAGACATCGACCAGGTTCAGTCCCGTTTCCATGTAGGCCGGAAACTTGCGGTTGAGGAAGTCCACGAAGATACGCCCGGTTGGCGTGGGCCTGGCGTCGTTGGGACCGATGGGGGTGGTGGGGTTGAGAATGACAACCTGCTGGCCCTGCCGGGCGGCAGCAATCGCTTCCTGTTCGGCCAGAAATTTCGATCGTTTGTAGTGGCCCACCATGTCTTCGAGCGAAACCGGCGTGTCTTCGTTGATGACCAGGCCGTCGCGGCGAAAGTTCATGGTGGCGACGCTGGAGGTATAGACGAAACGCTTGACACCGTTGTCGCGGGCCATGCGCAGCAACTCGCGGGTGCCATCGACGTTGGCGCGATACATAGTTTGGGGATCGCGAATCCAGAGGCGGTAGTCGGCGGCAACGTGGACAACGGCATCGCAGCCTGCCAGCCCGGGACTAAGAGATTCCGGCGCGCAGAGATCGCCGACGAAAGTCTCTCCGGGAATGCCTTCGAGGTTGGCCGGGTTGCTGGATTTGCGCACCAGCATACGCAGGCCGGCGCCCTGCGCGGCAAGCGCGAGGGCCACATGATGGCCTACAAAGCCGGTTGCGCCGGTAAGGAAGACTTTCATAGAAGCAGTGGACGGTGATCAGTGGAGAGTGGGTCGTGATCAGTTTACGACCCGGGACATGGGTTAGGTGCGGAGGTAACCACCATCACTATCCGCTAGAGACTGTTTCAATCGATCTTGTCCGGATGCAGGCCGATGTTCTTTTCGCCGGCTGCCTTGCGCTCGTTGTAGGCCTTCAACCAGTCTTCCCAATGCTTGCCGGCGGCGCGGTCCTTGCCGGAGAATTCGAGGCGCGCAATATCGCCATAGCTGAGCTTCTGCTTGGCGGCAAGATTGGGCGCGAAGTACTGCACATACGAATCGGCCAGCGAGTTTCCGGTGTGCCGGTTGAAGATGAAAGCTTCGATGCGCTCGCCGGCTTTGGTGGTGATGGTCACGTCGCCGCGATAGTCGAAGGCCTTCTCGAGAGCGTTGCGCAGGTCGTCTTCGCTGGCCAGACCGGGCACCCAGCCTTCGAGCTTTTCGTGTTCCGTGCCCGGAGCAAGTTCGAGGGCTTCGATCTGTTCGATGGAGTACTTGGCGACTTCAGCGGTCATCTTCAATCCTTCAAGGTGGCTATAAAGCAGGTCCTTCCGCTTCCCCTTCGCAAGCTCAGGGTCAGCGTCAGGATGACAACTTTAGAGCTGGGCAAGTTCGCGTTCCTTGGTTTCGATCTGCACGAGGGTTGCCGGGCCGTGGGGCGCCGGCTCGGTCAGCAGCTTGAGCGCATGCTCATCTCGATAGCTGCTGAATGAACCGCGGACCATGGCCCAGAAACCCTTGAGCGAACCGAAGCCGTCGAGTACCGCGGTGGGCTCATACCCACAGCTCACCATGCAGTTGGCGCACTTGGGATTGCCGCTGGCGACCCCGTATTCTTCCCAGCGCGTGGTCTCCATCATTTCCTTGAACGTTTCGGCGTAGCCGTCCTGCAGCAGGTAGCAGGGGCGCTGCCATCCGAAGATGTTGTAGGCCGGAGAGCCCCACGGGGTGCATTCGTACTTGCGGTCGCCCATGAGGAACTCGAGGAAGAGTGGCGACATGTTGAACTTCCACGTCTTTTTACGATTGGAAAGGATGGCACGGAAGAGGCGGCGCACGCGCGCGCGCCCGAGGAAGCGGTGCTGGTCGGGAGCCATTTCGTAGGAGTAGCCCGGCGAAAGCACAATGCCTTCGACGCCCATATCCATCACTTCATCGAAGAAGCCGCGCACGCTGTTGGGATCGGTTCCGTCGAAGAAGGTCGCATTGGTGGTAACGCGGAAGCCGCGTCTCACCGCTTCCTTGATGCCTTCCACGGCGATGTCATATCCGCCCTCACGGCATACGGAGAAGTCGTGGTGCTCGCGCTGGCCGTCGAGGTGCACGGAGAACGTGAGGTACTTCGAAGGCGTGAACTCCGGCAGGCGGCGTTTCAACTCCAGCGCATTGGTGCAGAGGTAAATGTACTTTTTGCGCGCCACCAGCCCGTTAACAATCTCGACGATCTGCGGATGCAGCAGCGGCTCGCCTCCGGGAATGGAGACCATGGGAGCGCCGCATTCTTCCACGGCTGCGAAGCACTCTTCGGGCGTGAGCATGCGCTTAAGCACGTGAGGCGGATACTGCACTTTGCCGCAGCCGGCGCAAGCCAGGTTGCAGCGGAAGAGGGGCTCAAGCATCAGTACCAGCGGATAACGCTTTTCGCCGGCGAACCGCTTCTTCAGTACATAACTGGCAACCGTCCACATCTGGGAGATCGGAACAGCCATATTGGGGTAAATCCTCCGTCTTAGGTGCTAGCTACTAGCCTCTAGCTTTTAGCCCAAGACCAAAACATTATCGATCGTGCTCTCGCAACGGAACCAGCAAAGGGAAGCCAGGAGCTGGTAGCTGCGCTTATCTTTCCATGGCCCGCATGTAGCTGGTGAGAGCCATCAGCGGGAAGTACTGCCGGTACATTGTGTAGGCCAGGTAGAACACCTTGGGGAATCCTGTGCCCGTGATGATGCCTTCGCGGCGCGCGCCCTCGCGCATCGACTCATCCCAGCTTCCGTCGGCATGCTGCCGTTCGAGCAGCCAGCGCACACCTTTGGCAATGGAATCGGAACGGTCGTCGCCCGCGGCGAGCAGGGCCAGCAGGGCCCAGGCTGTCTGCGAGGGCGTGCTCGGTCCCACGCCGCGCGTGTTGGGATCTTCGTAACTGCCGCAGGTCTCACCCCATCCGCCATCCGGATTCTGCACCATGCGAATCCACTCGGCGGCCTGCTGCACCTGGGGCTCATTGTGATCGAATCCTATGGCCTCCAGCCCGCGCAGCACCAGGAAGGTGCCATAGATGTAATTCACTCCCCAGCGCCCGAACCAGCTTCCGTCGGACTCCTGCTCGGAGAGGATGAACTTGATGGCCTTTTGCACCCGCTTGTCGTCGCGCGTGTAGCCGTAGGTCGCCAGCATTTCCAGCATGCGCCCTGTAATGTCCACGGTGGGTGGATCCAGCATGGCGTTGTGATCGGCGAAGGGGATGTACTGGAAAATCATCTTGGTGTTGTCTTTGTCGAAGCTTCCCCACCCGCCGTTGCGGCACTGCATGGCGAATTCCCATTGGATGGCGCGCTGCGCCACCTGGTGCTGATATCGTTCGCGCGGATTATCCACCTTGCTGAGGGCGAGCAGCACCTGAGCGGTATCGTCCGTGTCCGGGTAAAACTCGTTGTTGTATTCGAAATACCAGCCGCCCGGTTCGGTGTTTCGCACCTTTACGGCCCAGTCGCCCTTGTGGCGGACTTCTTTGGAAAGCATCCAGTCGGCGGCCTTGAGCATGCGCGGATCGTTCCTGGGCACGCCTGCCTCACCCAGCGCATAGACCGCCTGGGCGGTATCCCAGACGGGCGACATGGCGGGCTGCATGCGGAAGGTCGGCTCGGACATTGCATCGCTGGGAGGCTCCTCAATTCCCAGCTTTTCGAATTCGTCACGGGCACGGATGACCTGGGGATCGTCTTCGGAATAGCCCAGGCAGCGCAGCGCGATGATGGCGTTCATCATGGCCGGGTAGATGGCCCCCAGGCCGTCGGTCATCTCCAGGCGGGCCAGCATCCACTGCTCGGCGCGCTTCAATGCCAGCTTGCGCAACGGGCGAATATGGACAGCCTCGGCAAGGTGCATGATCCTGTCCAGGACCAGGAAGAAATTCCGCCACGAGATCCACTTTTTGCGATTCATGCGCACGCGAAGGATCGCGTTCTCACGCCCGCCCACGAAGAGTTCTTCAATTCCCTGCTCGCGGGAAATTTTCTTGAAGGGCTTTTTGGCGTAAATGATGGCCAGCGGTACAAGGATGGACCGCGACCACGACGAAATCTCGTAGATGTTGAAGTAGAACCAATTCGGAAAGAGAACAATCTCAGGCGGGATGGCGGGAACCGCGTCGTAGTCGTATTGGCCCAGCGCGCAGAGATACATTTTGGTGAAGGTGTTGCACTCCACTACGCCGCCGTGGCGGAGGACCCACTCGCGGCACTTCACCAGGCGCGAATCGTGGGCGGCAACACCCAGAAGCTTCGCCGAAAAATAACATTTCACCGAAAGAGAGATGTTGCCCGGGCCGCCCGGATAGAGACTCCAACTGCCGTCGTCGTTCTGGTAGCGCATCATCTCGGTGAAGGCGCGCCGCAGTCGACCGGGATCGCCGCTCTCCAGCAAAGTATGCAGGAAGATGTAATCGGCCTCCAGCATGGAATCCGCTTCGAGTTCGCCGCACCAGTGGCCGTCAGGCCGCTGGCGGGAGAGCAGATAATCCGCAGATCGGCCGATGGCTGATTCCACATCCGCCAGGTCCGCGTCCAGGCGCCCAAATTTTAGCGCCGCGGTTTGCGTTGTCTCCTGCCGTGATTTCATGGATCGGATTTGCCCTCAGTGTCCCGAAAAACCGGATTCTGCAAGCCCGTCTTGCAACGTGAACTTTCCGGGTGAAGCTACTCTGTTTCTCGTCCGGCGGCGTTAAGCTTTTTAGACGACTTGCCTGCCGGGTGCCTTGATACGTTTTAGCGAATTGATACCGGCTCAGCGCCGCCCGCTCCGCCGATCGCCTGGACGATCTCCGGAGGCAGGCCGAACCGCACGTTCTCGGGCATAACTTCCACTTCTTCGACGCTCGCAAAGCCGTTCTGGCGCAAATAATTCACCACGTCCTCGACCAGGATCTCGGGAGCGGAAGCGCCGGCGGTGACAGCCACGGTGTCGACGCCTTCAAGCCATGCAGGATCAATGGCCTGCGAATTGTCAATTAGGTACCCCAAGGTGCCCAGGTTGCGCGAAACTTCCACCAGGCGGTTGGAGTTGGAACTGTTGGTTGAGCCCACAACCAGCACGAGGCCCGCCTGGTGCGCCACGTTGCGAACCGCGACCTGACGGTTCTCGGTGGCATAACAGATGTCCTGCGAGTGCGGCCCGACAATATTGGGAAACTTGAGCTTGAGCGCATGAATAATATCGCGCGCTTCGTCGAGGCTCAGGGTGGTTTGCGTCAGGTACGCCACGCGGTCCGGATCCGGCACCTGCAGAGATTCGACTTCCTTCGCACTGGAAACCACCTGGGTCACATCCGGCGCTTCGCCCAGTGTGCCTTCTATCTCGTCGTGATCGCGGTGGCCGATTAGGACGAGTGAATAACCCTGCTTTGCAAATTTGACGGCCTCGATATGAACCTTCGTGACCAGCGGGCAGGTTGCATCAATCACTCTGAGGCCCCGTCCTTTGCTGCGTTCCCTCACTGCGGGCGACACGCCGTGGGCCGAGTAGATGACTCGCTGGCCGTCAGGCACGTCGTCGATCTCATGCACAAAGATTGCGCCCTTTTCCGCCAATTCATTCACGACATAGCGGTTGTGGACAATTTCCCGGCGGACGTAGATGGGCGCGCCGAAGGTCTCCAGCGCAATTTTCACGATGTCGATGGCGCGTACAACGCCCGCACAAAAACCGCGTGGTTTGAGAAGCAAGACCCGCTTCTGACTGGAGGAAGTCCCGGCGGAATCACCGTTGGAGATGAAATCAAGGGCGGTAGAAGTCACTTTTCGATTATAACAATTGACCTGTTTTCCGGGCACTGGGGAAAGCACGGGCGGGAACCCGTGCAGCAACGGGGGACATACCAGCAGATCCACACGCAAGAAGATTTGGGCTTGACAATGTACTATAGAACTAGTACACTATCTGTATGATGAAGGCAAACGCCGAAGTCGAACATGCGCCATTCGCCTTCCGACTGGACGGCCACAGCGGCGTCCCGGTCTATCGCCAGCTGATCGACCAGGTGCAGGGCGCGATTGCGTCCGGGACTCTGAAGGCCGGCGACCAGTTACCGACGGTGCGGCTGGTGGCTGTGGAACTGGCTATCAACCCCAATACTGTTTCGCGGGCATACCGGGAGATGGAGATCCGGGGGATTCTGGACACCCAGCAAGGGACCGGGACCTTCATTGCCGATCGGCCGGCCGGGGACTCGAACGATCAGCGGGAACGACAGCTCACGCAACTGGTGAGCGAATTGGTTTCGCGCGCGGGGGCGGCCGGACTCACCGTGGACGAACTCATCAATGCTTTGAAGCAGCTTCAGCCCGAGAGGAGATAGGCCGTGTTTCAACCTAACGTATTCAGCACGAATATTCGCCAACAGAAACGGGTCAGCGGCGTGGGAATGCTGGTGTTTTGCCTCTGCATCCTGGGGGGTGCATGGATTACGCAGGAGGTCCATTCGCAGAAACCTCTGGTCGTCGCCACGATTGCCGGCTTGTATTTTCTGTTCGCGATCAAAGTGGTTGACCAGTGGGAGAAGGTGGCGGTCCTGCGTTTCGGGCGATTCCGCGGGCTGAAAGGGCCGGGGGTGTTTTTGATTCTCCCCATTGTGGACACGCTGAGCCGCTACGTGGACCAACGGGTGCGTGTGACCACGGTGAGCGCGGAGTCGACACTGACCCGCGACACGGTGCCGGTGAATGTGGACGCGATCGTCTTCTGGCTGGTGTGGAACGCAGAGAAGGCGATCCTGGAAGTTGAGGATTACATGGAGGCGATCACTCTAGGATCGCAGACCGCATTGCGGGAATCGATCGGCCGCCACCAGCTGGCGCAGATGATCACGGAACGGGAGACGCTGGGACGCGAGTTGCAGAGGATCCTGGACGAGAAGACCACTCCGTGGGGCATTACCGTCCAGTCGGTGGAGATCCGCGACGTGAGGATTCCGCAGGCGTTGGAGAACGCGATGTCACAGCAGGCGCAGGCGGATCGCGAACGCCAGGCCCGCGTGATCCTGGGCGACGCTGAGGTCCAGGTCTCAGACCAGTTCGCCAAGGCAGCGCAGGTGTACGCTGACAGCCCAGTGGCGCTGCATCTGCGGGGGATGAATATGCTGTTCGAGGCAATGCGCGAGAAAGGCTCGATGGTGGTGGTGCCCTCGTCGGCACTGGACACGATGGGCCTGGGCGGAACGCTGGCGACCGCAGCTCTGGCGAAGCAGACCTAAGAATTGGGCCTGCTGTAAAGGGTTTTGTCATCTGGGCGAAGCTCGCCGGAGCGGAGCCGAAGCCCCAACGTCCACAAGTAGGAAATGACATGAAGCGAAGGATGTTTTTGCTGGTGCTCAGTGCAATGGCGATGTCCAGTTCCCTTCCGGCCCAGACTGACGGGTACGAACAATGGGTGGGGGTATGGGAAGGCCAACTGGAGGGACAGCCCGGCGTAACCGTCACGCTGGGCCGCGATGGGGGCGATGTCCAGGGCACGATCGTGTTCAACGTGGTCGCGCGCGGGCAGGGAGAACAGCCCCACGTGATCGGACACGACGCCCATGTTCTTACACACGTAGACCTCAACGGAACAACATTGGCCTTCCACGTTGTCCGGCTGGGCGACGGGCGCGAGTTGCACCTCGAGATGCGGCTGGGCAACGATGGCAAAGCTGTGCTGGAGTGCGCGGATTGCGGCGGTCCGAGTGCGACCGAATTGACGCCCATCCACTGATCCTCAATGGGGGCTTCTCCGATCGGATAAAATTGCTGCGCCCGGTTGGCGGCTGCGCCCGCGGATAGCGACGCATGAGCACCAGGTGAGGAGGTCGGAACGCATGGCTGGATCGCAGATCAAGGTGGGTCCCCTGAAGCAATCGGAATTGCAGGAGGCCGACCGCATCATGCGCCTGGCGTTCGGCACGTTCATCGGCCTGCCCAATCCGTCCGAGTTCATGGGCGACCGCGAGGTGCTCATTCCGCGCTGGCACGCGCCGCACGTGAGTACACTGGCCGCACGCGAGAATGGCCGGCTTATCGGCAGTAATCAACTCACGCGGTGGGGATCGTTCGCATTCTTCGGCCCCCTGACGATTCTGCCGGAGTACTGGGACCGCGGCATCGCCCAACTTCTTCTGGATGCGACCATGAAGCTATTCGAGAAGCAGGGGCTGAAGCGCACCGCGCTTTTCACTTTTTCTAACAGCGTCAAACATGTGGGACTTTACCAGAAGTTCGGTTACTGGCCGGATTATCTGACCGCGCTGATGAGGCACACGCCCGGTCCCGATGCTTTCGCGGGAAAGAAGATGTCCGATGCAATCCACTTGGGGACGCTGAACAAGAGCGACCGCGAGGACGCCATTGCGGCATGCGCCAGACTCACAAATGCGATCGACAAAGGGCTCGATCTCAGCGAGGAGATCCGCACGGTGCTGAAGCAGAAGAGCGGCGAGGTTGTGCTTATCTATTCACGCAATACTCTCGATGGATTTGCTGTTTGCCTGCACGGCGCGGGGTCTGAAGGCGGCACCAAGACCTGCTATATCAAATTCGCGGCGTCGCGCGGCGGGCCAGGTGGGGGCGATCGCTTCGACCGTCTGCTGGATGTCTGCGACGCATTTGCGGCAGATCACGGCGTTTCCATCGAAGCGGGAATGAACCTGGCTCGCGAAGACGCCTACCGGCGCATGCGCGCGCACGGGTATATGGCTTTTGCGCAAGGCGTTTCGATGCAGAAACCGCACGCACCGGGTCACAATCGTGGCGATGTGTATGTCCTCGATGATTGGCGCTGATTTTCAGGCTGGCGGCTGGGTTATGCGGCGGGGTTGGCGTCGCGCGACACCCACCAGAGTACCTGACCGAAGATCTTCCATTTGGAAGCGTTGCTGATATCGAGCGGCATGTACTTGTGATTCGACGAAACCAGCAGGTCGGAGTTCGCCAGCCGTTGCAGGCGTGCAACCTTGAAGCCCAGGTCGCGGTGAGAGACTACCGCAATCTTCTGGTCCAGGCCTCCCCGTTCGGTAGACGCCGTATCCACAAAAAGAATGGATCCCGGGGAGATGGTGGGCACCATGGAGTCTCCCGACAAGCGCATGGAGATCATGTGCTCGGGATGAGGGCACCACGAAAGGGGCGCCAAAAGCACTTCCTCGACCTGGACTTCCGAAAGGCTCACATTTTCGCTGGGAGGGATGGGATCGCCATAGGCGGCCACATTCAGCAGTGGAACGGCCACCGCACCGGACTTGCCCGGAAGCAGCCTGGAGGCTTTGCGCCCGGCAATCAGGGTGAAGTCGTTGAGGTTCACTTTGAGCGACGATTGCGCGCGCCGGAAACTGGCTTCAGGGAAAGCGGAGGTGTCCACGCCGGCACGTTCCCAGAAGTACATTCCTTCGGAACGCTGCGCCAGGTTGCCGAGCGCGACATAGCCCTCGGCGGTGGGTTCGTATTTTCCCTGGATCCACCGAGATACGGTGGCGGGCGAGACTCCGAGGCGGTCCGCCAGTCCGGCCTGGGTCAACCCCAATTCCGTGGCAAGCCGCAGAATCCTTTCGGACCATTCATACGGGGGGTTTTTGGGGTCGGTCATGGGCGGACGTCCTTTCTCGTCGTGCCAATGATTGCTTTCATTCATGCAATTTAGCCAATGAAAACAATAATTTAAAGGCCTTCGGAGGAATACTAACAGGAGTCTTACGCATCGAAGCATGGTGTGGTCTTGCGCTTCGCGGCGGGGCCGTCTTCGGTGCCAAGGACTGTACTCCCGAAGACATAAGGGTTCAAGGATGAAATTCCTGACGACCCGGATGGGGATTTGCAGTCCAGTCTGGTGCAGCCGAGGCAGATGCAGGCCTAGCGCGCTGGCGCCGCGTGATCCGCGAGGAGGTTTCTGGGGGAACCATGCCAACCGTTTTGGGGGCGCGCAAGATTCTCATCATCGACGACGAGCCGACGATTGCGGATACGCTGGGGGTGATTTTCTCGTCCAGCGGATACGATGCCCGAGCGGTTTATTCGGCGGAGCAGGCGCTGGAAACGCTGGAAGAGTGGCGCCCCGACCTGGCCATCATCGACGTGGTTCTTCCGGGAATGAACGGGATCGAATTCGCCATTTTCCTGAAAGCCAGCTATCCCTTGTGCCAGTTCCTGCTTTTTTCAGGACAGCCGGGCACCAGCGGCCTGCTCGAGGAAGCGAAACGGAAAGGACACTTGTTCGAGATTCTGGCCAAACCGCTGCATCCCACGTTCATGCTGGCAACGGTTTCAGAGATGTTGACCCTGTGCCAGGATTCGGCCAAGCCGGGCCTGATGCACTGACAAGGATCTAGCCGTTTGCCCTTAAGGTATGGGCAGAATCTTGCGTTCGTCGCGCCGGGAAGTGAGGCGTTGTACGCCATTGCCTTCCGCGCGGCGGTCATCGCTGAACTGATCGATCAGAACATCGCCGTCGGGAAAAACGGCCCGTATTTCGAGATCTCCGCCGATCGCCCGAACATAATTGCGCAGGGTGCTTACAAACATATCGGTGCGGCGCTCCACCTTGGACACCGCGCCCTGGGAGATCTTGAGCAGTTGCGCCATCTGTACCTGGGTCAGTTGCTTTGCATCGCGCAGAGCGTCGAGGGGCATAGCCGTGAGGCTTCCTGGAAGGCGATTAGACTCCGGGGAAAGGTCATCCTGACGAGATGCTGCGAGAAGCTCCTTGAGGATCATGGTCTTCACCTTTCACGACATTCGACGGCGAGCATCGAGAATCTTGTGAGGAATCCATGGAATTCGGGGCTTCGATTCACGCCAACGAACGAGCATCCATGGGGCTGGCGCATCATCGGAAACGGAGAAACTTTGTTCCGAAATCACCTGAACTCAAGCGACCTGCATACTGTGTCCGGTCTAACTGGATTCTGTCAGGTGAATGACTTACTCGGCAGCCGCGTTCTGGGAAGAATAACGCCGGGGAAATACAGCGTACTTAGTATGCAAGAGCGGACCATGTTATGCAAGCGAGTAATCAGCGTGATGCCGCGATCATTTGAGCGGCATGCTGGAGGCTGGTTTCGGTGACGGTGGCGCCGCTGAGCATGCGGGCCACCTCGTGGGTGCTGGCGCGCTGATCCAGGAGACGTATCTGGGTTTTGGTGCGTCCCGAGGACTCGCGCTTGTCGATGAGAAAATGCTGATCGGCGAAGGCCGCGATCTGGGGCAAATGGGTGACGCACAATATCTGCTGGCCGCGGGATAGCGTCTTGAGTTTCTGCCCCACGGCTTCCGCAGCGCGGCCCCCGACGCCGATATCGATTTCGTCGAATACCAGGGTGCGCGGGGTAGGATTTTTCTTTTTTGTTTTGGACGAGGTTTCTTCGACAGCGACCTTGAGCGCCAGCATGACGCGGCTCATTTCGCCCCCGGAAGCGATCTCGTGCAGGGCTTTGAGAGGTTCGCCGATATTCGTCGCGATACGATATTCCACTTCGTCCCATCCGGAAGAGGTCCAGCGCGAAAAATCCTCCCTGGGATTTAGCGCGATTTCGAATCGCACTTTCATGGCGAGCGAGTTGATCTGCGCCTCGGCCAGCCTGGCCAGCCTGGCTGCGGCAGCTTTGCGTTCCGAACTTAGCGCGGACGCCGCGGCGCGATAAGTGGCGGAAGTGCTTTCCACCGCGGCGCGCAGAGTTTTGAGGACCTCGTCACGATCTTCGACCTCGGCAAGCTTGCGGGCGACATCTTCGCCGAACGCGATGATATCGGAAACAGCTGCTCCGTACTTGCGCTTGAGCCTGTCGATCTGTGCGAGGCGGTCCTCGATCTCGGCCAGACGTTCAGGAGAGGCGTTGATGCCCTCCGCATAATCGCGCAGGCTACCGCCGATATCGCCAACCGTGGCGCGCACGGACTGGATCTGCAGCGCCGCTTCACTGAATCGCACATCGTAGCGGGCCAGCTCTTCAACGTTGCGCTGTGCGAAGCGCAACGCGGCCTCGGCGGAATCGCTTCCCTCGTAAAGTTTGTCAAAGGCGCTCATCGCGGCCGCGTAGAGTTTTTCGGCGTTGGCGAGAACGCGCTTCTCGGTTTCAAGGGTTTCATCTTCCCCGGTCTTGAGCTGGGCCGACTCGATCTCCTTGCGCTGATACGTCCACAGATCGAGCATGCGCAGGCGGTCCTGCTCGCCGTGGAGAAGATCGTCAAGTTTCGCGGATGCCTCGTGCCAGCGGGCGAACGCATCGCTCACCGCGTCGGTCGAGATGCCTGCGAAGCGGTCGAGCAGAATGCGCTGCTGCGACTGGTCGAAACTGGAGTGAGTCTCGGTCTGCGCATGGACCAGGGCGAGTTGCGGCGCGAGTTCCTTGAGAACCGCAACCGTGGCGGGCTGGTTGTTAACAAAGACGCGGCCCTTGCCGTTGGACTGGATTTCGCGGCGAAGGATGATCTCGCTGCCCTCCGCGTCGATGCCGTTTTCTTCGAGGATGGATTCCGCCCCGGGGGTGGACTCGAAGACGCACGATACCACCGCTTTCTCGGCGCCGTGGCGAACCACATCCGTGGAGGCCTTGCCGCCCATTAGCAGCGCCAGAGCATCCACCAGGATGGACTTCCCTGCCCCGGTCTCGCCGGTCAACAGGTTGAGCCCGGAGCCGAAGACGGCTATGGCGTGGTCGATGACAGCGTAATTCTCGGCTCGGAGCTCGATGAGCATTCTTTCCTTTGTCCCACAATCCTCTGGGGTGCACCACGCTCTTTGGTGCACGACCGACAGCGGATGTCGAGCGCAGCATAGCACGACGGACACGCGAACGCGCCGTCCACGGCGCTGCGGTTTGGGCGAGGGCATCCGGGAAATTACGCCTCTCAAGAACCGGGAAACCGACTGAAAACACAACGCCCAGAAATGCGAGGAGGAACCCTGTTTGTTATCAGGAGCATGCGTCCGCGGTCTTTCGAGCGAATCTACGCATCTGATACGGTAAAGAGTGAGGTGAATGCCGATTTTTACTGCTGCGTTCCTGTTTTTTGTATTGCAGGCTGACAGCGAAGCCGCGCCCTCCGGCGGCTCGATCGCGCACGGCGCCAGCGCACTGATGGAACTGTTGAGTAACATTGGTCCCGTCGCGATGGGCGTCCTGCTGGTTCTCCTTTTTGCCAGCCTGTATTCGTGGACTGTCATCCTGGGAAAGATTGCCACTTTCAAAAGGGCGACGAACGAGAGCCGGCGCTTCATCCGTACATTCCGCAAGGCCTCGCGCCTGCAGGAGATCTCGACCCTCCTGCCGGATTTCAAAGACAGCCCGCTGGCCCAGGTATTCGAAGACGTATACGAGACCTATAAACGGCAAACCGGCGGCTCGGGACCGCCACGCAACATCGCTCCGCTGGAGCGTTCCGCGCAGACTGCGGCAAGCGAAGCCGTAACGGCGCTGGAGCGTCGCCTCACGTGGTTGGCGACCATCGCGGCCACCAGTCCCTTCGTGGGGCTGTTCGGAACCGTCATCGGGGTGGTCGATGCGTTCCACGGGTTGGGCACTGCAGGCGCCGCTACCCTGCGCGCTGTGGCGCCGGGCATATCCGAAGCGCTCATCACCACGGCAGCGGGACTGTTTGTCGCGGTGCCGGCGGTGGTGGCCTACAACCAATTTGCGGCCCGCCTGAAAGTATTTGCATCGGCCATCGACGACTTCAGCCGCGAGCTGTTGAACTCGCTGGAGGAAATTCAGTTGCGCCCGGCAGGGGCGGCATCCGCGCCCGGCTCGCGAGGGACCGCAGAAGCCCGCGACGCGCAGGGCCGGGATTTACAGGGGCGAGATCTGCCACACGAGGTAGAACGTGGCCTTTACAAGTAGCAGCGGACGCACCCAGACATCTCTGGCCGACATCAACATCACTCCATTGGTCGATGTGGTGCTGGTGTTGCTGGTGATCTTTATGATTACCGCGCCGGTGCTGCAGTCCGGCATTGAGGTGGCGGTGCCCAAAACGCGCACTGTGCGCGAGATCACTGAGCAGCGCCTGGTGGTTACCATTGATCGCGATTCGGGAATTTTTCTTGGCGACAGCCCGGTGAACATTCATGAACTGCCGCAGAAACTGCGCCAGGGCAACACCGATCCTTCGAAACAGGTGATCTATCTCCGCGCCGACCAGCGCGTGCCGTTCGGCGCGTTTGCGACGGTGATGGATGCGGTCAAGCAGGCGGGAATCAGCAACATCTCTATCGTGACGCAGCCTCTGGAGACCAGGGGAAAGTAACGGCCGGGGAGGATATCCGGCCTGCCGGCGCGTCCAAGAAGCAGATTTCCGGTGCTGAGGATGACATCCGGCGGGAAGAGTTCACCTAAGCACATGAGCAGCTTGTTGGAAGGGAACGAAGAGCATCTGGAGCGGGAGCTGGCGGGCGAGCCGATCGCAGCGCCGGCAACGGGTTCTGTCGTGCTTCACGGCCTGCTGGGTATCGCCATCGTTCTCTATTACATCGTGGGTGGTTTTTTCCATTCCAACGTGTGGGGCGGGTCGGCGGCAGGCGGAGCCATCCGGGTGAATATCACCAGCGCACTTCCCTTGCCTTCCGACCAGCCGATCAACCAAAACGTGCTGGCCACCGAAAAGCCAAGTCCGGCACCGGAAATTGCCCAGCCCAAGGAGGAGGCGAAATCCATCGACCTGAGTGCGGTGCCCATCCCGGGCAAGAAAGAAAAGACTAAGCCGCAGCCCACGCCCAGGGTGCCGCCGAAGCAGCAACAGATTACACAAGACAACCGGGCCCGTTACGGCGAACAAAGCGGCAGTTCCATGCCCCGCGCACTCACCGGGCAAACCACGACGGTGGGACCGACGTCGGTAAGCGAAGGCGATTTCGGCAGCCGGTTCCCCTGGTATGTCGATGGCATCAACCGCAAGATGTCGCAAAGCTGGAACAAGGGCGAAGTGGATCCGGGCACCCCCAAAGGAGCGCGGGTCTATCTAACGTACACCATTCATCACGACGGCACTCCCGGGGATGTGCAAGTCGACCGCTCGAGCGGCAGCCCCACTCTCGACCGCTCCTGCGTTCGCGGAGTGCAGCGCGTGGACACATTCGGAAATCTGCCTTCAGGCTACAACTCGAGCACGTTGAAGGTGTCTTACTACTGTGAATATTGATCTTCCGGCTACGCCCAATTACTCCGGAGCGAAGGCCATGGATACGCGTATTTCGACTCAGGGTTCTATTCGAGGAAGGATTGCTCGACAAATGAAGGTATCTTTCTGTTCTTATTCATCATTGGCTGCTTCATGCACAGCGTTCGCTGCGCTTCTCTTCTTAACGGCTCCGGCATACGGTCAGGACTGGGTGCGCACCGGCACCAACCTGGGGCAGGCGCGTATCCGCATGGCGGTGGCCGACTTCAAGCCCGCGGGGGCCGATCCGGAGACGCCCGCGCTGAAGGCCACGTTTGACTCGACCCTGTACAGCGACCTGGCCAATGCGGGGATCTTCGACATGGTGTCGAAAACCATGGCGCCGCAGGCAACGCCCGGATCGCCGCAGGAGATGAATCTTTCCCAGTGGTCCGCGGCCCCTGCCAACTCGGAGATGGTGGCCTTCGGGGCACTCTCCGCCAGCAGCGGCCGCCTGACGGTTTATGGCTGGCTGGACGATACCCGGAACACCACCAGCCCCCAGGTGCTGGGCAAGCAGTACAACGAGGCCGCCAGCCAGGATATGGCACGCACGGTGGCCCACCGCTTCGCGGACGAGATCATTTCCCGGCTGGGCGGGGGCATCAATGGCATAGCCGAAACCAAGATTTATTTCGTTAGCGCCCGCACCGGGACCAAGGAAATCTGGGCCATGGACTACGACGGGCAGAACCAGCACCAGATCACGCACCTGAGCAGCGTCTCGCTATCCCCTCGCATCTCACCGGATGGCAGCCGTGTGGCCTTTGCGTCCCTGGACCGGAGCGGATGGGCCGTACGGATGTACTCCCTGGAACTTGGCCGCATGGTCAATTTTCCCGCAGGTGGCGGCGGTGGCACCAATCAATCTCCCGCGTGGTCGTCAGACGGAACCAAAATCGCCTTCTCCTCGTCCCGATCCGGAGACCCGGAGATATGGGTTGCAGATGCGAACGGAGGAAATCTGCATAAGCTCACGGCGTTCCATGGACCCGACGTCTCGCCCACCTGGAACCCGCGGACGAACACGCAAATCTCGTGGGTAAGCGGGCGCACCGGCCTGCCGCAGGTTTACACGATGGATCAGGACGGGGCCAACATCCAGCGCCTCACGGATGGCGGCTACGCCATCTCGCCTTCCTGGGCCCCGAATGGGGCGATGCTCACCTTCAGCTGGAACCGCAAATACGGCCCCGGCGCGCCCGGGGGCCAGGATATCTACATCATGGATATCGCCAGCAAGCGCTGGCTGCAGCTGACCCACGATGCGGGCAGCAACGATTTCCCCTGCTGGGCGCCGGACGGCCGCCACATCGTGTTCGAACGCCAGATCGGCGGGCATACGCAGATCTGGTCGATGCTGTCCGACGGCACCGAACAGCACCAGTTGACCCACGTGGGCAACAACTTCATGCCCAACTGGAGCTGGAAGTAGCGGTTCGGAACTCCGCCCGAATTGGCAGGCAGCGGAGAGAAATCCCGGTACCGAAGTGTCAGGCGTGAAATCGTTTCCACAGCTGAAGAGGTATCATTGCAACTGAGAGTCCATGGCAGTTATTTTGTGTGTCCGCGGGAGCCCGCCGGTGTGCGTCGCGGATGGTGTCAGGGCTAGGAGCGCCGGCGCGCGCCAGCGGCTGTTGCCAAGTCGTGTGCATTCAACGCAAAAATTAAAGCGGGCCGAGAATGAGCAATTAGAATATTCCGTTGTCTGGAAATCAGCGCTCTGAGCCCGCAAAGGAGTCAGACTTGAAGCAATTCAATCGTATTTTGGTCCCTGTCGTTCTTTTCGCAACCATGTTGATGGTGGCCGGTTGCCACAAGAAAAAGGCCGCGCCTCCGATGCCGACCGAGACCGCGCCGCCGGCCGCAGCTCCTGCTCCCACGGCGCAGATTACGGCCACGCCCTCGACCGTCTCCGCCGGCGACCAGGTAGTTCTGAACTGGCGCACTACGGATGCGACGAGCGTGTCGATCGACGGAATCGGCGATGTGCCCACGTCGGGTGTCAAGACAGTAACCCCGACCACTTCCACCAGCTATCACATGGTGGCGAAGGGGGAAGGCGGAACTGCGGACGCGACCGCTCGCGTCACCGTGAACACGCCTCCCGCGGTGGTGGTTCCGACAAACACGATGAGTTCCGAGGAGGAATTCAAGGCCAACGTCCAGGACATTTTCTACGATTACGACTCCGCGGACGTACGGCCGGATGCACAATCGACGCTCTCCAAGGATGCTTCTTACCTGGCCAGCCATCCCGACATCAAGATCGTGATCGGCGGCTATTGCGACGAGCGCGGCTCCAACGAGTACAACCTCGGATTGGGGCAGAATCGCGCCGATGCGGCCAAGAGCGCGCTGGTGGGCGCGGGCGTGGCAGCCAACCGCATTCGCACCATCAGCTACGGTAAGGAAAAGCCGTTCTGCAGCGAATCGACGGAGGAATGCTGGCAGCAGAACCGGCGAGCGGGCTTCTCGATGGATCGCTAGGCGCGCCCGAGAGGCACGGTTCGCGTCTAAAAAGAGCAGGGCGCCCCACAAACCGGAGTCTCCACGCACAAGCTCGTCGTTCGTGGAGGGAAATTTCGCGGTGTTTTGTTTGAGGTCCGCGGGGGTGGGGCGGTGTCGAACCGATGCGACAATGGAATCAGACTGCGGCATCCCGGCGACCTGAGCCGGGGTGCCGTACTTCTATACGGATGGGTGAAAGATGTTGACAGCACATTCATTATGCAATCGTTTCCTGGCTGCAGGACTTCTGGCGGTCCTGGTTGGCTGGTCGCCCGTGCCGGCGCACGCGGCCAATAAAGAAATTGTCGAACTACAGACCCAGGTGAATCAGCTGATGGACGCGGTGCAGCGTTTGCAGTCGACGGTGGATGCCAAGTTCGGGCTCATTCAGCACCTGGTGGAGCAGACCGCCGACAACGCCAACCGGGTGACCGCGAGCGTAGACGCCCTGCAGAAGAGACTTGAGGCGCAGAGCGAGGCGACCAACGGGAAGCTCGACACTGCATCCGGGCAGGCACAAGCCCTGAATGACTCGGTGGATGAGTTGAAATCGCGAATGGCCAAGCTCGATAAGGCCATCCAGGATCTGCAGGGCCAGCTGCAGAACGTTCAAAGTCCAGCGGCGGGAGCGCCGGGGCAGCAGCCGGGCACGGCGGGCGCACCGTTGCCTGCCAGTCCGGAGGGCGGCAGCGCAGCTCCCAGCGGGTCGGGGGGAGCGCCTGCCGGTTCCCAGGCGCCTCCGCTACAGGAGACTTACCAGGCGGGCCTGCGCGATTTCAACACGGGCAAATTCCAGGTAGCCCAAGGCGAATTCCAGGATGTACTGACCTATTATCCGCAGGACGACCTGGCTGGAAATGCGCAATTTTACCTGGGCGAGATCGCCTACCAACAGAAAGACTATGCCAGCGCGGTGAAGGCGTACAACTCGGTGCTGGAGGGCTTCGCGGGGAGTTCCAAAGCTCCCGCGGCACAACTGCACAAGGGGCTCGCACTGCTGCAACAGGGGAAGCGCGATCCAGGCATTCGCGAATTGCGCGCGCTCATCCAGCGCCATCCCCAAACGCCGGAAGCCGACCAGGCGCGGCACAAGCTGAACTCCATGGGAATCCGGCCTGTCGCGCGGCCGTAGTCCGCGGGACGGGTTGCGATAGATTGCATAAGTACCCGGCTGCAGGTCGAAAAGACACCGGAGAGTTTTGTGCTCTTTTTTATGTCGTTGTGGCCTGGTTTCCCAACGAGGAAGCATGGAGCTTTCTTTGGCCCCAGCGTTGCGTGCTGTACGAGATTGGCAGCCCTATCACCACCATGTGCACGGCCAGTCCGAGTAAAAGATCGCTCAGCTTGTACGGGCCGCGGGAATGAAGAGCGGAAAGCGGGAGAACGACGAAGCGCATGAAATCCTCGACCGCTGCGCCGAAGAAGAGTCCGCATACCAGCGGATACTCGATTAGAAACGGCAGCCTGCGGCTGGCTGCGTAATAGATGTCGGCCGCCGTGAAGGCAATGAAGTAGTGCAGAAGCACGCCCAGGATATAAGTCGGCGCGCCGCCACCAAATGCCTGTTTCCCGAGCAGGCCGGCGGCGATTGCCAGGGGAATATCCCATCCGAACAGGATGCAGGCCTGCAGCAGATCCAGTGTGCCGGCAATGAGTCCTCCGACGAGTATGGCTGACCACGCACTGGTTTTGGCCGAAACCGTCGGCGCAGAAGGTCCAATCATACGATCCCCTTTTTCAATTCCCTGTGGTCCGTGCAGACCGGCCAATGCCTCGCCGGGTCTCTCCGGACCATACCGCGATGATGGCCTCGGAGTCCTGAGCAAGTTCTGAATTGTTCTGAAACCTTCTGAGAAAGTGTAATCGGACGCGGAAGATTGTGTGCGCACGAGACGTTGCGTGCGCGCAAGATGGTTGTGTTGCACCAGGCGCTGTGTTTGCACCGAGACGCTGCGTGCCGGTTGGTTGCTACAATCGGTAGCACTGATTCCGCGCGAGCGGGCAGCCTTTATTCATGGAATCAGCCATGCAACGATCAAGCAGGACGGTGCTTCGCATCGGCGACTGGCGGGTTGATCCCGTGTCCGGGGTGATGGCTCGCAATGGAGAGCCTGCCCGAATGGAATTGCGCACCATGCGCCTGCTCGAGTGTCTCGCCGAGCACGCCGGCGAAACCGTCAGTATCGACGAGTTGCTCAACCGGGTCTGGCCGGAGGTGACCGTCTCTCCCGATTCCGTTTACCAGGCGGTGGCCACGTTGCGGCGAACCCTGGGCGATGATCCGAAGAACCCGCTCTACATCGCCACGGTTCCGCGCTTGGGGTATCGCCTGGTGGCGCCGGTAAGTCCCTGGGAGAAAGAGGCCGCCGACGTAACGATGCCTGAGGCGATTTCGGCGGGGCCCGCTGCGCAGGCCGCCGCGCACGACAGCACTGGCCGGCGTCCCAGGTGGCGCCTGCTTTGGGCAGGTTGCGGAGTCATTCTGGTGTTGCTCCTCGGCGGATTTGCACTCCGCGGTCGCATTGCGAACAGGCGTCCCATCTTGGCGCCGGCTCAAGGGGCGAAAGCCGTGGCCGTACTTCCCTTCCTGGACCTCACGGAAGGAATGCGGAATGAGGAATTCGCGGACGGAATGACGGAAGAGTTGATCGACAAGCTAAGCAAGGTTGCGGGCTTGCGCGTGCCCTCCGCCACTTCGTCTTTCTACTTCAAGAACAAGCGAGTTCCGCTGGGGGACATTGCAAAGGGCTTGGGAGTTGGCTACGTGGTGGATGGAAGCGTGCGCAAATCGGGCCGGCGGCTGCGGGTGGCCGCACGACTGGTTCGGGTCGATAACGGATACGTGATGTGGTCCGAGACTTACGACCAGCCGGTGGACGATCTCATAATGGTGCAGGACGATATTGCGGGCGACGTGACCAAGGCGCTGACTCAATCGATCGAAGGACGACAATGAAGGCGCCCTGGCGATAGGCTCGCCGGGGTGCCCCGGTCCCCAGGGATCGAATCACCCGGATCGATGGCGGTTATCGCTCCCATGGGCCACGCGCCTCGGGCCAAGCCCGAGGACACCTTTCTTTGAGAGAATCTTCCAGAGGAATCTCGCCCGATGAAATCCAAGTTTTTCTTTGGCAAGAACGGAATCGAAGTTGAAGTTCCGGAAAGCGTCAAATGCCGCGAAGTCAGGAGCCGTAAAGCCATCGCGGTTCGGGACGAAACAGCAGCGGTCGAAGCGGCGCTCGACTTCCCGATCTCCTGTGAGCCGTTACTGGAATTGGCACGCGGCAAGAGAACGGCCGCAATATCGGTGTGCGACATCACCCGCCCGGCGCCCAACACAATCACATTGCCTCCGCTTCTCAAGCGGCTGCAGCAGGCGGGGATTGCAAAAGAAAACATCATCATTCTTATCGCTACCGGCCTGCACCGCGCCGCCACGCCGGAGGAGGTGGATATCATCGTGGGTGCGGAGATCGCCGCCAATTACCGGGTTGCAAGCCACAACGCGCGGGCCCGCGAAGAACACCGCTTCATAGGCGAGACGCGCCGCGGAACACCGGTTTACGTGGACGAGCGTTTCGCCGGCGCCGACCTGCACATCACCCTGGGATTCATCGAGCAGCACCTGATGCTGGGCTTCTCCGGCGGTCGCAAGCTGATCGTGCCCGGACTCGCCGCCCAGGAAACGATCCAGGTTATCCATTCGCCGAAATTCATTCGCGAGCCGCTGGCCACCGAAGGCTCCATCGAGGGCAATCCCCTTCACGAGGAACTTCTGGAATGCGCGCGCATGGTGCGGCACGACTTCATCGTGGATGTGGCTCTTACGCAGGATCGCAAAATTGCGGGTGTTTTTGCCGGTCACCCGGTAAAGGCCCACGCGGCGGGCGTCGAGTTTGTGGAGAAGGCCTGCCTGGAAGAGGTCGACGAGCCTGCCGACGTTGTAATCACCAGCGCGGCTGGCTTTCCTCTCGATCTCTCCTTCTATCAGTCGGTCAAAGGAATCACGGCAGCCAGCCACCTGGCCAAGCCGGGGGCCCGCATCCTGGTTCTGGCGGAATGTGCCGAGGGCATGGGTTCGGAGGAATTCAAGAGCATGATCCTGTCCATGGGCGATTTTCAGGATTATCTCGACGAAGTGCGCGATCAGCCAGTGGGAGTGGACCGCTGGCAGGTGGAAAAGCTGGCGCTTGCCGGAGTCCAGAACGACATTTATTTCTACGCGCCGGGAGTGACAAAAGAGGAACTGGGTCCTCTCGCGGTGCGCGCCTTCGATAGTCTGGAGCAGGCGGTTGCCGCGATGCTCCGCGGATTACCTCATGACGCACGCGTGACCCTGGTTCCGGAAGGCCCGTACACGTTTGCGCGAGCCGCCGTGCATGTCAGGTGAGGCCCGCGCATTTGAATTCCCGGGGCGCGGTTCTTATCGCCGATGGCTGCTGAACATGCCCCGAAGGGTGTTGGTCAGCTCATCCGGCTGCGCTTCGGCCTGCGATTCCAGGGAGGGCAGAATGGTAACATTTCGATCCGTTACCGGCGCTGGCGGCGTTTCCCGGACGGCCGCAACGGGGCCTGACGGAACGAAGCGTCTCTGCAGCCGTTCAATTGCCGCTATATCTAACCTGTAGTCTTCCTCGATCTGCCGCTTCAAGGCTTCGAGTTGTTCGCGATCAAAGCTCCCCATAATACCTCCCCCAGTGTTGATCGCGCACTTCGTCTCGACACCACGGCGGGCGCGTGAGGATGAAAAGCGGAACGATCCGGAAATTATCTCGAAAATATCACAAGGTTTCCCGTTTTGTACCTTTTAAGGCAGTCATGAAACACGCCCGGACGTTACTTCTGTTACGGCACTGGGGTTAACAGTCAGCAATTCACACGAATTCGAGTGGAAATAGCCGTGGCGGTGTCCGAGTGCTCCCGGGCGGCTGCGGCAGCCGATTTTCGCGTCAAAGCTTGAATGGGAAGTGAAGACCCGCAACTGCCAGCCACATCCTCAACTGAGCCGGACTGGGCTCCCAGTGCTCGCGAGTGCTACCAGGATGCGCTGAAGGCCCTGCTCGACCTGGACATTTCCTTCGTGGTGGGGGGCGCATTTGCCGTGCACACTTTCACCGGCATCTGGCGCCCGACCAAGGACCTTGACCTCCTGCTCACAGCCGGCAACTTGCCCGATGCTCTCGACCGGCTAAAGGCCAAGGGATTTGTGACCTTCGTCAAGGACCCGGTGTGGCTGGCCAAGGCCAGCCGGGGCGAATACTTCGTGGACCTGATCACCGGTATCGGCAACGCCAGCCTGGGCGTGGATTCAACGTGGATTGAACGCGGCGTGCCGGAAGTCGTACTGGGGTTGCCCTGCCAGGTTCTAGGCGTGGAAGAGCTGATCGTCTCCAAGATTTTCGTAGCCTACCGGGAGCGTTTCGACGGCGCCGATGTTCTGCATCTCCTCCGGGCTCGCGGAAAAACCCTGGATTGGAACCGACTGCTGGGGCTGATCGGATCGCACTGGGAGTTGCTCTACGGATTCCTGGTGCTCTTTGCGTATGTTTACCCTGCGCAAACCGATGCGGTTCCTGATCACATCTGGGACGAGATGGGGGGCTGGTTTACGCGGCACATCAAGAACCCCGACAAGGAGGCGCCGTTCCGCGGATCGCTGGTGGACCCGCGCATGTTTGCCATTGACGTGAACGAATGGGGAGAACGAAACCTCTACAAAGAGTATTGCGAGCATCACCCCTGGCTGATCCAGACCGACAACTCACACGGGAGCCACAAATGAGAGTTGCAGCCGTTGCCGACATCCACCTGAAACCCGAGGACCAACAGAAGAATGTTCGGCAGTTCTCGACCGCCAATGATCTGGCCGATGTGCTGGTGATCGCAGGCGACTTCACCAATCACGGGATGCCGGACGAGATGCGCGCCTGCCTCGCTGTCCTCGAGCACATACACATTCCCATCGTGGCGGTGCTGGGCAACCACGACCATGAGAGCGGACATCAGGACGAGCTGGCCGGCATGCTCCGCCTGGCCGGAGTGCACCTGCTGGATGGACAATGCCACGAAGTCGACGGCCTGGGTTTCGCGGGAACGAAGGGATTCTGTGGAGGATTCGCGCCCTACGAATTGATGCCGTTCGGAGAAAACGGCATCAAGACATTTGTGGAAATCGCGGAGCGCGAAGCCATCAAGCTCGACTACGGCCTGGCACAGCTTCACACCCCCATCAAGATCGCCATCACTCACTACGCGCCCATCAAGGAGACGGTGGTGGGCGAGCCCGAGCCGATCTTCCCATTCCTGGGCAGTTCGCGTCTGCAGCGCCCACTCGACAAACACAAGCCGGCACTGGCCCTGCACGGGCACGCGCACAAGGGAACCTTCGCCGCCGAATCGACCACCGGGACGCCGATTTACAACGTGGCGTTGCACCTTCTTCATCAGCGCGGCGAGGAACACCCGTTTACGATCTTCCATCTGTAAAGCGCTGTCAGATCGATGCACCAGGGCATTGGCGCTCCATGGCGATGGAATCATGCCCAGTGATGGATTTTGGCTCGTCATCCTGCCTTCTGATGGGCTGGATCATTCAGCGGCTCGACGCGAATCTTGCTGATCCTCCGCCCGTCCATCTCCATCACCGTGTAGCGGCGGTTGTCGTAGTCCAGGCTTTCGCCCGCCTTAGGAATGTGTCCCAGCCGCGTCAATAGGAAACCGGCCAGGGTTTCCACGCCGCCCTCGCGCGGCAGATTCCATTGCATCTGGGTCTCGAGGTCGCGGAGGCTCACGCCGCCATCCAGATGGAGCACCCCCGTAGCGGTGGAGATGAGAGGCCGGGCGGGGTCGTCAAATTCGTCTTCGATCTCGCCGGTCAATTGCTCAATGGCGTCCTCGGCGGTGACCAGTCCCGAGGTCGATCCATACTCGTCGACCACGATTGCCATTTGCCTCCTGCGCTGCTGGAATTCGCGAATGAGGTCGAGCACGGTCTTGGTTTCCGGGACCACCAGCACGTCATGCATGACCTGCCGCACCCGCAACTCGACAAACGGGGTGGCGGGAAACCGGGTTGCGCCGGGCAGGTCTTTGGCCTCGTCGGCCCCCGAGGGAACAAACCGGTCGCTGCTCGCCTGACGTTCTGCGGCGGCCTCAGCGCGACGGCGCTGCGCGCTGGGACGAAAGAACATCAACCGCGAAAGATCCTTGGAATAGACCACGCCCACGATATGTTCGGGCCCCCGGGTCTCGTCATAGACGGGTACGCGGGAGTGCATCATCTCGATTACCCGTGCGCTGGCCTCCTCGACCAGCATGCTGGAGGGCAGGGCGAAGATTTTCGGTCGCGGCGTCATGATTTCCCGCACCGGCACGTCATCCAGTTCGAGGGCGCGATGGACCAGGCTTTCCTGGAACCGGGGCAACAATCCCATGCGGCGGGCGGCGGTGGCAATCAGCTTCAGTTCCTCGGGAGAGTGCACCGTGGCCCGCTCGGTCATGGGAATGTCGAATCCGCGCAGGACGGTGGCGGCGGAACGGCTCAGGAGGCGCACCGCTGGGCGCGCCAAGGCCATGAACAGGAGCATGGGCGGGGCCACCGCGAGGGCCAGAGCCTCGGCCCGCCTCAGGGCGAGCGATTTTGGCACCAGTTCACCCAGGACGACGTGGAAGTAGGTAATGACGCAGAAGCCCAGCGCTACGGCCGCAATCCCGCCCGCGTGAGCGTAGAGGGAGGCGTGGGCGAGGGGATGGGGCAGCAGGCGCATCCATCCCAGGAGAACGCCCGCCACCAGCGGCTCGCCAACCCAGCCCAGCGCCAGGGAGCAAAGGGTCACTCCCAGCTGCACGGCGGGCAGGAAATCGTCCAGCTCGTGTTGCAGGCGTCGCACGGCGCGTGACCCGGGCACCCGGTCCGCAAGCATCTGCTGGATGCGGGTGTCGCGGATGGAGACCAAGGCGAATTCCGCGGCCACGAAGAATCCGTTGGCCAGGATCAGCATGGCGACCGCGACGCATTCGACCAGCAGAAAACCGTGCATCTCGCTGAGAGCATAGCATCCGGGCCGGAACGTCATTGCCACCCGGGGCGTGGAACCTGGCCTGCTCTCCGTGCGTATGTGTAATCAAGCAAGCCCGGAGAACGCCAACCAGCGCCCCGCTTGTCACATTCCGGTTAACTGCGGCGAGGTTCCGCCGTCATATGTTGGGGTTTCCTTCATCGATATTGATGTTTTCAGCAAGACTGCGGCTCCTGATTTGAGACCGCGGGAGGTGTACGGTGGCGGCGACAAAGAAGAACAGGCGTTTGTGGATATGGATCACCCTGGGGGCATTCGTGGTGGTGGTAGGAGCGGCAGTGGCGCTGGCGCGCATGGTCTCCGGAACCTCCATCGATCCCAACCGGATCGCCAAGGTGGCCAGGGGAGATGTGGCCCGATCGGTGGTGGCTACCGGCAAGATCCAGCCGATCACCAAGGTCGAGGTCAAATCCAAAGCCTCGGGCATCGTCCAAAAGCTGTCGGCCGATATTAACAACCGGGTCCAGAAGGGCCAGCCCCTGGCGCAGCTCGATCAGCAGGAAATTCTCGCCCAGGTGGAAGCGCAGAAGGCTCAACTGGCCGCCGCCCAGGCCAATGTCGGGACCTACGAGGCCAACATCGAGCAGGACAAGGTAAATGCCTCGGCTCCCGATTTGCCCCTGTACAAGACCACTCTCGATCGAAATCTGCAGATGCAGAAGGAAGGCGTAGTGAGCAAGCAGGCCCTGGACGATGCCAACCGCGAATACCTTGCCGCGCTGACCAAACGCGACGCCTCCCGTGCCCAGATCGGTGTGGATATCGCCAAGCTGAAACAGGCCAAGGCGCAGGTGATGCAGAGCGAAGCCAGCCTGAAACAGCTGGAGGAGCAGCTCAGCTATACCACCATCGTGGCGCCCATGGACGGCACCATCCTGTCCCGGGACGTGGAGATCGGCGATGCGATCAGCTCCATCCTGGTGCTGGGTTCCACGGCAACCCTGGTCTTCACGGAGGGCGACACGAGCCAGGTGTACGTGCAGGGCAAAGTGGACGAATCCGACATCGCGCACGTCTACATGAACCAGCCGGCGCGCATCAAGGTGGAGAGTTTTCGCGACCACATCTTCAACGGACGAGTGACCAAGATTGCGCCGCTGGGGGTGGAGAAGGACAATGTCACCACATTTGAGGTGCGGGT
>DASXXV010000309.1:0-14968 GCA_036502905.1 Occallatibacter sp. | reverse complement strand
AGCAACCCCTTGGTGGAGGGCAGCATTTCGCCCAGTTGCTTGTCGCGCGAGCAGGCCACGCGCATGGCGCGCGCGAAGGCCTTGAAAATGGCTTCGATCTTGTGGTGATTGGAGCGGCCATACATGGTTTTGACGTGCACGTTGGCACGGGCGCCGCGCGCGAAGCCTTCGAAGAAGTCGGTGACGAGTTCGGTTTGCAGGTCGCCGACATAGCGGGTGCGGACCTTGGTATCGACGGCGTAGGCGGCGCGGCCGCTGAGATCGACAGCGGCAATGGCGAGAGTTTCATCCATGGGCATGATGAAATAACCGGCGCGCAGGATACCGCGCTTGTCGCCGAGAGCGCGATCGAAGGCTTCGCCAAGGGCGATGCCTACATCTTCAACGGTGTGGTGCTGATCGACGTCGAGATCGCCCTCGCACTTCAGCTCGATATCGAAAGCGCCATGCCGGGTGAAGAGTTCCAGCATGTGATCGAAGAAGCGGATGCCGGTAGAGACTTTGTATTGGCCTTTGCCTTCGATGGCGAGCCGCAGATCGATGCGGGTCTCCGTGGTCTTGCGGTCGATGACCGCGGTGCGGATGGCGGCAACGGCGTTCTCTGGTTCGGTCATGGGGCGCACTCCTGATTGCGCAGCTTTGCCAGGGAATCGTTCAGGGCAGAAGCCGCCTGCTTCATCTGCTCGCGTGTGCCGATGGTGATGCGCACGCGGCCATCGCAGCCCGGATCGCTGGAGCGATCGCGCACCAGCACTCCGGCGGCGAGCATGTGGCGCACGAATTCCTGGTGGCGGGCACCGATGTCAACCAGGACAAAATTTGCGCGGCTGGGCCAGTAGCGCAGATGCGCGGCCTCCAGGGCCTTTTCGAATTCGGCGCGCGCGGCGAGCACTTCGCCAACATACCAATCGATGTAGGCGGTGTCCTGTAGCGCGGCGGGCAGGCAGGCGAGGGCAACCGAATTGACGCTGTAGGGGGAGAGGACGCGCCGCACCCAATGCATGAGATCGACTGGTCCCGCGAGCACGCCGATGCGAAGCCCGGCAAGGCCATACGCCTTGGAGAAGGTCCGGGCAACAATGAGGTTGGGAGTGGCGCCCACGAGGTCCATGACGGTTTCGCCGCAGAAGTGGAAGTAGGCTTCATCCACAAGGATGACGGCCTGGGGCGCGAGACGCGCGAGTTCCAGAATCTGCTGGCGAGCGGCGATGGTCCCCGAGGGACTGTTGGGATTGGCGATGGCGATGACCTTGGTCCGCGGGGTGATGGATTCGATCAGCCTCTCGAATGGGAACTGCAGGTCATCTTCCGCCAGCACCGTGACGACACGCGCGTCGGTTGCGGAGGCGTACACCTCGTACATGGTGTAGGTGGGTACGGGCAGCAGCAGTTCGTCCTGTTCATCGAGGAAAGCTTCGAACAGAACGTGAATCGCCTCGTCGACACCGTTGGTGAGCGCGACCTGCGCGGGGGGAAGGCCCAGATGCGCGGCGAGGATGGCTTCGACGGACTCGCGCTCGGGATAGCGCGTGAGTTGGCCGGCGGAGATGCGGCCGAGAACCTCACGGACCGCCGGTGAACAGGCGACGGTGTTCTCGTTGAAGTCGAGACGAAGGCCGTCGCGGCTGCCAAGGGGCGGGTGGTACTCCTTCATGGCGCGAACGCGGGCGCGGGGTACAGGATGCGTCAATGTGGCGGGTTCAGGCACGGGCCCTCCTGTTCAATCGCGTGCGAATGGCTTCGGCATGGCCGGTAAGGCCCTCGGCTTCGGCGAGCAGTGCGGCGTGCGGTCCGAGTTGCGCGATGCCTTGCGCCGAATACTCCTGCACGGTGATGAGCTTGATGAAGTCGTTCACGCTCAGGCCACCGCGGAGGCGCGCCATGGCTCCGGTGGGCAGGGTGTGATTGGGGCCGGAGATGTAATCGCCCATAGGCTGCGCGGACCAGCGGCCGATGAAGACAGAACCGGCATTCCGCACCCACTTGAGATCCTGCGCGGAGTCGACGGTAAGGTGCTCGGGAGCGATACGGTTGGTCAATTCGCGAGCCTGATCGCTGGAGGGGGCTAGAATCACCAGGCCGTTGCGGTCGAGGGCTTGGCGCGCGACGGGGTTGTTGCGGCTGCGTTCCCTGGCTTCGGCGAGAACCTCCTGCGCTAGTTGGGCACGGGTGGTGATGAAGATGGCGAGCGCCTCGGGATCGTGTTCGGCCTGGGCGACGAGGTCCGAAGCAATGTCGGCAGCGCGGCCCCGATCGCTGGTGACGACAATTTCGGTGGGGCCGGCGAGCATGTCGATGGCGCAGTCGAAAGCGACGAGGCGCTTGGCGGCGGTGACATACAGATTGCCGGGACCGACGATTTTGTCGACGGCCGCGATGGTGTCTGTTCCGTAAGCGAGAGCGGCGATGGCATGCGCTCCGCCGGCGCGATAGAACTCGGTGATGCCCAGGAGATGAGCGGCGGCCAGTGTCTCCTGCGCCGGCTTCGGAGAGACGACTACGATGCGCTCAACGCCGGCGACCTGGGCGGGGATGGCAGTCATCAGGAGAGTGGATGGAAGCGGATGGCGGCCGCTGGGAACATAGCAGCCGACGGAACGAAGCGGTCGAACGAGTTGACCAGTGGTGAGGCCCGGGCCTGCAGGTTTCGCCCATGAGGAGGGCAATTGACGCTTCGCGAATTGGCGGATCTGCGCTGCAGCGGTCGAGAGAGCTTTGCGCAGCGCTGCGTCGGTGGCATTCCACGCCGCCGCCATTTCGTCGCTGGTGACGCGAAGCGCATCGGACCCTGGGAGGCCGTCGAATTCCGACGCAAAGCGCAGGAGCGCGCGGTCGCCCTTGCGGCGTACGTCAGTAACGATGCGCTTGACGGCGGGCATCACGCTATCGAGCGCCGCACCGCCCCGGCGTTCCAAGGCGGTTATGACTTTGGCCGCATTGGTTGCGCCTCGTCCGGTGGTTCGAATCAGTTTCATTGCGCGTTTGCTTCCTGTGTCGATTGCCTGGGGGCTAAAGCCATCGTCTTGTTCGGGGCGCTTGCGGCGCGAATGAGGTTCGTGCTTTCCCAGGTCCCAAAGTCGGGACATGGGGCACCCGAAGTGCCTTGTTACAAAGCCTGCCGGCAACGGTGAAGCAGCCATCGAACCGGCACGCGATCAGAGCACCACCTTGTTCAGGGGATACTCCACTATTCCGGTGGCACCGGCGGATTTGAGGCGTGGGATGACTTCGCGCGCGGTGCGTTCCTCCACTATGGTGTTGACGGCCACCCATTCGGGATCGCTGAGGTGGGAGACAGTTGGCGAATTGAGCGCGGGCAGGATGGCGAGGATGGCCTCGAGATTGGCGCGCTGCACATTGAGCATCAGGCCTACCTGGGATTGGGCGTCGATGGCGCCGCGCAGCATGACAGCGATGGAGTCGATCTTTTCGCGCTTCCACGGATCGGCGAGGGCGGATTTGCTGGCGATGAGGTGCGTCTCGCTTTCCATGACGGTGTCAATGATCTTGAGGTGGTTGGCCTTGAGCGAGCTCCCCGTCTCGGTGACTTCCACAATGGCATCGGCGAGCATGGGCGGCTTCACTTCCGTTGCTCCCCAACTGAATTCAACCTTGACATTGACACCGCGCTGGGCGAAGTAGCGTTTGCTGACCTCGACCAGCTCGGTTGCAATGATCTTGCCTTCCAGATCTTGGGCTTTTTCGAAGCCGCTGGATTCGGGCACCGCGAGCACCCAGCGCACCTTGCGGCGGCTCTGCTTTGCATAGGTGAGAGTAGTGACGCTGGCGACATCGAGGCCGCTCTCGACCACCCAGTCGATACCCGTGAGTCCCGCATCGAGGACACCGTGATCGACGTAGCGGGCCATCTCCTGCGCGCGAATCAGCATGCACTCGATTTCGCTGTCGTCGATGGAGGGAAAGTAGGAACGGCCGTCGGCGTATATATTCCAGCCGGCGCGTTTGAAGAGAGCGATGGTGGCTTCCTGGAGGCTGCCCTTGGGGATGCCGAGCCGGAGCTTATTTGCCATTCGCGGCCTCCGCAAGCTTGCTGGAGATGTCGATGGGGCGGGTGAAACAAGTCACGGTGCCCTCATGGCAAACGAGCCCGTCGCCTTCCACTTCCACGCGAAACAGCAGGGTGTCGTTATCGCAATCGGTGGATGCGGAGACGACGCGGAGGCGGTTGCCGCTGGTCTCACCTTTCATCCAGAGCTTCTGGCGGGTGCGGCTCCAGAAGGTAACGAAGCCGGTTTCCAGGGTTTTCTGATAACTGGCGGGATTAAGGAAACCCAGCATCAGCACCTCTCCCGTGCGGGCATCCTGCACGATGCCGGGGGCGAGTCCATCCATTTTGTCGAAGTCGATCATGATCCTAGTCTCGAATAAGGGATTGGGTGAAGACGGAAAAGCCCGCCAGCTTGGTGGCCGGCGGGCTTGGTATTTCCTGATCTCTCGGGCCGATTAGTTCAGGCCGTAACAGTCCGCCGGCATGGGATGTCCATGATGGTGGTGATGGCCGTGATGATGGCGGGACTGCATCTGCATTTACCGTAAGCGGAAGGGTTGGGGGATGTCAACCTCATTGTGCAGCGCTGCCATCTGATGACGTCCCAGGTCTCGAAAGCCAGATCTGGGGCACGCGGGTTCAGGCTACGATGTGGGCAGAGGTTCGGGCTCCGCGACCGGATCGTGCAGCAGGGTCATCACGCGGCGATACAGCCGGTTGCGCATTTCAAAGCGCTCCGATGCGCGCGTCACGTAGCGCACCTCGATATCGACACCCGCACCGGATGGACGAAGATTGACGGAAGGGTCCGTACGGAAGGCGGCGAGGCTGTGTCCGTGCGCGCCGCGCTTCCACTCCTGTTCGGCGAGGCTCGCGTTTTCCTGGGTCTCTTCCTGCACTGCCTGGAGAATTCGTTCGGTGGCGGCGTGCGTATCCACCGAAGGCGGGACAGACAAGCTGATCTGGTCCCACATCCACTGGCCGCTAGTGGAGAAGTTGAAGTACTGGCCGCGGATGGCGAAGCTGTTCATGAAGCTGATGCGGCGGCCGGTGGGGGTTCCGCGTTCGGCCAGGTTGCCGGTCTCGAGAAGCGTGGTCCGCATCAGGCCGACCTCGATAACTTCGCCGCTGACACCGTTGATTTCGACCCAGTCTCCTATGCGGATGCCGCGCTTGCCCATCAGCACGAACCACCCGAAGAATGCCAGAACAAAATCCTGCAGCGCGATAGTGAGCGCGGCAGTGGTGAGGCCGAGGATGGTCGGCGTCTCGTGGGGAGTTCCAAAGAGCACCACCAAAATGAGCAGAATGCCAATCAGCTGCACCGCTAGCCCGAATAACATGCGCAGGGTCTGGGCTTGTCTTCGCTCCAGGGCCGGGTGCGACAGGATGCGGCGTACCGCCGCATCGCCGAGAACCATGCAGATGAGGATGACGAGAATCCACGCCAAGGATTGAATGATGAGATGTCCAAGGATGCGGTGCTGGCGAACCATCTGAGCGGACCACTTGGTGTAGACCGTGACGAGTTGCTGCTCGGTCTGAATGCGGTCGTCATAGATGGACAATACCCGCTGCCGGGAGCTGCTGTCCTTGATGGCAGCGAGTCTCGCGGTGCGATCGCCGGTGTTCTCCGCCGCCAGTGTGCCGGAGGTTACCTGAGCTTCCATGGCGTTGTGCTGGTCGGTCAGCGTGCGGATGTCATCCCGCGTCTGGTCGATCGCCTGTTCCAGGAGCGCGCGGCGCGCCCGTTGGCGGTTCCAGGCTCCGATGCGGCCGACGAGCGTGCCCACGCGACCCACCATGAGAACAGCAATCTCCCCGCCCCTCTGCGCTTCGCTGTCGTACTTCTTCATGGCCGCTTCATGGGAGGCAAGTTCGCTCTGGATTTGGGCGCGCTGGTCTCCGGATGCGCGCGCCAGGTCGTCCTGGGCATCATCCAATTGGTCGGAGTCGAGTTGAAGTTGGGCCTTGGCAATTTCGAGGTCGGTGTCGTCGCCCGAATCGGACGGCTTGGCTCCCGGTGAAGGCGTGAGTTGCCGGACCGTCGCCTGGTCCTGGCTCACAACCTGCTGCAGTTGTTCAACCTTCTGGGCGAGGGCAAGTGCCGCGCCGACGAGATTGCGGTGTTGCGCCTGGATCGTGGCCTGTCGCAGGGCGGCCGCAAAGGCCTGGTCCACCTCGTGGTCCGCAAGGCGTTCGGCCTCGCGCGCATACTGGATTTCCTCGGCCGTAACGGCCAGTGCAGCGAGTGTCTGGGCGGTCTGCCACGGGGTGAGATCGACAATCGTTTTCTTTGCCAGAGAGGAGGAGCGCGCCGGTCCGCTCCCGGGAAGGAACGATAAGCGAACCGTGGCATCGCGGGTCATCCACACAACGATGAGGCAGCCAGTCAGGAGAGCCAATAAGACCAGGAGAAAAGATATTCGGATGCGCCGAAATATTTTGGGACGAAGCTTCTTCGCGACATCAGAAAACACGGGGGGAAGGGACATGTCTCTTATTTTCACAGGTTGTGTGATTGGATGGGGAGAAAAGTGGCGGGCGGGAGGCGAAGAGGGAGTCCCCGAATGGGGAAGCCGTTGTGTGCGAGTGGTTTAGGAATAAGTTAAATTCCACCTTGACCGATTCGCTCCGGCGGAGCGAATCGGCCAAGGTGGGGCTGCCCAAAGCTTGTTTTACCCGGCCGGGAAGATTTACTTGCTGTACTCGTCGCGCAGGCGGGTCTGGCGATTTTCCATGGGGATGGGCACGCCCTGGATGTAGACCTGCTTTACATCCGTACGCACGTCAAGGGGATCACCGTTGGCCACCACCACATTGGCTATCTTGCCTACATCGAGGGAACCCAGGCGGTCGCCAAAGCCGAACATCTCGGCGACGTTCAAGGTGATGGCTTTCAGCGCGTCATCGTAGGGCAAGCCATAGGCGACCGCGAATCCGGCGGCGTAGGGAAGGTTGCGCGCGGAATGGCTGCTTACGGGGCCACCCGCATCGGCGGACGAAATGGCGACCTTGACGCCGCGCCTGGCGAGTTCCGCCGGAAGCGTGTACACCGCGTCGAAGCGCTGATCCGCCCGGGGAAAGTCGTAAATGGAGCCAACGATCACGGGGACATGGTAGGCAGCGATCTTGTCGAGGACTTCCTGGGTGTGGGTTACGTGATTCAGGATGACCTTGAGGTGGAACTCCTGCGCGAGCGCCATGATGGTTTCCACGTCATAGCCCTCGTAGACGCCGATGACCACGGGCCGCTCGCCCTTGAGGTAGGGAATGAGAGCCTCCATCTTCAGGTCGCGCTTGAAGGTCTTGTCGTCCTTTTTCGCACCGGCATCGCGATGGGCCTGATAGTCCTGCACGTCGAGAAAGGCCTGGCGAAGCTGGGTGATCAGGCCCATGCGGGTGGAGGGATATTCGGGGCGGCCAGCGGCTCCGCCGCCTCGTCCACCGCTGCCGCGCCTGCGCTGTTCGGCGCCGAAGTTCATGGCCAGCGCGATGTCCCTGCCCATGATCATCTGGTCGCGATCTTTTCCGTACAACTGAATAAAGATGTCCTGACCGGAAATCGTGTCCTCGCCGGCGGGAGCCACGACGGCGTTGGTGATGCCGTTCAGGCGGGCCACGGGAATCAGTTCCGTTTCCGAGTGGAATGCGTCGTAGACATGCATGTGGGGCATGATTTCGTCAGACCGCTCGACGAGATCGTTGGTCATCTGGTCGGCGCTGATTTCGGTCAGGCCGAAGTTCGATTCGGGATCGATGAGGCCGGGATAGACGGTCATGCCTTTCGCGTCGACGACCGTCGCGCCGGATGGGATTTTGACTTTGCCGGCTTCGCCGACAGCGGCGATTTTGCCGTCGGCGATAACCAGAACGCCGTTCTCAATGGTGCCGTGACTGACGGTGAGAAGCTTGCCGCCGGAGATAGCGATTACCTGCGGCTGGGACGGCTGCGCGGGTAACGATGTTGGGGTGGCGAACAGGGCTAATGCGATGCCGGCCAGGGCGAGAGTACGCAGGCTGCTCGTTGCACCGAGGGAAGCGACTGGCAGTCCTTCGACTGCGTTCGTCGTAGTACGACCGGATTGCCCCAGGATGACAGCGGCTGGGATGGATCGGTGGTCTCCCACCCTTTCGGCAAAAAACGCCGCAAGGATGGGGAACGGGGGATTCGTGGAAGTTGGCAGACTCATTGGCCGTCCTCCGCTTCGATTTCATCGTCGCTGCCGAAGCCGCCGCTGTCGTGCATCACGCCGTTGAAATGGGTGGTGCCGAGTCCGGGGAGAGAGACGTCGAAGAACAAGTCGCCGTCGATGTAGACCTTCTGGGCGCGCGCGTAGGTGGAGAGCGGATCGTGGTTCCACAGGACCAGGTCTGCGTCTTTGCCCACGTCGATGGAGCCGGTGTGATCGTCCACGCCGATGATCCAGGCCGGGTTCAGGGTGACCATGCGGATGGCCTCGTCTTCGGTGGCGCCGCCATAGTGGACCATCTTACCGGCTTCCTGGTTCAAGCGCCGGATGTGATCGTCGGAATCGCTCTTCAGCGCGACCTTTACGCCTTTGCGCATGGAAATCACGGCGTTCCAGGGAATGGCGTCGCGCGACTCGTCCTTGAAGCCCCACCAGTCGGAGAAGGTGGCGATCGCGGTCTGGTCGGCGGCGATTTTATCGGCCACCTTGTACATCTCCAGCGCGTGGTGGAAGGCGCGCACCTTGTAGCCGTACTCCCGGGCGATGGCCTCCTCGGTAAGGAACTCGTCCGCGCGGTAGCAGTGGATCTGCACATAGAGTTTGCCGCGCAGCACGTCGGCCAGCGCTTCGAGTTTCAGGTCGCGCTTGGGCGGCACCGCATCCTTGTCGCCTTTGGCCACCTTGGCGTTATAGGCGTCCCGCTCGGCCATGTAGTGCTTCGCATCTTCAAACGCGGTACGCATCACTTCGAAGTTGCCCATGCGGGTGGAGGGGAGTTGATCGCGGCTGCCGTACACGCGCTTGGGATTCTCGCCCGAGGCAAACTTAATTGAACCCGGCGCGTTGGGGAACAGCATGGCATCGCGATCGAGTCCGAACTTGTTTTTGATGACCACGGCCTGCCCTCCGATCATGTTGGCCGAGCCGTGGAGCAGCAGTTCGGTGGTCACGCCACCCGCCAAAGCGCGATACAGGTCCGCGCTGCGATTGTCGAAGGCGTCAATCATGTGCATCGACGGCGTTACGGGGCTGGTGGCCTCGTTGATGTCGCTGTCGAGGGCCGAGTGAGAGTGGGGATCGATGATGCCGGGGGTGAGCCACATGCCGGAGGCATCCACCACGGCGGCGGAAGGGGGCGCGTCTACGGTGGCGCCCACCCCCGCGATTTTGCCGGCATGGACCCACACCGATCCGTTCTGGATCGTGCCGTGGCTGGCGGTCATCACGGTAGCGTTCTTGATGACGAGGTCCGCGGGCGTGGAAGAAGCCTGGGCAGCGGCGATCGAGCCGGCCAGAGAAAGAATCCCGACAGCGGCCAGGCGGAGAGCAGCGCGCCAGCCCGATGGCAGAGGATCGAAGATGTGCATCAAGAGCCCTCCTGAGGAAGATGCAAAGAGTGCGGATGAATGAATTGGAGAGAAGAGACAGACGTTCGAGTGTGGGCGAACCACGCGAACCGGACTTGGCGGAATCCTAACGCATTTTGCCGGGTATGTCTTGCGCGGTACGCGTTCTCTTCATCCGGCGGCGAGGATCGCGTCGGCGATTCGGGCCGCCTCCACGGCGGGACGGACGCTGTGGACGCGCACGATGGAGGCTCCTTCGAGGATGGCGGCGACCATGGCTGCGAGGCTGGCATTTTCGCGCGCGTCCACGGGTGCAGCGGTTCCGCCGAAGAGCGGTGCGAGCGTATGGCCGAGGAAGGATTTCCGCGAGATTCCGGCGAGCAGGGGATACCCGAGCGACAGCAGGTCCGCCTGCCGTTTGAGGAGCGAAAAGTTTTCTCCGAAGCGTTTGCCGAATCCATAGCCCGGGTCGAGAACGAGAGCTTCGCGATGGAGCCCTGCCTGCTCCGCCAGGGAGATGCTCGCGGCCAGGCCGTCGCGCACCATGGCCAGGACGGCGGCCGGCGCAAGTTGCTGCTGGGTTCGCCACTCATCGGGCCGGCCGCGCGTATGCATCAGCACTACGCCGGGGTAGCGTTCAGCGCACACCGCGGCCATGTCCGCATCCCAGGCGAATCCGCTGATGTCGTTGATGATTTCGGCGCCCGCCGCGAGTGCTGCGCGTGCCGTGGCGGCCTTGTAGGTATCCACCGAGACTAGCGCGCCCGGAGCGGCCTTCAGGATGCCTTGCAGAACGGGCAACAGACGGGCCTGTTCCTCATCGGCACTCACCTCTGGCTCATCCCCACCCACCTGCGAACCGGGCCGCGTGCTTTCAGCGCCCAGGTCGAGGATGTCCGCGCCTTCCTCGAGGAGCTTGAGGGCATAGCCTACCGCATGTTCTGGTGCAGGAAACCTGCCTCCATCACTGAACGAGTCGGGGGTAATGTTCATGACTCCCATGACCAGGGTGCGAACGCCCAGTTGGAGCGAGCGGGTGCGCAAGTGCCATGATGCCGGAGTTCGTGCCGGGAAATGCATAGGGGTGCACCGCTCTTCGATTCTAGTGGAACACCGGTTTGAGTCCGATGGAGGGAAGGGGGGCCGGTTGGGGCTGGTGGCTTTCCCACCTTCGCGCGACCTGACGGCCACGCGAAGATGGAGCGCCCAGCGACGTTGCAAGGCTGGCTGCTACACTCCGGTGAATGATCCTGTTTCGGCGTTTGTGGGTGCTTTGGCTGTTGTGCGCCCTTGTTCCCTCGCATGAATCGCATGGGCAGACGCATCCCTCTTCGCCCCACGCCGGTGCGCCGCGAGGCGGGGCTGTTGCGGACCGGATCAACGCCATCCTCGCCGAACCTGCCCTCAGCCATGCGCTGTTCGGCATCAGCGTGGCCGGCATGGACGGCACGCAGCTGTACGGGTTGAACGATGGCCGGCTGTTTGTGCCGGCGTCAAATGTCAAGCTGCTGACCACCGCCACGGCGTACGCGCTGCTGCCGGTAGACACTCTTGTGTGGACGACCAACGTAGTCGCGGGCGGCAGCATCGACGCAAACGGCACGCTTCATGGCGACCTTGTGATCCTGGGGGCGGGCGATCCGACGCTGAGTATGCGCCACTATCCTTACAAGCCTCCCGCGCCGCCTCCAGCACCGGGCGCAGCGCCGGCCAATCCGCCCGCCGAGCCGCAGGAAAAGCCGAATCCAGTTCAAGTTCTGGATCTTCTCGCGCTGCAGATCGAGCAATCGGGAGTGCGCCACGTCGAGGGCAGCGTGGTGGGTGACGACAGTTTTTTCCTGGATGAGCCATTCGGATCCTCGTGGGCCTGGGATGATCTTCAATGGCCGTACGGCGCGCCGGTTTCGGCACTCTCGTACAACGAGAACACCGTCAACCTGAGCATCGTGGCGGATCCCGCCAACCCGAATGCCACGGTGGCGGAATGGTCGCCCAACGTGGAGTACTACACGCTGGACAACACCATGACCCCAGTGGCGAAGGGCGAAACGGCTCATCCCGGGCTGGACCGCGCACCGGGAAACATGCTGGTGCGCGCATTCGGCACGGGACCGGCGCAGGGGTTTCAGGAGAATCTCGCCGTGGAAGATCCCGCGGCGTTCGCAGCCGTGGTGTTCAAGGAGGCGCTGCGGGGGCGCGGGGTGAGCGTGGACGGGGCGGCCACCTCGGCGCACCGTTATTCGATTGAGACGGGTGAGTTCGCGGCGGAACGTTCCACCCCGATCAAGCCGACTCCGATTCGCGCCGCGATTTTTTCCATCGAGGCGCCGCTCGAAGGGCGCAAGGTTCTGGCGACGCGCAGCTCGGTGCCGGTGGCGCAGGACATCACGGTAATCGATAAGGTAAGCCAGAACCTGCATGCCGAGCTGCTGCTGCGGTTGCTGGGGAAAATTCACGGAACAGACGGGAGCCTCGCCGAGGGCGCGCGGGTGGTGCGGCAGTTCATCACCAGCATCGGGGTGGACGACAATGATTTCTTTCTTTACGACGGATCGGGAATGAGCATGGACGATCGCGTGGCGCCGCGCGCTTATACGAAGCTGCTGACCTATGCGGCCAGGCAGAACTGGGGACAGGCATGGCGGGACACGCTGCCGGTGGCGGGCGTGGACGGCACGCTGAACGGACGCTTCAAGAATTCGCCCCTGAAGGGCAAGCTGTGGGGCAAGACGGGGACGCACAACGAAAACGACGCGCTCTCCGGTTACCTGACAGGCGCCAGCGGCAGAACGGTGGCATTTTCAATTATGGTGAATGGGCACCGGCCGGGCAGCCATGCCGAAGCGCAAGCCATCGACCGTATTTGTGAAGCCATCGCCGCGGCGGAATGAACCTGGGCCAAGGGCCCTTGTATCATCAGAGAAAGATGCGCACACGTACGATCCTGGCGTTTGTTTCGATTGCGGTGGCCGTGATTTCCGGCTGCCAATCACTGCCGCCCTCCAAGCCGGAGTCGCAATTCACGGAGCAGGAGGCGCGCGGGCAGCAGGTGTACAAGGCCAACTGCGCCAAGTGCCACTACCCCAACAACACGCACTCGCTGCACGGGCCGGGGCTGCAGGCCATCACCAAGGTGAAAGCCATGCCCTCGGGTGCACCACCGACGGATGAGCGGCTGACCGCGGTCATTCTCCGCGGGCGCAACATGATGCCGGCTACGCCACTGCCGGATGATCAGCTCAACGATCTGCTGGCGTATTTGAAGACGCTATGACCGACGAGGGCAACGCGGGGCCGCGCCGGCAACTGCCGCTTCCGGGTATCGCGGCCATCTGCCTGTACCTGTTGCTGCTTGCCGGCGTGATCATTCTGGGGGTCGCGGGCGGACATCATTATCCTCCGGTGTTCCTGATCTTTGCCGCAACCTTCATGACGGCCAGCGCCGGACTCCTGCTGTTATTCCGATGGGCGTGGGCGATGACGCTGGGCGCGGTGTTTCTTCTCGCGGGATACAATGCGTGGATCTTTTCGGTTCAACGCCAGACTTCCGCTCTCATCCAGGGAGCACTGAACCTGGTGATGTTTCTGTATCTGATCCGTCCGGAAGTGCGCGACCATCTGCGCTGAAACGCGGGCGCCTGGTCACCTGATGGCTGACCACCCCGCAGTGAGTCTGTTAATCTCGGCCCATGCCGGGAAATGTCATGAAGTCCTTTGTTTGCCTTGGCCTGCTCTGCGGTGTTTTCACGTCCGCTCATGGGGCGGATGCGCCCAAGAAGCGCGCCATCACTCTTGATGACCTGCATCGCGTGGTGCGGGTCGGGGCGCCCCTGGTGTCGCCCGACGGCGCCTGGGTGGCCTACACCGCGACCCAGGTGGACACGAAGGAAGACAAGAATGTCAGCCAGCTCTGGATGGTCAGCTGGGACGGCTCGGTTCATCTGCAGCTCACGTATGCCAAGGAAGGCGCATCGGCCCCGAAGTTCAGCCCGGACGGCAAGTCCATCAGCTTTCTATCATCGCGGCCGGGGCCGGCCAAGGGCACACAGGTCTGGATCATGGATCGGCGCGGTGGCGAGCCGCAGCAACTGACGGCCATCACCGACCGGGAAATCGAGAGCTATATCTGGTCGCCGGACTCGCAGAAACTGCTGCTGACGATGCACCCCAAGTTGGAACCCGACCAGGAAGAAGGCAAGCCGCCGGCGCCGCCCAAGCCCATTGTGATCGATCGCTATCACTTCAAGCAGGACATCCAGGGGTATTTGCGGGATGACGCGTGGGACGCGTTGTACCTCTACGACATAGCCACGAAAAAATATGAAAAACTGACTAGCGGCAAGAACGTGAACGAGGAGAATCCCGCGTGGTCGCCCGACGGCGCGTGGATCGCCTTTGTCAGCAACCAGGATCCCGATCCGGACCGTACCACCAACACCGACGTATTTGTAGTGGCTCCGAAGGCGGGCTCGACGCCGCGCAAGCTCACTACTTGGACTGGACCGGACGGCGGCCGCGTGGCGTGGTCACCCGATTCGAAATCGATCGCCTACACGCAGGGAGCCGAGCTGAAGCTGGAGGAATACTCGCAGGCCAAGCCAGCCGTGGTCACTCTGGAAGGAAAAGTAAGCTATCCGGCAGCCACGCTGGACCGCTCCGTCAGCGCGCCGGTTTACACATCGGAAGGTCATCTTGCCTACCTGGTGAGCGATGATCGCAACGAATATCCGGCCGAGGTAGAGCTCACGGGAAATGGAGCCAGGCGATTGCTGAGCCAGCCCGGCGAGGTCGTGGGATGGGATATGGCCGCCGGACACACCGCCATGCTGTACACCTCCGACGCCGCCATTGGAGAAGTTTACGCGTTTGAGAACGGCTCGCTTCGCAAGCTCACCACGCACAACGACGCGCTCCTGGCGGAATTGAATCTCGTCCCGACCGAGGATATCGAGTTCAAGAGCAAGGACGGCGCCGAGGTGCACGGCCTGCTGACCAGGCCCGCGGATTGGAAAGCCGGTTCGCCGGTGGGGCTGATTCTCTTCATTCACGGGGGGCCCAACGGCCAGGATGCCCACGGCTTCGACTTCCTGCGCCAGTTGGCGGCGGCGCATGGATACGCCGAGCTGAACGTGAACTATCGCGGCAGCTCAGGACGCGGGCAGGATTATTCCAAGGCTATCGCCGCGAATTGGGGGCACCTGGAAGTGATGGACCTGCTAGCCGGTGTGGACAAGGCCGTGGCAATGGGCGTGGCCGATCCCAACCGCCTGGCAGTGACTGGCTGGAGCTACGGCGGCATCCTGACCGATTACACCATTGCGAGCGATCCGCGTTTCAAAGCTGCCATCAGCGGAGCGGGCGTGGCCGCGCCCATGTCCTTTTACGGCACCGACCAGTACATCCTGCAGTACGACAACGAA
>DASXXV010000308.1:0-5731 GCA_036502905.1 Occallatibacter sp. | reverse complement strand
ATATGCTCCTTGGGAGCAGCATTGTGAAGGAGGTTTTGCCATGGTTCGCGATTGTCAATTTGATGAGGGCCACCGCAGCAGACGGGCCGGACGGTCGTGGAGCCCTCAGGCTGTTGCAAGCTGCTGTCAACAGAACTCATAATCGTTTCTCCCTGTTCAGGGATGCGTCTCTTAGGTATAGTGCCAGTGGGATTGGCGGAGCGCTCGCGCGATGGTTTAATCAGATGCATAATCACTGCCCGAAGTTGCTCTGGCACCCCTCCCGGCGGGGTTGGAGAGCCGAGCAAGGTAGCATTCAGGTCCGAGGCGATTGGAGTGAACCACCCCGTTTGCGGAAAGAGGGCACGCAGCCACGCAGCGAAGACGCGCTCAGCTCCGCGTCAAGGTGGGTCGCGGAATCCTGACCCGGCTATCACTACTGATCGGAGTGGAAACCCAACCGGCTCCGCAGAAGAATCTACTGAGCTTGGGTCATGAGCTGCCAGGAGCCGACTTCACCGGCCTTTTCCGGGGTGTAATTGGGATCGTCGCTGGTGCGGTAGCTTCCAAAGCCGTCAGTGAAGTGATACTGGCCCAGGTTGGAGAGCTGCGTCGTACCACCGGTGCTGGGATCGTTGACGGTATCGACGCCGCGAATCAAATCGTCCCAATGGTCGGCAGCGCTGCGGGCGCCGCCATCGTGCAGGTAGCTGTCGTCGACACCGGGGCTGTTACGGAAGGCTTCTTCCTGTTTGTTGAAGTTCTCCTGGAAAGCCGCTTGTTGCCTCATCGTCTCATCCATGATCGCGTCAGCCGCACGAATCTGATCCCAGCCTTGCTTCAGCTTCTGGTTGAAGTCGGCCATCATCTTGTCGTTGATCGCCTTTGTGAGCCGAGCCCATTCCGGATTCACGTATATGGACTTGGCAATCACACAAAACATCGGCATGCGCTTGTCCAGAGTACCGGCGGGAGCGCGCATGCTCTGCAGAGCCCGAAAACCCCAATTGGTCTGTTGAATTGCACCAGCGTCCATATGTTCATGACCGGCGGTAACTGCATCGGTGCCCTGTTTGGAGATGTAGTAGACACCAAAGAAAGCCTCCTCAACGGGCTGGCCGTTCAAGTCGTAGCCGATCTTGATGGCGACTCCATGATCGTTGGGCCAGGGGTCGATGTGCAGGGCCTTGGCCAGGTTGGGCAGATCTTGTTGCCCGATCCATTTGAGATTGGTCGCATTGGGACGAACGGTCTGAATGAACTTTGCGAGGGCCTGCATCGGAGGTTGCGGGGAGGCCCAAATGGCACCCGTGGGCAGGCGATCGCCAGGCTTTGTGTTGTTCTTTATGTATTGCCTGTATCGTGGCGCAACTTCTGTGATCTCTGCCCGCAACAACGGGTATTGGAAATAGGCCTCTGCGTTGTCGGGATTCTCAGCATGAGAGGAGAAGATCAAGGGGACCTCGATCCGGTCATAGTGCCACTCGATCTTGCTCTCGAAGGTCCACTTCTCGGGCAGGTGAATGGTTGCGGCGCGCAGGTTTTCATGCTGGGTATCGGTGATGACGCGCTCGACGAATTTTTCTTCGCCGACGGCCGCAGTGCCAATCGCCGGAGCAGCTTTTGCTGCGGGGGCCGGTTTCACCTGCGAGGTTGGAGCCGAATCGCTCGGCACGGCTATCGGGCGAGATGGGGTAGTCGGCGAACTGGCAGCACTGGGCGCGGAACCACTGCTGGAGTTGGCAGTCAGACCGGCGGCGCGTTTGCACCCATCCGACAGCCCGTCCTTGTGTTCCTTGAGGCAGGCAACGATTCGGCCACCGCCTGGTTGCACTCCTGCGCATAGCTTTCGCGCATCGTCTGCGCAGGCAGCGCGAATGCTAGCGAGTGACGGCTGATCGCCCGCCTGCGCGGATTGCGCCGCTGTGGCGGGGATCGCAATGAAAACCGAAGAGACAATCAGAGCCAAAACCAGGCACAATGCATTGTTGATCCGTCTCGTCTGCATAACGACCTCTTGTTTGAAGTGCTCGTAAACATTGGAGGAGTCACTGGGTGCCGAGAGCTGGAAGAGTGAGTCAGATGGTACCGCATCCTGCTCCGACTAGGGAACCGCCGGGTCCACCGCCCCCGACGGTACGCCGCTTCAATTGAGACGGCGCAAAACCCGGACCACATGACTCAATGGCTCTCGAAATCATTTCCATCCGAACCATGTCAATGGCTGAATGGGGGCGAAGGGCAGCAGATCCAGCAAATCCTGCTGCCCTTTCCTGTGCCGGCGGCTGTTACTTCACCGTAATGGTGTAGGTTACAGAGTGAGTTAGGGAACCCGCAGTACCAGTAACCGTCACCGAATACGGCCCTGCGGGAGGCTTCTTTCCGCCCGCGCACCCGACCGCGCCTCCGGCCACTCCGGCCAGGATGATGACCAGGCCCAGATAGCTTGCCCATGTTTTGCGGATTTTGCGGGAAGTGAGTCCGAGCCCGAAGAACACCAGTAACGAGGCAGCCGAAATTACGAACGAGCCCGAGTGGAAGTCAGTCTCGCGTCTTCCCGCCGGAGGCAGAGGCTTGGCGGAAACCATCGCGGAGGCGGTGCTGATCGCGACCATCAGATTGGATGTGGCTGCTGCGCCTTTGGGCGTAACGCTGGACGGGTTGAAGGTGCATGTTCCACCCGACGGGAGCCCGCTGCAGGCGAGACTCGTGGCGGCGCTGAAGCCGTTGATGGGCGTGATCGTGACCGTGGCTGTCGCTGAACCTCCAGTGGCGGTTACGGTGCTACTGGTCGGATTGAGCGAGATGGAGAAGTCCGCAGCTGGCGGCGCGCTCACTGCGACGACCACTGCGGGTGACACCGAGGCGGCAAAATTCCCGTTCGCCGCGTAGCTTGCTGTGATGGAATCGCTGCCTGTTGGCAGAGCGGTGGTTGAGTAGGTCGCGACACCGGAGGCGTTCAGGGTTCCGGAGCCCAGCGTGGTTGCTCCGTTGAGAAACGTGACGGTTCCCGTGGGGACAACGCTGCCCGAAGCAGGCGTCACCTTTGCCGTAAAGGTGACACTTGTTCCCGCGGCAGGCGAAGTGGACGAGGCAGTGAGCGACGTGGAGGTGGCGACAACAACCGTGTTCACCACCAGGCTGACAGCGCTGGAAATCGACGACGCGTCGTTGCTGTCACCGCTGTAAACCGCGGTCACCGAATACGTGGCGGCTGCGAGTGTTGAAGTTGTGTAGACAGCCTTGCCCGTATTGTCGAGCGCGACCGCGGCAAGCTGCGCGCTTCCATTCTTGAACGTAATGGTCCCAGAGGGAGTCGCGGTACCCGATGCGGGTGTAACCGTTGCTGTGAAGGTCACCGTCTGTCCCGTGGACGCGGGATTGGGCGCGATGGTCAGCGCCGTCGTGGTAGCAATGGGATCGACCGTGAGGGCCTGGGCGGTGGATGTGCTGGTCGAGTAGTTGGCGTCTCCACCATAAGCGGCAGTCAACGTGTAGGTGGTGGCCGTTAGCGTGGTTGTTGAGTACGTAGCCGTTCCCGTGGTGTCCAGCGTTCCGGTGCCCAGGGCCGTCGAGCCATTGTTGAACGTGACTGTGCCCGTCGGGGTGGGGGCGCCGGTTGGTCCGGTGACCTTGGCGGTGAGGGTGACTTTCTGGCCGACGGTGACGGTTGAGGCAGAGAGCGTGAGAGTCGTATTGGAGGGATCGAGCGGCAGCACCTTGGCCACAAAGGCGTCGGAAGCGCCGCCGGCGTAGGCCGTCTGGAAAGCTCCGGTGGTGCCGGCATAGGTGCCGCCGGAACCCATAGACCCGCCTACGTAGATGGCGCCCGTTGTGGAATCGACGGCCAATCCTCCGGCGTGTTCCCCGCCGTTGCCGGGTCCTGCGACAGCGGCGCCGAACAACACCTGCGACCCAGTGGAGTTAAATTTGGCCACATACACATAGGGGCTGGCGTTGAGTGTACTGACGGCACCGCCTCCCAGGGGCAACTGACCGATCCCCTGGCCTTCCACGTAGACATTCTGGGCACTGTCGACCGCGATCGGCCCTAGAAAGTACATCGGCGCATTCGATCCGTTACCCAGATACGTGGCCCATACGATCGCCGTGCCGGTGGGGTTCAGCTTGGCAACATAGCCGTCCTGGTTGCAAAAAGTAGGGAGCTGATTGGGGTCGCATGTGGTTTGCCAGGCGCCGGCCGTGGCGGGAAAATCTGGGGCATGTGTTTCGCCGGTGATATAGGCATTGCCCGCCGCATCTGCCGCCAGGCCACCCACATCGCCACCGCCGCTGACGCCCTGGCCGCCGCCGAAGTAGGTGCTGTAGACCAGCGAAGTTCCGCCCGACGTGAGCGCGCTGAACTTGGCCACATAGCCGAGTCCCCCCGAAGCGCTGACCGCGTTGGGATTTCCAGGATTCGGCCCGCTACCCGTGGTGTTGAACGCGCCGGAGGTGAGGAGCAGGTGGGAAGTGATCGTCCTGCCTCCGATGTAGATGTTCCCCGACGGATCCAACGCAATGCCCATTCCATAGGTTCCGACGCTGCAGTCAGTTAGGCAACCCGCACCAGCCACGGATACGGCTCCCTGGGTATCGCCATAGAGGGTCGAGTACACGAGCCCGGTTCCGGTAGCGTTGAAGACGGACATGAATGCCATGTCGATCGAGTTCCCGCCGCCGATATCCGAAATCGCCGCGTTCCCCGTTGTCGGGAAGCACTCGTACTGCGCACCGAACTGGTACACGTCGCCGCCACACAATGTGGCGGTCTCGGTGCCCGTTATGTAGGCTTGGCCTGCGCCGTCGATGGCAATGCCCGTACCCCAGGCAGCGCCGTATCCGCCCAGAAAGCTGGAGTAGACGAGCGCGGACCCCGTAGGATTCAGCTTCAACGCAAATGCATTCTGCGAGTAATTGCCGTTTCCGTTGTTGAACGTGCAGGTGGCAACCGCATTGCCGGTGTTGTTGTTACGATGCGGCGCACAGAGGGTCTGAAAGGCCCCGGCCGTCACCGGGAAATCGTTGGTTCCAGCGGTGCCGGTGGCGTAGACATTTCCCGTTGCATCTACTGTGAGGGCATAGACTGCATCGTTTCCACCGGTCGAGCCACCGATGTAAGTCGAGTACAGCAGCTTGGAGCCATCCGGGCTGAACTTGGAGACAAAAGCCCATGTCTCGCTGGTGTTTGTCTTGGTGGTTTTGGGAAGCACGGGCGATACTACCGGGAAATCCGTGGAGGTGGTGCTGCCCCCAACATAGAGGTTGCCCGACGAGTCGATCCCCGCAGCCTGCGTGGGCTCGGGACCGGCCGAACCCACGCTGCCGGGATTCGCGTTACCAATATAGTCGGCGCCGGTGCCGCCCAGGTAGCTGAAATAACTCAGAATGGGGTCAATGACGAGCGCCCGGCTGCGGTCGTAGTCGCCAATCGCGAAGCGGACCGTTTCGCCATCGACGGCATAGGAGGCTGCCACTGGTCTGCGCTGGCCATCAATAACCTGATAGGCCACCGGCGCCAGGAAGCGGACTGGCCCTCCAGATGCGCTGAGTTCCAGGCTGCCATCCTCGGCCAGATGCGGCTGAGCGCCCCGAAAGGACCAGGCGATACTCGCGGGCTTCCCCCCGGGCTTCACGACAAAGTCGTATTCCAGTTGCCGCTGATTGCCATAGAACACCAGATCGATGCGGGGATAGATGCCGGCATAGTTGACCTTGTCATAGGTGGGAATGCCGGTATGCCATCTTGTCG
>DASXXV010000307.1:0-84820 GCA_036502905.1 Occallatibacter sp. | reverse complement strand
CTGCGCTGGAATGTTGCCCGCTTCCTGCTTGAAGGAATTAGGAACAGTCAAGGTCGGAAGCTCGAGATCGTTGCCCTTGAACCATTCCTCCTCGTCAATAATCTGATTCGTTTTGGACGAAACCTGCGTAAGGCGCACCCTGGTGTCTGCGGCCTGGGGGACGGCGGCGTAGTATTCGAATGACGGACGAGGCAGTGCGACCGGGCTCACGACAGCGGGGGCCTTGCCCTGCTGCTCTCCGCCTTGTTGCTGACCGGATGATTGTCCGGGTTCAGTGCTATGTCTGAGCGAGCTATAGATCGCAATGCCTAGGGTGACAAGCATAACCGCGGGGATGTAGAGCCAGCGAGAACTCCGCTTGGGCTTATGGTAGAGGGGAGCTGGGCGCAATTCGGCGGCCTGGGTGGCATCCGGCTGCGGCGCCGGTCGAGCAACTTCCCGGAAAGGCGCGGCGCTTTTCCCTAATGCGCTGTCTTTTTTTTCAGGTTCGGCACCCGGCGGCGGTCCATTGGGAAAGAGCAGCTTTCCGATCACCGGAAAACGTCCATACGACTTATAGAGATACCACCGGACTGCTCTCAGCAACACTTCCAGAAAACTTTTCCGCGGAGGCGAGAGCTCTTCGGCTTCCGAGGGAACCGGTCTCGGCCGGGGTTCGCGGGGCGCTGCAGCTACTGGTTCTGTCTGGGCTGCCGCGGGTGGGGTGGGCGGTTTCGACTGCGGGATCGACGGCGGGAGATGAGGCCCGCTGGCGACCGGCTCCGGAGCAGGCGGATCTCCCGCCAGCCGTTGCCACCCCCCCCGCCCCAGCGCCGCCTCCGCTGCCGCCGAAACCTGCCGGCTGTCATCACTCGCCAGCTTCTCCAGCGCCTCGCGCGCCGCCAGAGCCAGCCCTTTGTGGCCGCCATTGAGCAAGTCAACCAATTCGCCAATTGCGCCCACCCTGACACGCGAAAACGGGCTGACGATTGCCGCAAGCAACTCCGGCGCCAGTTCCGCGGGACGGTTCACCGGCGTCTGCGCTACGATGATTCTTCCCTCCACGCCCAGGTCCCACTTTTTCGGCCGCTGATTCGCATTTTCCCGCAGCACGTGCTCGTAGGCGTAGTCATACAGCTCATCCAGCGAAATCGTCCCGTCGCGATCGCGGTCGGCGTCGCCGGTCTCGATGCCCTTCACCAGCACCCTGGTAAATATGGAATTCACCGGCTCCCCCGCGACGCTATCGCCCTCGAACGAGTACTGCAGCGCGTCCGACGCGGTCATCACCACCATGCCCCGCCCCTGCTCGAACTGATCCCTCACACCCGCCGACTTATCCCCCTTCGACAGCATGGCGCCGGCAAAGGCGCCGCTGTAACAGCAATCCAGCATCAGCACCTGGCGCCGCGAATTGCTGGCCCGCATCACCGAGCGCACGAAATCCGCGCTCAGCGCCGTGGAGCGCAGCGGCCGGCTATGTTCGATCAACCGCGTGTCCGGCGCCGCGAAATAGAGCAGCCCGTCGTCGTCCTTGATCCCGTGGCATGAAAAATAGAGCAGCAGCAGGTCGTCCCGCTTGCGGTCGAGAAAAAAACGCTCGATCTGCTCGCAGGCTTCCCGCGACGGGCGGTTCAGCAGGGTGGTCACTTCGAAACCGCAGATGTTCGGGTTGCGCAGCACCCCGGCCAGTGCTTCGGCGTCATTGGCGGGCGCCACCAGTTGGCGCAGATCTGCGTCCTCGTATTTCCAGTTCGCCACGATCAGCGCGGCCTTGGTTTCTTGCATGGCGATCACGCCTGCTGGTGCTTCTGCAGTACGGCCTGGATCACGGCGAGCTGTTCCTTCGTCGGCTTCCCCGTCATGGTGAGCTTATCGGCGCCCATTTCGATCGTCACCGTCGCATTGTTGTGACGCGCGGTCCAGTTCTGCAGCAGGTCGAAGAGTGATTTCAGGACCACCGGCGCAAGCGTCACGGCAAGGCTCGCCAGGCTAAACGGATCGCCCTTGGCTCCGGCCGGGGCCGCGCCGCCACGCTCAAACTCCACGCTGTCGATATCCAGTTGCTTGATATCCCCGCGCAGACGCTGACCCAGCAGCGCCAGTTCATCCTGGTCGCTGCCCGCGCCGCCATCGATGCTGATCCTGACATTCGAGGGTGAGGCTGACATGGAACCTCCGGAAGGGCCTTCATCATAGCAATCCTTTGATTGTGATGACAATATAGTTGGCGTTTCCATCCGCGCCGCCAAACTGGTCCATCGTCCTGCGTCTCTTCTGACACAAGCGTGTCGTCCTTGACACGTGTTCCGCGGCTAGCCTTTCCCATAACTCCAGTGCCCTCAACACCGCTCTTATGGCACGCCCGCTGCATTCCCTCAGGGCGCAGGCAGAAAGACGGGGAATGCGGTGAAAGCGATGAATTCCAGGTGGGCGGTGGTTCTGGTGGCAATGGGAACAGCGTTTTGTGCCACCGTTGCGGTCGCCCAGCAACAGGTACTTCAGCCGGAAGTTTCCCAACCCCGGCTCATCTCTCACCGCGAGATCGTTGTCAGCCTCGAGGACCGCAGGCTGGCCCTGATCGAAGACGGCGAAATCAAGAAGGTCTACACGGTCGCGGTGGGCAAGCCCTCCACCCCCAGCCCGGAAGGCACATTCACCATTCAGCGCCGGGTCGCCAATCCCACCTATCAACACGAAGGCAAGACAGTCCTGCCCGGACCGAATAACCCGGTGGGCACCCGCTGGATGGGCTTGAGCAAGCCGGGATATGGAATCCATGGCACCAACGAGCCCAGGTCGATCGGCAAGGCCGCCTCTCACGGCTGCATCCGCATGGCCAGGACAGACCTTGAAGAGTTCTACACTCTGGTCGCGGTGGGCGATACCGTCCGCCTTATAGGACACCGCGACGACGAAACTGCCCGCCTGTTTGCACCGGCCGAAATACCCGCCCCGGCCAATGTCGAGCCAACCCAGACCGCGCACACCGATACCGCTCCGATGCCCGCTGCTTCCGATCCGGCCCCTGCGCCGCTCGCCGCAATCACCGTATCAACCCTGGGAACGCGGTAAAGCCTGGGCACGCGGTAAAGGAGGAAGCCCATGAGTCTGCTGGATGAAACGGTAAACGGCCTCGGAGCGGCGCTCCTCCCGGTGGTTACGGGACTGCTCCTGGAAGAGCTCACTTTCGGAGGACTGGTCCGGCTGCTGATCGCTCCATGGCCCAGGACCAAACCGAATCCGGAGCGCCATCACACTGAAGCAAGAAACGGAGAACGGAAATGCTCGCACTGAAGCTGTTGCTCACCATCGCCGGAGCCCTCTTACTGGCCACGGCAGTGGCTATTCCGCTGGTCGACATCGTCAATCGCTATGGCCGCGCGCGCCGAGCCGCGTTGGAAGGAACTCCCGAACCTCTCGCCGAGCCGCTTGATCTCTCCTGGCGCGGCCCCGTCGCGCTCGCCCTCCTTGCCTGCCTCCCCCTGCTGGTCGCGGCCAGCGTTGTGGTGGTGCCCGCAGGCATGGGCGCGGTGCGCATCAGCCAGGTCAGCGGCACCCTTCCGGGCACGCTTTACCCGGGCACGCACTTCATCACTCCCCTGGTTGAATCGGTCGAAATGTTCGACCTCCGCGACCACCTGTTTACCGCCGGCATCGTGGAAGGCGCCAACAAGGCCGCACAGAAAAGCGGGCTCAACGTACAGTCGCGCGAAGGCCTGAACATCGGCCTCGCGATTACGGTGCGCTACCGGCTCGATCCCAACAAGCTCGACAGCGTGCAGTCCCGCTTGCCCCAGCCGCCCGACAAGGAGATCGTGCCCCCGGTCGTCGCCAGCGCCTGGCGCGAACTTGCCCCCCAGTACACCGTGCGCGAGCTCTTCTCCAGCAAGCGCGAGGAAGTCCGCTCCAGGGCGGCCGGAATCATCGTGAAGAAACTCTCTGCCGACGGCATCGTGGTAGAAGAGGTGATGCTCTCCGACATCCAATTGCCCGAGGAATTTGCCCGCGGCCTCGAAAGCCTGCTGCTCAAGGAGCAGGAGGATGACCAGCTCAGCGTGCAAACCGATATCCAGCAGAAGCAGGTGAAGATTGCCGAGCTTCAGGCCGAGGCCGAGGCAAAGCAGAAGGTCAAGCTGGCGGAGGGACAGGCGCAATCGAGGGTTGTCGAGGCCCGGGGAGAAGCCGACGCCATGCAGTACACCCTGCCCCTCAAACAGAAGCAGATCGAACAATCGAAGCTCGAGGCCCAGGCCCGTAAGGAAGCCACCATCCAGAATGCGCAAGCCGATGCGGAAGCCAAAGTCATCGACAGCAAAGCCGAGCTGGAGCGGCGCAACCTGCTTGCCCAGGCCGAAGCCGGCCGCATCAAGCTGATCGCCACCGCCGACGCCGAACGCATGACCAGCGAGGCCGAATTGCTGAACAAATCGCCCCTCCTCATCAACAAGATCATCGCCGAGCGGCTCTCCGACAAGATCCAGGTGGTCATGGTCCCCTCCGATGGAAAATTCTTCTTCGCCAACGACGTATTCAAGGCCGGCCTGACCAATCCCGTGATCAAGCAGGAGATGGACTCGCAGGAGGATCCGCCGGCCGCCAAGCCCGGCCATTAAAGCAGTTTCGACTGCACAAATCCTGGGTGTCCCGCCTTCGCGACGCTCACGTCATCAGGCGGGATACCTCATCCTCGAACCTTCCCTAAACTCGGTATAATCCGCGCAGAACCAAACAATGAAAGCAGCGAGGCTATGAATCTGTTACGGCTGGTGACAGGATGGGTGAGTGCGCTGCTGGCGGCAACCTTGCTTCTCGCGGCCACACCCCCGGGCGACTGGGCTCAGCCCGCCGCTACCCTCGCCGATCAGATCGCCTCCATCCTCGGCCCCGGCCAGGCCACCCTGGTCATCCGCAATCTCTCCTCCATTGAGAATGCCGACGTTCCCTCCATTCGCGCATCGATCGAAAGGAATCTAAAGGCCCGCGGAATATCGCTTGCGGGCGCCGAAAGTGCCAACATCATTCGCATCACCCTCAGCGAGAACACCCGGGGCCGCCTGTGGGTGGCGGAAATCGCGCAGGGAAATGAGACCCGCTCGACCATGGTGGCGGCTGGAGCGAGCGTCGCCCGGACCGGCTCTATCGCGGACTACATGACTCTGCGCCGCGAACGATTGCCAATCGCGAACACGGACGCACCTTCCGGCGACCCGATACTATCGGCGTTCGACAGTGGTAACACACTGGTCGTTCTCCATCCCGATACCATCGACCTCTTCGCGTTCGCCGAAGGCGCATGGCGGCATCAAAAGTTCGTTCCCTTGAATGAAACTCGCCGGCTTTCTCGCGACCCGCGCGGCATCATGATCCCCACCCCTGACCGGACCGCATTTGTCGCGTACACCGGCCAGACCGAGTGCTCCGGCGCATATTCTCCCGCCGCAGCCCCCGCGGCTCCCCCGGCTGACGGCTGGACCATCCATTGCCATGCCAGCGATGATCCGTGGCCCGTAACCATTCCGGTGAATGGCCAGACAAGCGCCGCGACCATGGAGAACATTCGCGTCACTCCCGTCAGGGCGTTTTTCAATGCGGCTCGCAATTACTTCACCGGCGTTGTCACTCCCGCCGCAGGTGTCGATTTGGCTCCGTTCTATTCGTTTGCCGAAGTCGCGCGACCATCCGGAACCATGGCCTGGCTCGTAAACGGTATCGACAGCAAAGTGCAGATCGTCGACAACGGCGCGCTGAAACCCGTGAGCGGCGCGCGCGACTGGGGCGGTGATTTCGCTGTTCTCAAATCCGGCTGCGGATCGGGCGCACAGGTCATAGCCTCGGGATCCGGTGAAGCCGCCGTCGACAGCCTGCGCGCTTACGAATTGCCTGCGCAAGAGGCTGTGCCCGCAAGCGCGCCGCTCACTATGAATGGCACCGTCACCTCGCTGTGGCCCGCTTCCGACGGCAAAAGCCTGCTGGCCGCGGTTCGGCTGGCGTCCCGCGATTACGAGGTGGACCGTGTTACGGCGCTGTGTAATTAGCTTTTTTCTCGCCCTGCTCACGGTCCCCGGCCAAGCCAGGACAAGGCCCCATTACGGCGGCACACTGCGCGTCGAGATTGAAGGCGACCCGTGGCAGCAGCCCAATGGAATTGCCCGTCGCCTCCTCTACCAGGGACTCACGCGCATGGACGAAAACGGCATCGCTGTGCCCGCCTTGGCCCTGGAGTGGAAAGCCGACAGCGATAACCGTCGCTGGCAGTTCCGCCTTCGCCCCGGCGTACATTTCAGCGACGGAACGGCGCTCACTTCCGTTAATGTGGTCGCTTCGTTGAATGCCTCCTGCCGCGAGACTTGTCCCTGGGGAGCAGTTCGCGCGGCGGGCGGCGCCGTGGTCTTCACCAGCGACACTCCCATGCCCGTGCTGCCGGCGCTCCTCGCCAGTGACCCATTCCTCATCGCCCTTCCTAACCCGGATCCTTCCAGCGACAATCGTCTTCTCGGTACCGGTCCATACGAGGCGGCTGGCTTCGCAAACAACGTTCTCAAGCTCGCCGCCAACGAGAACTGTTGGCAGGGTCGGCCCTTCGCCGACGCCATCGAGATTCGCGTCCACCGCGCCATCCGCGATCAGTGGCTCGACCTCGGCGTTGGCCGTGCCGACATCGTCGAAGTTCCCGCCGAGCAGTTGCGACAGGCACAGCAGGATCATCTGCGGGTGCTCACCTCTGCCCCGGTCACGCTTCTGGCCCTTGAGGCCGCCGACACCGGCGCGCTCGCCAATCCCATGCTGCGCGGTGCGATCTCCCTCGCCATCGACCGCGGCGCCCTGTCCAACGTGATCTACCAGAAACAGGCAGAAGTCACCGCCAGCCTCCTGCCGGCGGAGATCACCGGCTACTCTTTCCTGTTCGCCACCGACCGCGATTTGAACAAGGCCCATCAACTGCGCGGAGGCCTCACCCCGGCCCAGCTCACGCTCTCCTCCCCTGCCTCCCCCACCTCGCAGCTTGCCGCCCAGCGCATTGCGCTCAATCTCCGCGAAGCGGGGTTCAACGTGCAGATGGCCACCGGGACACAGCGCGGCGACCTCAACCTGCGTACCTTCGCTCTGGACAGCGGCGATCCGCAATCGTGCCTGGAGTCCCTGTTGCGGGCCGCAGGCCAGGCTGCTCCCGTAAGCGATTCGCCGCCCGCCGCCCTGTATAAAGCGGAACATGAATTCCTCGATCGCAAGACCCTGATTCCGCTGCTCTATCTGCGGCGCTCTTACGCCGCATCGGGTCGCGTCCGCGATTTGCAACTCGACCCCTCCGGTACTCCCGCTCTCGCCGATGCCTCCCTGGAGGACACGCCGTGAGCCTCCGCCAGAAGCTGCTCCTCCTCCTCTCCCTCACCGTCGCCGCAGTCGTCGTGGCAGTGTCCTGGACCGTGCTCGTCCGCATCAAGCGCATCTTCGACCAGCGCGACCAGCAGGACACAGCCCTCGTCCTGAGCCAGTTCCAGCGCGAATTCCAGCACCACTCCGCGGAAGTATCCGCGGCCCTGGAGCGCCTGGCCGCCTCCGAGCATGTGCGCACCATGGCCTTTGAAATCGTGCAGTCCGGCGATACCGCTCCCTATCTCACCCAGGCCCAGGCGCTGGCGCCGCAGGCGCAGCTCGATTTTCTGGAGATTGTCGGACCGGACGGCAACGTGATCAGTTCCGCGCAATGGCCGGCCCGCTTCGGCTACCCCGAGCCAGCGGCAGCACAAACCGCCCAGCCCGCTTTCCTCAAGCGCGAAGACCTCCCCGATGGCAGCACGGCGCTCGGTTTGTTCGCAGTCCGCGCGGTGCGCGGCGCCGAACCCGCGGTCAACCTCGTCGGTGGTCGCCGCCTCGACCAAACCTTCCTCGCCGATCTGCCCGTCGCCCCCGGGATGCAGGTCTACCTCTACGCTGACGCCGGGACTGCAACCACCTCAGCCACCCTGCAACCGCCTGCCACATCGCCAGCCTTCGATCCCAGGCACCTGGTCGCTTCCAACGGAGAAGTTCTCGCCGCCGGCAAATACCAGGCCATCATCTCTACGGCGATCCACTCCGGCCGCCAGACCAGCGCCATCCTCTATCTCACCTCCCGGCGCGAAGACAGCGTCTACGCCACCGCGATTCCGCTCAAAAATGACACCGGCGCCGTGCTCGCAGTGCTCACCGTCGTCCTGTCGCGCGCCGAAATGGTCGCGGCCCAGCAACACATTCGCTCCATCTCTTACTCTGTCGCCACCGCCGGCATTCTGCTCTCCATCGTCATGAGCCTGTGGATCGCTGCCCGCGTATCGCGCCCCATCGAGCAGCTAGCACGCGCCGCCGGGGAGGTCGCCGCCGGAAACTGGCAAACCGAAGTGCCCGACACCGGCCGCGACGAACTCGGCGTACTGGCGCGCAGCTTCAACCACATGACCAGCGAATTAAGCAGCCAGCGCGACCGCCTCCTGCAGACCGAACGCGTAGCCGCGTGGCGCGAGTTGGCCCGCCGTCTGGCCCACGAGTTGAAGAACCCTTTGTTCCCCCTGCAGCTCACGGTCGAAAACCTGTCGCGAGCCCGCCAGCTCCCCGCCGAAGAATTCGATGAAGTCTTCCGCGAAAGTACCCACACCCTCACCATGGAAATCGCCAACCTGAAAACCATCATCGGCCGCTTCAGCGACTTCAGCAAAATGCCCCGGCCCGAGCTGGAACACATCGACGCGCGCGATGTCATCGAACGCGTACGATCCCTCTATGCCGCCGGCGCGCAAAACGGGATGCGTTTCGAGGTAGACGTTGCCCAGGAGCCCATGACCCTCGACGCCGATCCCGAGCTTCTTCACCGCGCGCTCTCCAATCTCGTACTCAATGCCCAGGACGCCATGCCCGCCGGCGGCGTCTTGACACTCTCCGCCAAACCGGCAGGCGATCAGGTCGAGATTCGCGTTTCCGACACCGGACCGGGGCTCACTCCGGAGGAATGCGAGCGCCTCTTCACCCCTTACTACACAACCCGGCAGCACGGCACCGGCCTGGGACTGGCGATCGTCCAATCCGTAATCGCGGATCACAAAGGTAAGATTGCCGTGGAGAGCCGTGCCGGCGAAGGCGCGACCTTCATCATCACTCTCCCCCGGGCACACCCATGACGGTGAAAGCCAAAATCCTGATCGTCGACGACGAGGCCAATACCCTGGCCTCCCTTTCCCGCGCCTTTCGGCTTGCCGGGCACGATGCCGTGGTTTGCGACAACGCTGCCCGCGCCCTGGAACTGGCCCGCAACCAGCCCTTCGACCTCGTTCTCAGCGATGTAGTCATGCCCCGCCGCGATGGCCTCGCTCTGCTCGAAGACTTGAAGACCGCAGGGGTCGCCGCGCCCGTGGTGATGATGAGCGGGCAGGCCCATATCGAAATGGCGGTTCGCGCCACGCGCCTGGGAGCCCTCGATTTCCTCGAAAAGCCGCTCTCCACCGAAAAGCTCCTGGTCACGCTTGAGAATGCCCTGAAGCTCACCCGCCTCGAAGCCGAGAACCGCGACCTCCGTACGCGCGTAGGCAGGCATACCCTCGTGTGGACAGGCGAGACCATGCGCCGCGTAATGGCGCAGATCGAACGCGTAGCCGCCAGCGAATCGCGGGTATGCATTTATGGCGAGACCGGCACCGGCAAGGAACTCGTCGCCCGCACCCTGCACGAGAAAAGCCATCGCGCCGGCGGGCCGTTCGTGACCCTCAACTGCGCCGCCATTCCCGCCGAGCTGATCGAAAGCGAGCTCTTCGGCCACGAGAAGGGCTCGTTCACCGGAGCAGCCCAACGCCACACCGGTAAATTCGAGCAGGCCCACCGCGGCACGTTGTTCCTCGACGAAATCGGCGATATGCCCGCGTCCATGCAGGCCAAACTCCTGCGCGTCCTCGAGGAAGGCGAAGTGGAACGCATCGGCTCCGACAAACCCACCAGCGTGGATGTGCGCGTGGTCGTCGCGACCCATCGCAATCTTGAGCAGCTCGTCGAGACCGGCGCTTTCCGGCGCGACCTCTATCATCGCGTGGTCGTGTTCCCGGTGGAGTTGCCGCCGCTGCGCCGGCGTTGCGAAGACCTGCCCGCCCTCGTCGATCACTTCGCCCGCCAGGTGAGCGCGCAGAACGGCTGGAAACCGGTCCCCTTCTCTGCCGGAGCCATCGAGGCCCTCAAGGAATATCCCTGGCCGGGAAACATCCGCGAGTTACGAAACGTCCTGGAACGGCTGCTTCTGCTGGCTGAGGGTGAAGTGGATCGCGAGGCTGTGGCGCTTGCCTTGCCGAGCTCTCGCGCATCGGCGGCTTCTCTTCCCGGCTCCGATGACTCGGCCGGCGGCACGGCGCCTCTTGCTCAGCGCGTCCAGGATTTCGAACGCGCTACGGTATTGCAGGAGCTCGAACGCAATCAGCGCAATGTAAGCCAAACGGCACGCGCGCTCGGCCTGGAGCGCAGCCATCTCTACAAGAAGTGCCAGCAACTTGGTATCGATCTGCAGGCCGCCCGTGATTCGGTGTCGTAACCCTCGCCGCTCCTGCCGCGTCCGGCATCCGTTCCCGCGTCAAGCCACCTCATTTTCAAGTGTTCCGATGGGCTCAATCGTAATCCTCACTCGATCCCCAACCGCCAGAGTGAACGAGCTCGGCGGCACAATTCCCGTGCCCGTCATCAGAAGGCAGCCGTTGGGAAACGAGTTGTCGCGGAACAGATACTCCACCAGGGAACTCGGATCACGCTTCAGCTCCGACAGCGCCACGGACCCGGCAAACTCAATGCGCTCGTGGCGGATGATTTCCAGCAGAATCTCGGTGGAATGCGGCAGCGGGCTCGATGTGACCAGGATGCCCGGACCGAGTGCGCAGCTGCCGTCGTACACCTTCGCCTGAGGCAGGTAGAGCGGATTCTCACCTTCGATATCGCGCGAGCTCATGTCGTTTCCGACCGTGTATCCAATAATCTTCCCGAGCGGGCTCACCACCAGCGTCAACTCCGGTTCGGGCACCGACCAGTGCGCGTCCTTGCGGATCCGCACCTTCCCGCCATGTCCCGCCGTACGGCTGGCAGTCGATTTGAAAAACAGCTCGGGTCGCTCGGCCGAATACACCCGATCGTAGAAGTCGCCTCCGCCTGCGTCTTTCGACTCCTCCATGCGCGCGCCGCGGCTGCGGTAGTACGTCACGCCGGCGGCCCATACCTCCTGGCCGTCAATCGGCGGAAGCAATGGCGCCCCATGAAACTCATGGGTGGGCGCTTCGCTCTCCACAATGGCCTCCAGGCACGACTCCAGATTCTCATGCGCCATCAATGCGTCCCACGTCAACGCCCCGATGCGATAATGATGGCCATCCTCCTCGACAAACCGCCCCCTTGCTGTTCGAAAAAGCTTCACCTGCCTCGCGCCTCCGCAACAGTCCCCATACTAAATCCTCAATTCCGAATCATGCTTCGCGGCACCTGTCATGAAAATGGCTATGGATAACGCCAACCAAAACGGTTGTCAGCCTGACGCTGACACTGAGCTTGCGAAGGGAAAGTGGAAGGACCTGCTTTGCATTTTCATCGCTTCAGCTGAACCCGTTTCCTCCCCGACTGCAGTTGTTCTCGTCACTCCTGATCCAGCCATGCATTGAATTTGCCCAGCTTCACCGCACCCGCCAGCGCATCGATATCCGGCGCCAGCGTGCGATCCTGCTCCAGCCGCGGCACCACCGCACGCACCGCATCGTGCACCTGCTCCAGTTGCGGGCTCGACTTGAGCGGTCGCCGGAATTCAATCGCCTGCGCGGCGCACATCAGCTCGATGGCCACGATACGCTCCACGTTCTCCACGATGTTGCGCAGCTTCAGCGCGCCGGTCATGCCCATCGAAACATGATCTTCCTTGCCTCCATCCGTGGGAATGCTTCCCGTGGAGGACGGGGTCGCGAACACCTGGCACTCGTTGATCAGCGCCGCCGCTACGATCTGCGCGATCATGAACCCCGAAGACAACCCGGGATCCGTGGACAGAAATGCCGGCAGCCCTTCGTTGATATCAGGATTCAGCAGGCGATCGATCCGGCGCTCCGTGATTCCCGCCAGGTCGGTGAGTGCGATGGCTGCGTAATCGAACGCGTATGCCAGCGGCGCGCCGTGGAAATTGCCGCCCGAAACCACCTCGTGTTCTTGCGAGCCGGACGAATCACGCGGAAACACCAGCGGATTGTCCGTCGCCGATCCAGCCTCCGTTTCCAGCACGCCCGTGACGTGCGCCAGAACATCGCGCACCGCCCCGTGCACCTGCGGCATGCAGCGCAGGCAGTAGGCATCCTGCACGCGCGAACAGTGCTCGCGATGCGATTCGCGAATCTCCGACCCTCGCAGCAAACCGACCAGATGCTCCGCGGCCGCAATCTGCCCCGCATGGGGCCGGGCTTCATGAATCCGGGAGTCGAATGCCGCCGGTGTGCCCTTCAGCGCATCCAGTGACATGGCGCCCGCAACATCGGCCAGGTGCGCCACTCGGCGCGCACGGCAGATCGCGAGCGCGCCTACGGCCGTCATCGCCTGCGTGCCGTTAAGAAGCGCGAGACCTTCCTTGGCCGCCAACCCCAGCGGCGCGAGACCGGCGCGCCTCAGGGCTTCGCCGCCCGGCAGCCGTTCCCCGCGGTAAAACGCCTCGCCTTCGCCGATAAGAACGAGCGCCAGGTGCGCCAGCGGCGCCAGGTCCCCGCTGGCGCCCACCGATCCCTTTTCCGGTATCACCGGGTGCACCCCGGCGTTGACCATCGCGATCAGCAGGTCCACCAGTTCCGGCCGGTTGCCGCTGAAACCCTTGGCCAGCACGTTGGCCCGCAACAGCAGCATCGCACGCGCTTCCGGCTCCGAGAGCGGATTGCCCACACCCGCCGCGTGGCTGCGCACCAGGTTGGTCTGCAGCTGCGCCAGGCTCTCATGCGCAATCCGCACATCGGAGAGCTTGCCAAACCCCGTGTTTACTCCATACACCGTTTCGCCGGCATCCAGAATCTTTTCGATAGTCCCGCGGCTCGCCGCCATCCGCGCCCGCGCCTCCGGCGCAATCTCCGCGCGTCGATGAAATAGCGACACCGCCTCGATTTCCGCCAGCGTAAGCGATCGTCCGTTGAGGTTGAGTGGTTCCATAAGCTTGATGCCAGTGGTATCCGTAACACAGATATATTCCGTTTTGAAGGGTACGGGCTTCAGCCCCTACATAAAGCCACCCAAATCAGCTGGGCTTTAGCCCGTGAGGGAATGCAGGTTTGGAGAAATAGCCGTTTCAAGGTCGTAAATACAGGATGCTATTTCCGGCGGACACCACTAGGTGGCGGCCCCGGGAATCCCGAAGCTCGAACTATGCAAGCCCCAGGATGCGCCGGTTGCGAGCCTTGTCGGTATCCGCGCCTGCGAAATCATCGAACGCCCTCTCCGTCACTCGGATGATGTGGTTGCGAATGAACGGCGCTCCTTCCGCCGCGCCCTGCTCGGGATGCTTGATACAGCACTCCCACTCCAGCACCGCCCACCCGGGATAGTCGTACTGCGCCATCTTGCTGAAGATGGAGCTGAAATCCACCTGCCCGTCGCCCAATGACCGGAACCGTCCGGGGCGGTCGATCCAATCCTGGTAGCCCCCGTACACGCCCGAACGCCCGGTGGGGCGGTACTCCGCGTCTTTCACGTGAAACGCGCGCACCCGCTCGTGGTAAAGATCGAGGAACTCCAGGTAATCGAGCTGCTGCAGGACCATGTGGCTCGGATCGAAGAGAATATTCGCGCGCGGATGGTTGTCGACCACCGCCAGGAATCGCTCGAACGTCGCACCGTCGTGCAGGTCTTCGCCGGGATGTAGTTCAAAGCACGCATCCACGCCCGCTTCCTCAAAGGCATTCAGGATCGGCAGCCAGCGCCGGGCAAGCTCTTCAAAGGCTTCATCGATCAGCCCCGCGGGGCGCTGCGGCCACGGATAGAAATACGGCCACGCCAGCGCGCCTGAGAATGTGGCATGGGCCGTAAGGCCCAGATTCCGGCTCGCTGTCGCCGCCCACCGCAGTTGCTGTACAGCCCATTCCTGGCGCGCCTTAAGATCCAGCCCCGCGGGCGCGAAGCCCTCCAGCATCGCGTCATATGCGGGATTGCTGGCAACAAGCTGCCCCTGAAGATGCGTGGACAGTTCTGTCACCTTCAGCCCGGCCGCCTCCACTACGCCCAGAATCTCGTCGCAGTAACCGTGGCTCTCTGCGGCCTGCTTTAAATCGAACAGGCGCGCATCCCACGTGGGGATCTGCACTCCGGCAAATCCCAGTCCAGCCGCCCAGCGGGCCATGTTCTCCAGCGTATTAAACGGCGCCGAATCCCCCGCGAACTGCGCCAGAAAAATTCCCGGTCCCTTGATCGTCTTCATCGTTTCCTCTCACCAATCCGTTGTCATCCTGACGCTGACCCTGAGCTTGCGAAGGGCAAGCGGAAGGACCTGCTTTTCTGCTCGCTCCCATGACCGAAATAATCAGAACTCCACCCACTCGCCGCGCTTGTGGCTCTCGATGGTTCGTTCAATGAAACGCATTCCGCGCACCCCCGCCCTGATTCCGGGCAACGTCGGCGGCAATGGATTCTTATTCCCCGCCCGCCAGGCTTCGAACGCCTCGGCAAACTCACGATAGAGCACCGCAAAGGCCTCCAGGTACCCTTCGGGATGGCCGCCCGGAAGCCGCGTTACGGCGCGCGCATCTGCACTCAGGTACGGCCCCGACGCATGGCGAATCTCCTCGCGCCCGTCCAGATGCCGCAGGTGCAGACGATTGGGGTCTTCCTGTGCCCATGCAATGGATGCCTTGTCACCATAGACGCGAATGCGCAGTCCGTTCCCCTCCCCCGTCGCGATCTGCGAGCACATCAACACGCCCGCCGCCCCGTTATTCAACTTCAGCAGGGCCGTGCAGTCGTCATCGACACGCCGGCCCTCGACAACCGAGCGAAGCGTCCCGTGAATCGCGCTCACCTGCAGACCCGTCACGTACTCCACCAGGTGAAATGCGTGCGTGCCGATGTCGCCGATGCAGCCGCCCGGACCGTTCAGCGCCGGGTCCACCCGCCAGCCCGCCTGCTTCTGTCCGGTCTTCTCCAGCGGCTCGCTGAGCCACCCCTGCAGGTACTCGACCACCACCTTGCGAATCTCGCCCAGCTCGCCGCTCGCGCACAGTGACCGCGCATCACGCACCAGCGAATAGCCGGCATAGGTGTGCGTCAACGCGTACGGCAGGCCCGCCTTGGCCACTACCTTTTCGAGTTCCAGCACTTCCTCATAGGTGGCCGTGGCGGGCTTGTCGCTCACCACCGGAACGCCCGCTTCGAGCGCCCCCTTTGCCATGGGGAGATGCAAGCTGTTGGGCGTGGCAATCACCACGAAATCAATGCCATCGTCGCGCTGCTTCTCCGCACGCAGCATTTCATCGTAGCTCGCATACGCGCGCGCCGGTTCAATCCGAAACGCCTCGCCCGCCGCGCGCGATTTCTCCGGCGAGCTTGAAAACGCGCCCGCCACCAATTCAATACGGCCGTCCAGTTCCGCAGCCATGCGGTGCACCGGGCCAATAAAAGCACCCGGGCCCCCGCCCGCCAATCCCATACGAAGTTTCCGTTTTTCTGCCATTCAATTTCCTTTGACAATCATTTCGCTTGCTACCACACAAAGGGCACCAGCCGGTAGCGTACGGATTCACGATACTCGGCATAACCGGTCAGCTTCTCCACCAGGAATCTTTCTTCGTCGAGCAACCGCCAGATAATCGCCGCCAGCAGCGGTAGATTCACAAGCATTCCCCACCACGAACCCAACGCCGGCGGGATCCCAAACAGCATAATCAATCCGCCTGAGTAAAGGGGATGGCGCACTATGGCGTACGGTCCCGTGGAGATCACCTTCTGGTCTTCGGCGACCTCGATAATACCCGATGTGAAGCTGTTCGCTTTGAACACCGCGAAGGTGATGGCAAAACCCACAAGCATCATAAGGTCGCCAGTCACTGCCGCCCACACCGGAACAGACGACCAACCAAATCGATGATCGAACGCAGGCACGGCGAAATCACCCAGAAAAACAATCGACGTGATCGTCTGCACAATCTTCTGCCCGGTCTCCTTCTCCGCCTTTGGTCCCGCCTTCAGTCGTCGTTCCAACAGCGCCGGATCGTGCTTCGCCACCCAAACGGAAATCAGGCATGCCGGAACAAAAAATGCCGCCAGGCACACCCACCCCTGCCAATAGCGCAGCGTCCATGCTGGCAGAAAGACCGCCGCCGCCAGCATGACAAATGTGCGAAGGATTCCGATCAGCGCCTTGCGATGCAGATCTTTCATGGCCTGCCTCAGCTCGGAAGCACAGCCCGTTTAAGCCCCGGCGCCAGGGTTCGCAGCAACCCCAGCGCAATCAGGTACGCCGAGCCCGAGAAGACGAACAGCGACACGTAGCTGTGAGTGAACTGCAGAATGTGCCCCGCCACCAGGGCGAAGATGGCGCCCCCAACCGCCCCGCCCACCTGGCCAAAGCTCACCACCGTGCCCACGTACTCCGCCGGAAACATATCCGAAACTGTGGTGAAAATATTTGCGGACCAGCCCTGGTGGGCGCTGGTGGCGATACAAAGCAGGGCCACCGCCGTCCACATCGAGTGCAGCCCGCCCGCAAACGCAATCGGAACCACCAGGCATGCGCATGTGAGCATGGTCGCCAGCCGCGCGGATTTCAGCTGCATTCCCAGCCGCATATAGCCCTTGGGCAGCCAGCCCCCGGTGACGCTCCCAATGGTTGACACCACGTACACCACGATCAGCGGAAGACCGATGTGAGAAAGGTCCAGCTTGAATCGCGAGTTGAAATATCCCGGCAGCCAGAACAGGTAAAACCACCACACCGGATCGGTGAGGAATTTGCCCAGCACAAAGGCCCAGGCCTGCCGATAACGCAAAAGCTTCCACCACGCAATCGTCGAAAGCTGGGGCGTCACCGCCGCGCAGCTAAGGTCCGGGGTGCCCACGGACAGGTCTTCGTCCGGGGGGCGGGGGTCAGATGCCACCCTCGGCTTGTGGTAGCGAATCGACCACCAGACGATCCACGCCGCGCTGAATGTGCCCGTAACCAGAAACGAGGCCCGCCAGCCAAAATGCTCCATCACCCTGGGCACGATGAACGGCGCCAGAATCGCACCCACACCCGCGCCGGAGTTGAAAACCCCCGTCGCCAGCGCCCGCTCTCTGGGCGAGAACCATTCCGCCGTGGCTTTGATCGCGGCAGGAAAGTTGCCGCTCTCGCCCAGCCCGAGAAAGAACCGCGCAATCCCAAACCCCGTGACCGAATTCACCAGCGCGTGGCCCATGGCAGAGAGGCTCCAGATCCCTGTCACGATCGGATAGCCGCGCCTGCACCCCAGCCGGTCCACCAGGCGGCCGGCGAAGATGACCCCAAGCGCGTACGCCACCTGGAACGCCCATACGATGTAGCCGTACTGGATCTCGTTCATCGAAATGGTGCGCTCGCTTGTGGGCCAGCCATGAATCCAGGGCTGAATCACGTGCACCTGGCCATTCAGAAACGGCCGCAGGATCGAGAGCACCTGCCGGTCCATGTAGTTGATGGTCGTGGCCACAAACAACATGGCGCAGATAGTCCATCGCCCCGCCAGCGCGGGTGGTTCGGAAAGTTCGGAGGGTTCGGTGCGGTCCTCAGTGTCGATCATGGCCTGCCCGTCGGTGCTCTACCAATCCGTCAGTGTCCCGTCGAGCTTGCGGTTCACCGGCAGATACGCGCGCTGATATGGGTACTTCTTCGCCAGTTCCTCATCCAGATCCACGCCCAGTCCCGGCGCATCGCCCGGATACATCATGCCGTCCTTGTAAAAATACTGGTGCGGGAACACGGCCTCCATCTCTTCGGAATGCGGCATGTGTTCCTGGATGCCGAAGTTGTGAACCGCCGTGTCGAAGTGCAGCGCCGCCGCCATGCATACCGGCGACAAGTCCGTGGCGCCGTGGCACCCCGTGCGCACATGGTACAGTCCGGCAAAATCGGCAACCTTCTTCAGGTGCGTGATGCCTCCGGAGTGGGTGACGGTCGCGCGGATATAGTCGATCCACTGGTTCCGGATCAGGTCGTGCGCGTCCCAGATCGTGTTGAACACCTCGCCCACCGCGATCGGCGTAGTGGTGTGCTCGCGGATGATCTTGAAACCTTCCTGCAACTCGGCGGGCGTAGGGTCCTCGAGCCAGAAGAGGTGAAAGGGCTCCAGTTCCTTCCCCAACCGGCCAGCCTCAATGGGAGTCAGCCGATGATGGCAGTCATGCAGCAGGTGCAGTTCCTCGCCAAACGCTTCCCTTACCCTGGCGAACAGCTTCGGTACATCGCGCAGGTACGGCTCCGTTGCCCACTCGTACTCCGCGGGTAGGCCGCGTTCCGCCGGCTCGTAGCTGCCCGGCCCCTTGGCCACGCCGTACGTGCTCTTCAACCCCGTCACCCCGCTCTGCACCCGGATCGCCCGGTAGCCCATGTCCCGGTGTTTGGCTACATCCTCGAGCGCATGTTCGATGTCCTTGCCGAATGCATGACAGTACACCAGCACGCCTTCGCGGCTCTTGCCTCCCAGCAGGTTGTAGACCGGCGTATTCAGCGCCTTCCCTTTGATGTCCCACAACGCCACGTCCACCGCCGCGATTGCCGCCATCGTTACCGGCCCGCGCCGCCAGTACGGACCGCGATACAGGTACTGCCAGATGTCCTCGGTGTTGAATGGATCGCGCCCCACGAGACAGGGGATCACGTGATCGCTGAGATAGCTGGCCACCGCCAGCTCGCGGCCATTCAGCGTCCCGTCGCCCAGTCCGTAAATCCCCCCGTCGGTTTCCACTTTCAGCGTGACAAAGTTTCGTCCCGGCGAAGTGACGTTCACGTATGCATTCGTAATCTTCACTTCGTACTGTTCCCCGTTCCCTGCTCTACCCTGTTCCCTGCTCTTTTTACCGGTTCACTCCGCTGGCCAGGAACCCTCCGTCCACTGCCACGATTTCGCCGGTCACATACGCGGACGCTTCCGACGCCAGGAAGATCGCGGTTCCCTGCAGCTCCTCCGCTTTTCCAAATCGCCCCATCGGCACTCGCATGTGCAGTTCCTCGCCGCGCGGAGTGCCCGTGATCAGCTTCGCATTCAGCTCCGTGGGAAACATGCCCGGCGCAATCGCGTTCACGTTTACGCCCGTCTGGGCCAGCTCCACGGCCAGCACCTTGGTCAGCGATCCCACCGCCGCCTTGCTCGCGCAATAGGCCGCCACCTGGAAGAAACCAAGAAACGTGGTCAGCGATGCGATGTTGATGATCCGTCCATAGCCCGTGCTCACCATGGTCTTGCCGAAGATCTGGCATGCCCGCAGTGTTCCCGTCAGGTTGGTCTCGATCACCCGCGACCACTCCTGCTCGCTCTCCTCCAGCGTAGGAGACTTGTGCGTCACCCCCGCCGCGTTCACCAGGATGTCCACCTTGCCGAACTCCTTCAATGCCCCGTCATGCAGCGCCTGAACGGATACCCGATCCTGCACATCGCTGGTGAGCCGCATGGTTCGCCGGCCGCGCTGCTCGATCTCCCCTGCGACCTGGTCCACCTGCTCGCGGCGGCGCGAGCTGGCCACTACATCCGCGCCCGCATCCGCCAGCCCCAACGCGATGGCATGGCCCAGGCCCGTCGTTCCTCCGGTCACTACTGCCACTCTGCCGCTCAAATCAAAAAGCTTCACAATCCGCGCTCCTCGTGTGTCAGGTCAACTCCGCCAATGTACAAGACCGGCTCGGCTTCGGTCATTCGCTCGTCCCGCCCAGCGAGAAAAATCTATCACCTAAGCCGATTTACTTGCGTCGCGGAATGCGTCGCCGCCCAGGGCCGCCCCATGCTGTAAAGTGTCTGTAAACGAGTGACAGGTGCATGGAACCAATCAAGATTCCCCAAACCAAACAGCGCTGGGATTGTTTGAGCCTGGGAGAGGTCATGCTTCGCCTCGATCCCGGCGAAGGTCGCATTCATACCACGCGCCAGTTCACGGTCTGGGAGGGCGGCGGCGAATACAACGTGGCCCGCGGCTTGCGGCGCTGCTTTGGCCAGCGCACCGCGGTGGCCACCGTACTGGCCGAAAATCCCGTCGGCCGCCTGGTTGAAGACCTCATCCTTCAGGGCGGGGTAGACACCTCGCTCATTCAGTGGGCCCATTTCGACGGCGTCGGCCGTACCGTCCGCAATGGCCTCAATTTCACGGAACGCGGATTCGGCGTGCGCGCCGCGGTGGGCTGCTCCGATCGCGGCCACACCGCCATCAGCCAGGTCAAATCCGGCGACTTCGACTGGAAGTCGATCTTTGGCCCCGACAACGGCTCGCGCTGGTTCCACACCGGCGGCATCTTCGCCGCGCTCTCGTCTTCCACGGCCGACGTCGCCGCCCAGGCCATGGACGCCGCCCGCCGCGCCGGAACCCCCATCTCTTACGACCTCAACTATCGCGATTCCCTGTGGCGCTCCATCGGCGGCAAGGCCAAGGCTCAGGAAGTCAATCGCGAACTCGTCCGCAAAGTCGACCTCCTGCTCGGCAACGAAGAGGATTTTTCCGCCATGCTCGGTATGGAGATTAAGGGCGTCAACGAGGACTTCGGCGAGTTGCCCATCGGCGCCTACGAGGAAATGCTCCGCGAAGTAGCCGCTGCCTACCCTGACTTGAAACTCATCGCCAGCACTTTGCGCACCGCCCAGACCGCCAGCCGCAACTCCTGGGGAGCCATCGCCCTCTACCAGGACCAGATCGTGCATGTGCCGCAGCACGAAGTCGACATTCTCGATCGCGTCGGCGGCGGCGACAGTTTTGCCTCCGGCCTCATCTACGGATTTCTGGCCGGCAAACCGGTCGAGTGGGCGGTGAAATGCGGCGTAGCCCACGGGGCGCTCGCCATGACCACGCCGGGCGACACCAGCATGGCGACGCTGGCCGAAGTGGAACGCGCCATGAAGGGCGGCTCAGCCCGCATCGCGCGCTAGCCCGAACTCCGCTCGCTCCGCTCAGGAAGGAACTGATGCCCGAAACTACCGCACAAATAATCGAACGCGTGGGCCTCATCCCAGTTCTGCGCGCGAAGAATCCCCGCCAGGCCCATGCCGTAGTCGAAGCCATGATTGCGGGCGGCGTCACTGTCGTCGAAGTCACGATGACGTGTCCTGACGCCTGCGGAATTTTGACCGCACTCAAAAAGAGCTACGGAGAAAAGCTCCTCCTCGGCTCCGGCACCGTCACCTCGGCCAGCGAAGCCGAAGAAACCATCGCGGCCGGCGCGGAGTTCGTCGTCAGTCCCAGTCTCCATCCGGAAGTCATCTCTGCCACCAAAGCAGCAGGTAAGCTTTCCATACCGGGCGCCCTCACGCCCACAGAAGTCATCACCGCCGATCGCGCCGGCGCCGATTACGTGAAGATCTTCCCTTGTTCCGCCATGGGCGGCGCCAGCTATCTGAAATCGCTGCTCGCCCCCTTCCCCCATCTGAAGCTCATCCCTACCGGCGGAGTCACGTTGCAAACCGCGGAGAGCTTCATCAAAGCGGGCGCCCGGGCGCTCGGCGTGGGCAGCGACCTGGTCAACCTCGCCGCCATCGACGAAGGCAAACCCGGGATCATCACCGAAACGGCGAAAGCTTACCTGGAAATATTGGCCAAGGTTCGCAAATAACGTGGTCGTAAAGTTGGAGGTGGGTGCCCCACATCTCGATTCTGAGATGTGGGTTTAACAATCCGCCTCAATGTTCCTGAAGCCGATACGCCTTCCTCACCAACCCCACCGTCAACTCCTCCGCCAACTCCACGGCCTCATCTTCATCGATGCGATGTTCCGCCACCAGTTGCGCCAGGAATCCCGCGTCGATCCTGCGCGCCACATCGTGCCGCGCCGGAATCGAGAGAAACGCGCGCGTGTCGTCATTGAACCCCACCGTGTTGTAAAAACCCGCAGTCTCCGTGGCCTGCTCGCGGAACCGCCGCATTCCCTCCGGGCTGTCGTTAAACCACCACGGTGGACCGAGCTTCAGGCACGGATAGTGTCCCGCCAGCGGCGCCAGTTCCCTGCTATACGTGGTCTCATCGAGCGTGAAAAGAATAATCGTCAGGTCGGGCTCGTTGCCGAACCGATTGAGCAGCGGCCGCAACGCTTCCACGTAGTTGGTGGCCTGGGGAATGTCCGCCCCCATGTCGCGCCCGTACTCCGCCAGGATCTTTGCATTGTGGTTACGCACGGAGCCGGGATGAATCTGCATCACCAGGCCATCGTCAACGCTCATGCGCGCCATTTCGGTCAGCATCTGGCCGCGGAAAATCTCCAGGTCCGCCGCATAGGCCTTGCCGCTCACCACCTGCTCGAACAGCGTAGCGGCACTGGTCTCGCTCAGGTCCATCGTCAGGGCCGTCGGGTGCCCGTGATCGGTAGCCGTCGCGCCCATCGACTTGAAAAACTCTCTCCGCTTTTCCAGGGCGCGCAGGTATCCCCGCCAGGTAGTCGTGTTCTCGCCCGTGAGCGCTTCCAGCTTGCGCAGGTTATCGAGGAATCCAGGAAACTCCGGATCCACCACCGCATCCGGCCGGAAGGTGGGAACGATTCGTCCCTTCCATCCCGATTCGCGAATGGCCGCGTGATCGGCCAGCCGCTCCAGCGCCGAATCAGTCGTCGCCAGTACCTCGATGTTGAAGCGCTCATACAGCGCCCGCGGAAGAAACTCCGGCGTGGCCAACTTCTCCTCGATGCGGTCGTAGTAGAGGTCCGCCGTCCGTTCGCTCAGCCGCTCGCTCAGACCGAACAGTTCCTGGAAAGCATAATCCAGCCACAACCGCGTGGGCGTGCCGCGAAACAGGTAATAGTTGCTGGCAAAGATCTTCCATACCCGGCGCGGGTTCTCGATCTGCGCCCGACCGATCTCCAGTTCGTCCAGCGAAATCCCCTGGCTGTAGAGCATGCGAAACACGTAGTGGTCCGGCTGCACGAACAGCTTCACGGGATCGGGAAACGGTTCGTTGCGGGCAAACCACCCGGCCTGCGTATGCCCGTGCGGGCTCACAATGGGCAGGTTTTTTATTCCGTCGTATAACCGCCGCGTAATTGCGCGGGTTTTCTCTTCAGCCGGAAAGAGCCGGTCTTCCTGCAGCAGCGACACTTCTTTCCCTCTCTGGGTCAGGGTTGCAGCCATCTCTCCACTATCATGCATCACCCGGCCACCGCGGCAGTGCGATATTACGCCAGATGAGCACGAACGCCGATGATCCACTTCGAGCTTGCTCGTGGTTCGTCCGTCGCAACGCTTGGAACGACGGCATCGCGTCTCACAGCCGATTCGGGGACGGTCGCCGCTGACAGACCCCCGGCTTCGCCCTTTATGCTGGGAAGTGCGCGGCGTAATCGCGCCGCGAGGAAATGCATGAGCACTGATACGCAAGCGGCTTCCGCCTTCGGTCTTGCCGGCCGGCACGCCCTGGTAACCGGCGGAGCCAGCGGAATCGGCGAATCCACCGTCAAGGAACTCGTTCGCGCCGGCGCTTTCGTATGGGTCGCCGACATCAACCTGGACGCCGCCGGGCGCCTCGCCGCGCACTCCGGATCGGCCAGTGCCATCCACCTCGACGTCACCAGCACGGAGTCCATCGCCAAGGCCGCGGCGCAGGTGGAGAAGCTCGACATTCTGGTAAACAACGCGGGCATCGGCCACGTCGGGTCCATCGAAACCACGGAGCCAGAGGATTTCGATCGCCTGCTGAACGTAAATGTGCGCGCCGTGTACCTGGTGACCCGCGCCTTTTTGCCTCGTCTGCTGGCCGCCGGCGACGATCGGCACGTGGGCGCCATCGTCAACATGGCCTCGGTCGCCGGCCAGGTCGGGATCCGCCAGCGCTTTGCCTACTGCACCAGCAAGGGCGCGGTAATTGCCATGACCCGGCAGCTCGCCGTCGAATACCCCAAAACCCTGCGCGTGAACGCCATCTGCCCCGGGACCGTCGAGACGCCGTTCGTCGAAGGCTACCTGGAAAAGTTCCATAAGGATAATAAGGAGCAGACCCGCGCCGAGTTGCGCGCGCGCCAACCCATCGGCCGCCTCGGCCAACCCCATGAGATAGCCTCGATGGTGCGCTACCTGGCCAGCGACGAGGCCGCGTTTATTAACGGGGCGTGCTTCACCATTGACGGCGGGTGGACCGCAGCCTGACCCGCCAACACTCTCAACCACCACGAGGAAAAGAATGAAACTGGTTTCGTTTGCAGCTTCAGATGGCGTTGTCCGGCCCGGATTTCTGTTTGCAGATACCGGCACCATCCTCGACCTGACCCCCGACGGGTTCACCAGCGCCCTTGACGTCATTGCAAAAGGAATCACGCAGGCCACAACATCCGTGCGCAAGGTTCCGCTCAGCGAGGTCAAGCTGCACGCGCCGCTGCCCAATCCCCCCCGGATATTCGCCATCGGTTTGAACTACCGCGATCACGCCGTTGAATCAGGCATGGCAATCCCCACCACCCCGGTTGTGTTTATCAAGCTGGCCACATCGGTAATAGGGCCGGGCGAGGCGATTGTGCTGCCCCACAACTCCACCCAGCCCGATTACGAGGCTGAATTTGCGTTCGTCATCGGCAAAGGCGGCTATCGCATTCCGGCCTCCGCCTGGCGCGAACATGTCTACGGCTACACCAACCTGAACGACGTTAGCGCGCGCGACGTGCAATTCTCCAGCACCCAGTGGTCGATGAGCAAAAGCTTTCCCACGTTCTGCCCGCTGGGTCCGGCCATCGTCACGGCCGACGAGATCGCAGATCCGCACCAGTTGGCCATCGGCCTCTCCATCGACGGCGAGCAGTTGCAGAATTCCAACACCCGCGAGCTAGTCTTCAAAATCCCCGATCTCATCGAGTACTTGTCATCCATCACTCCCCTGCTTCCGGGCGACATCGTTTCCACCGGTACGCCCCCCGGCGTCGGACTGGGACGCAATCCCAAGCGATGGCTCCGCCCCGGCGAAACCGTCACCGTAACCGTTGAAGGCCTCGGCTCCCTGACCAATCCGGTAGTCGCGGAATAAAGTTGACTCCCTGAAAGCTGACAACCTGAATCTGGAAAATCTCATGGAACTCACCGGCCTCTCCTTCCTCGGCAATCGCCGCGCCTCTCGCGACGGTGCCTCATTTCAGGCATCCAACCCGCAGACTGGCGCGACCCTCCCGCCCGCTTATCATTCCGCGAGCCCTGCGGAGGTGGAAGAGGCCGTCAAGCTCGCGCAGGATGCATTCGCCTCCTACTCGCAGGCCAACGGCAAATCCCGGGCCTCATTCCTTCGCCGCGCCGCCGACCAGTTCGATCACCACAAGCAGGAATTGGCGGAACGCGCGCATCTCGAAACCGCGCTCCCCTTGCCCCGGCTGCTGGGGGAAGTGGGCCGCACCTCGAATCAGTTGCGGCTATTCGCAGGCGTGGTCGAAGAGGGGTCGTGGGTGCAGGCCCGCATCGATCCCGCCATGCCTGACCGCCAGCCGCTTCCGCGCCCCGATCTGCGCGCCATGCTGCGGCCTCTCGGTCCCGTCGTAGTGTTCGGGGCCAGCAATTTTCCCCTCGCCTTCTCCGTCGCCGGAGGCGATACCGCTTCCGCCCTCGCGGCCGGATGCCCCGTCATCGTCAAGGCCCACCCCGCGCATCCCGGAACCAGCGAACTTGCCGCCCAGATTCTCACCGCAGCGGTCGCCGCCGAAGGCCTCCATCCCGGCGTGTTCACCATGCTCTACGACGCCGGCATCGAAGTCGGCGCCGCGCTGGTCAAGCATCCCCTGGTGCGCGCCGTCGCTTTTACCGGCTCGCTGCGGGCGGGCCGCGCCTTGATGGATCTGGCCGCCGCCCGTCCCGATCCCATCCCCTGCTTCACCGAAATGTCCAGCGGCAATCCCGTGTTTGTATTGCCCGGCGCCCTGCGCAAAGGCCCCAGCCAGCTCGCCCAGAACCTGTTCAATTCCGTCACCCTGGGTGGCGGACAGTTCTGCACCAAGCCGGGAATCGTGCTCGTTCCTCAAGCCCCCGAGGGCAACGCCTTCTTCGATCAACTGAAAGAGCTGGTAGACGAGTCGAAACCCTTCACCCTGCTCACCGCCGGCATTGCGCGCGAGTACGGGCGCGCCACCGAGGCCCGCGCCAAACAGGTTCCGCTCGCTGCCTCAGCCGCGGTTCTCGAGCCGACGCAGGCCTTCCACGCACAATCGAAAATCTTCCGTGTTCCCGTGGATGAGTTGATCTCCCACCCCGAGCTCGCCGACGAAATCTTCGGGCCGGACACGCTTCTGGTCAACTGCGACAGCACGCAGGACTACATCCGTGCCGCCGAAGCACTCGACGGCCACCTGACCGCCACGATCCTCGGCGATGAAGACGATCTCGCCGCCAACCGTGAACTCATCCGCATTCTCGAACAAAAGGCTGGCCGCCTCATCTTCAACGGCTTTCCCACCGGTGTCGAGGTATCGCATGCCATGGTCCACGGCGGCCCGTACCCATCCACTTCCGACCCGCGCTTCACGTCCGTCGGCAGCCTGGCCATCTACCGCTTTGTCCGGCCCGTGTGCTTCCAGGGATTTCCGCAATCGGAGTTGCCCCCGGAATTGCAGGATGCCAATCTCCTCGGCATTCGCCGCCTACGCGATGGCAAACCCGAGTAGCGCGCTAACAGGCTGCTGAAAAGTCACTGTTTTGAAGGGGCACGAGTTACTCGTGCCACAAACGGGTCAAAATGAGCCCGGCTTTAGCCGCCGAGGAAGGGTTTTCACCCTCATTGGACTGGGTCATCAATGTGCTAAAGCACTCTCGCCAGCCACTTGCCGGTGTGCGAATGAAGGTTCGCGGCAATCTCTTCGGGCGTGCCTTCGCCTACGATCTGGCCCCCGCCTTCGCCGCCCTCGGGTCCAAGATCGATCACCCAGTCGGCCGACTTGATTACGTCAAGATTGTGCTCGATCACGACAAGCGACCCGCCGCCGTCGATCAGCTTGCGAAGCGCGGTCAGCAGCTTCGACACGTCGTCGAAATGCAGCCCCGTGGTCGGCTCGTCGAGAATGTAAAGCACCCGGCTGGCCTGCGAGGGTTTGGCGTTCGCGTTGGCCGAGCGAACCTGCGCCAGGTGAGCCGCCAGTTTCACGCGCTGTGCCTCGCCCCCCGACAGCGTGGTCGCCGACTGGCCCAGCCGCAGGTAGCCCAGGCCAACTTCCTCCAGCACCGCCAGCTTTTCCAGCAGCCGCGTCTGGCCGGCGAAGAAGCGCAACGCCTCCTTCACCGTCATCTTCAGCACATCGTGAATGCTCTTCCCCTTGTACTGCACCTCCAGGATGCGCGCCTGGTAGCGCGTCCCGTTGCAGTCCTCGCAGGGCAGCTCGACGTCGGCCAGGAATTGCATCTCCACAGTCACCGTGCCGTCGCCTTCGCAGGTCTTGCAGCGCCCGCCCGGCACGTTGAATGAGAAGTGTCCCGGCGTAAGGGACAGGCGCTTGGCCTCAGGTTGCGCGGCAAAAAGTTCGCGGATCAAATCGAATCCTTTGATGTAAGTGATGGGATTCGATCGTGGCGTGCGGCCGATCGGCGTCTGGTCAACCAGAACTACATCATTCAGCCGCTCCACGCCGGTAAGCGACTTGAAAAGTCCCGATGGATCCGCCCCGTCTGTCTGGCCCAGCGCCCGCGCCACGGCGCGATACAGCACCTGGTGTACGAGCGTCGACTTGCCCGATCCCGAAACGCCCGTAATGGCCACCAGCATTCCCAGCGGAATTTCCACGTCGATGTTGCGCAGATTGTTGGCCCGGGCTCCGCGTAGCACCAGCTTCTCCCGGCCGGGCGCGCGCCGCCGCGTGGGCACTGGAATCGAAATCTGCCCGGAGAGATATCGCCCCGTCAGCGAGTTCGGGTTGGCTTCAATCTCCGCCAGTACGCCCTCCGCAAGCACCTTGCCGCCGAATTCGCCCGCTCCCGGGCCAAGATCCAGCAGATGATCCGCAGAACGAAGGACATCCGCATCGTGCTCCACTACCAGGATCGTATTGCCCAGGTCGCGTAACTCCTCCAGGATGTGAATCAGCCGCGCGGTATCTCTCGTGTGCAGCCCGATCGACGGCTCGTCCAGCACATACAGCGCCCCCACCAGGCGCGAGCCCAGCGAAGTCGCGAGTTGAATGCGCTGCGCCTCACCGCCCGACAGCGTGGAGGCCAGCCGATCGAGTGTCAGGTACTCCAGGCCCACGGCATCCAGGAATTTCAACCGCTGCCGTACCTCTTCGAGAATCGGACCGGCAATCTCTTCCAGCATGGGCGGCAAGTTGAGCGTGTCGAAAAAATCCTTGGCGCGCGCAATGGTCAGCGCCGAAGCCTCGCAAATGTTCAAGCCATTCAGCCGTACTGCCCGTGCCTCCGCGCGCAGACGTTGGCCGCGGCACTCGGGACACTCCGCATAGCCGCGATACTTCGAAAGCATCACCCGCACGTGAAGCTTGTACTTCTTCTTCTCCATCTGCGCGAAAAATCCGTAGATGCCCTCCAGGCTGCCTTTGCCGCGCAGCACGATCTCCCGCGCCGCCTCGGGCATTTCACTCCAGGGCGTTTCCATTGGGATTCCCAGCGACGCCGCCTGCCGCTTCAGATCCGTAAACCAGCTCCGGTACTTGGGTCGGTTCCACGGATCAATGGCGCCCTGGTTCAGCGACAGGCCCTTGTCGGGAATCACAAGGTTCATGTCGAAGTCCACCGTGTTGCCAAATCCCTGGCAGCGCGGGCACGCACCGAAAGGATTGTTGAAGCTGAACAGAGGCGGTTCGGGTTCGCGGCCCGGCCGATGGCAGCTCGAACACTCGAATGCCGCTGAAAATCTGTACCGCGGGCGCTCCCCGGTCTCTTCCCGGGGAACCACTTCAAAGATCACTTCGCCGGCTTCGCGATACGCGATCTCCGCCGCATCCACTATGCGCGCGCGATTCTCCTCGCTCACCACGATGCGGTCCACCAGCACGAAAACCGGCAGAGTGAAGTCCAGATCGAGCAGTGACTCCGGGGTGGAGAACTCGAAGATCCGCCCGTTCTGATACAGGCGGTTAAAGCCCCCGCCGCGCAGATCTGCCAGCCGCGCCTTCAGCGCATCCGTCAGCGGCGAGTCCAGCACCGCGGCTGCTTTCGCGCCCGCCTTTCCGCGCTTGGCCGGCTTCGCCGGCTCTTTGTCCTCCACCTCGTGCTTCACTGGAAACAGCGCGTGCAGGCGCGTTCCTTCCCCCAGCGCAAGCACTCGTTCCGCAACTTCGTCCATGGAGTCGCGCCGCACCAGCCCGTCGCAGTAAATGCAATGCACCGTACCGGTGCGCGCATACAGCAGGCGCATGTAGTCGTAGATTTCGGTGGCGGTGGCCACCGTGGAGCGCGGGTTGCGCGTGGTGTTCTTTTGCTTGATGGCGATGGCCGGCGCCAACCCATCGATCTCGTCCACATCCGGCTTTTCAATGCGTTCCAGAAATTGCCGCGCATAGGCCGACAGTGACTCCACGTAACGCCGTTGCCCTTCGGCGTAAATGGTGTCGAACGCCAGAGAGCTCTTGCCCGAGCCGGACACGCCGCTGACCACAGTCAGTTTGCCGTGCGGAATCTCGCAGGAGATGTCTTTCAGATTATGGGTCCGCGCGCCGCGGATCACGATTGCTTCGTTAGCAGAGGTCAACGGGAACACACCGGCAACAACCATTTCCCCCGTGTCTGCGCCGCCCATGTTCGCCACGTTTGGAAATTCGCATTCGCGCGGAACGAAAGGAGCATTCAATTGGGGAATGATTCAAAGAATTCGACCGACTCCGCACTGTCCCCTTCCGGAGGCATAGAACGCAATCGTCCGATTCTCATTATAAATCGCAGCCGTGCCTGGGGAGTCGTGCCCGGCCGGCGCACACCGCCGAGCCACGCGTACGCAACAGGGCCAATAGAAGGGTACGGGCTTCAGCCCATACATAAAGCCACCCAGATCAGCAGGGCTTTTAACCCCCGCTCATCCCCTTGAACTCCTGTTGAAATCCAGGTTTTGGCCTTTTCAGCAAGCGACCTAGGCCACCATGGCCGGCGCGTAGCTGTACTGCGGCACAGCTACTTCCGTAACCTCACGATCGAGCACCGCCGACAAGCTCAACAGCACTTCGGAGGCGCAGGCCGGGCACTGCCGCGCACAGTTGCCGACGGAATTGCAATCCTGGCAGAGATACGCGGATCTTAGCGGTATGTGCTGAAGCATAGGTGTGGGCATACGTTCACCTGATCTCTTCGAAATGAGTGAAAGCATGGATGGTCACCTGTCGGAGGTTACGATGTCGGGAACGACAATCCCAGCCCGCATCGTACCTGATATAGATGCAGACCTCAGGTGAAAAGTTGTTTTTAGATTCGTTCTTCCGCAGCCGGATGAACATGCTTCTGCAATCCTCAACTTGACTTCTCAATCGTGAGCCACTGCGCATAAACGTTTCGCCCCGCGATAGTTTGTTTTAACTCGCGGGGCGAATGGAAAACTTTGATTCAAATCAACGACGGGCCCGGCTCGGTACTTTAGTGCGGGCCGACGTTGGAAAACTTGTTGTTACCCTCCTCGTCGTTTTGCTGCGTGCGGGACGCCTTGTGCGCTAAACGATCGGCGGAGCGCTGCATCTTTTCTTCTGCGGAAGGATGACGTTCGCCGTGCTCATCCACCACGGTGGGAGTTTCGGTGTCGGGCCTTTTCGGAGGAACGTTGTTGATTTTATTGGGCATGATTCACACTCCAGCGAGTTACGATGCGCGCCGGCTTTCCCCAAGATGCACCACCGCCCATCCCCACTGCGTCTCCGGCGCGTGATGTGAGCCCCACGGCATCGTCCGCCTGGCGCCCGCGCGAATCCGCTCGCCATCTCGGCGTAAATTCTTGTAAACCTTATCGCCTCAATCCAGCCGGTTCGTCGCCGAGACCTTGGAGTATCAGAGTCCGGAGTCCTTTACAGTGTGCTTATGATCCCTATCCTTGCGGATCAATCACTTGCCAAACCCACTTCACAGTCCGGACCCGAAAAATGATCTGCTTCCGCGCCCCACGCCGCGACCAGGACGTTGCCAATCTCGCCTCCCGCCGTCCAATTAAACTTGAGCTTGAGGTTTTTCGTGCGCCGTATTGTTCCTGCCTTTGCCTTTGGGTTTCTCTTCACGCTGCATCTTGGGGCACAACCGCCCGCGGAATCTACCCGGGTGCCTGCAGCGGGAGCGCCCACGGCTGACACACCCGCCCAGCCGGTGATCGATGCCGAGGCCCTTATCGTCAAATCGGACTGGAAGGCTGCGGAGGCCAAACTCGCCCCCTGGCTGGCCGACCACCCCACCGATGCACGCGCGCTTTTCGATGCCGGATACGCCGCGGACGCACAGGGCAAGCTCGACGAAGCTGCAGGGCTCTACCGCCGAGCCGTCGAAGCCGACCCCAAGCGCTTTGAAGCTCATTTATCGCTCGGCCTGTTGCTGGCTCGCGCCGGGAAACTCGACGAAGCGCGATCTGAACTCCAGGAAGCCACCCGGCTCGATCCCGGCGAGGCCGGCCAGGGCCCCAAAGCCAGGGCCTGGCGGGCGCTCGCGCAGATTGACCAGGGCGATAACCCCGGCGAGGCTTCCAACGATCTGTTGGAAGCCCTGAAGCTGAGTCCCGAGACGCCGGAGGATACGCTCCTTGCGGCCGACCTGGCGCAAAAGTCCGGACAGGCCGACGCCGCCGAGGCCGCCTACCGCCGGATACTGGCAACCGATCCCGTCAACCCGCGGGCAAATGCCGGGTTGGCCCACCTGCTCATCGACCGCAAGCAATTCCCCGAGGCGGAAACGCTGCTCCGCGCGGCTCTGGAGAAGTCCCCCGAAGATGCCGCCCTCAGTGCGCAACTGGCCGCAGTCCTTGCGGCACAGGACAAGGGCGAAGCCCTGCCCCTGCTGCAGAAACTGCACACCGCCCATCCCGGCGACCCCGCCATCGCCCGCATGCTCGCGGAGGTTACGGCGGAGGCAGGCGACCCCGCCGCCTCGGATCAACTCTACCTTTCCTTATTGAAGTCCCGCCCCGACGACCCGGATCTGCTGGTCGCACACGGACAGAACCTGATCCGGCAACAGAAGTTTGCGGAAGCGTTTGCGGCGTTCAACCGGGCGACCGAGCTCGACGCGGCGAATCCCGACGGATGGAGCGGACTCGCGTTCTCCGCTTCCAAAATGGGAAAGCCTGAAGTTGCGCTGCACGCTCTTACGATGAGATCAAAATATCTTGATGATATTCCATCGACGTACTTTCTTTGGGCGACATCTTACGATACATTGCACGACAAGGCAGCGGCGATCACGTATTATCATCACTTTCTGGAGGCGGCCGCTGGCAAGTACCCCGATCAGGAATGGCAAGCCCGGCAGCGTCTTCTGGTGCTCGAGAAGAAGCATTAACTGGGCAATGACTTACATCACAGCGGAGCAATGTCCCGCGACAGGACAATCATCGCTGCGCTACTAGTCTTTTTCTAGTTGCGCGGGGCGTAAGAATGCTCCTATAGTCACGGCCCAGAGGATAACTGCTTCCAATTGGCGTCGGCCGGTCAGCGGCACGCGGCATTGTTGTAAACAGAATGCCCCGCCATCACTGAACGTGGCCCCGGCTGGTTGGGACCCTAACGTGCGAATACCCGCATTTGCGGAGGTTCGGCATGCGGTCTCAGATAAAGTCGGCTTTGGTTCTTCTCTTTAGCGCCCTCGCCCTTCCTGCGAGCGCGGCTTCCATGGATGACAAGATCCCCGATCAGCAAGGTATCAACGCCCTTGAACTGCGCGCCAGCCAGGCGCAGCCTCGAGAACAATGCTTTCTTTACGCGGAACTGGTCCACGACATGATCGAGGTGAGTCTGCGCCAGTACGCCGCCGGGGACCAGGAGAAGGCCAGCGGGCTGTTAAAACGGGCCCAGGACTTTGCCCACAAAATCCACCTGGCCGTGTCAGACGACAATAAGCGCCTCAAGAATGCCGAGATCCTCCTTCGCCACACGGCTTTCCGGCTAACCGAAATGCTGCATTCCAGCGCCTCGGAAGACCGGCCGCTGGTGCAGCAGACGCTGTCCGAGGTGAACCAGGCCCAGAACGAGGCCATGCTGCAGGTCTTCAAGAAGTAGCTCGCTTTCAGCCGCAGGTATCGAAATCGAAACCTGCGGCTCCCGCTCTGCATGCTCAGATCCCCGACCCCTGAAACCTCACACCGCTACGCCCCTTTCCCTGCGCTTCCGCATGTGGTTGAATGAGACCCGTCGGGGGTTTCGCCGTGCGTTGTCGCCGTTTTTTCCTGATCGTCGCTTTCCTGTTGATTGCCACTGCAACTTCCCGGGCCCAGAAAGAGAAACGGGAGCCGCTGACCAGCGCGCAGATCGAGCAGATTCGTGAAGCCGGAATTTTCCCCGATGAACGGATCAGCCTTTACACCAAGTTCATCAGTGAACACGCCGATACCATCAAGGGCCTGACGTCGCGCGCCAAGTCGCCCGCCCGGGCCCAGCGCCTGGATGGCGAGTTGCAGGACCTGACTGCCCTGATGGACGAACTGGGGACCAATCTCGACGTATACGCCGATCGCAAAGCCGACCTCCGCAAATCCCTGAAAAACCTGAACGATGCCACGCCCCGCTGGGTCGGCATCCTGCGCGCGCTGGCTGGCGAGACGGGTTTTGAGCTGGCGCGAAAGGAAGCAATCGAGAGCAGCGAAGACCTCGCCGACCAGGCCAAACGACTGATGACGGAACAGACCGACTACTTCAACGAGCACAAGGACGAGAAAGGCCAGGACCGGGCAGAGCCGAAGTGAGGCAACACGGGCCTGCGCGGGCCTGCGGGTTCCAGCCCCGCACAGCGGCTCCGCACTCACGCGGCGATTTCTCCCGCTTGCTGCTCCTGCTCGCGCCGGCCGACCAATCCGAAAGTCGGAACCGGCTCGGTATGCCAGAGTTTCTTGTAGTCTTCATCTCCGCGCAGCATGTCGATCGTCTGGACGCCCTCGCGCGCGGCGTGCTCGATGGCCATTGCGGTCAGGATGGTGCCCGGCCGCAGATCGGCGTAAGCGGTGGAGAAGGCAGGCAAGTAGATATATTGCGTGCGATCGGAATGGCCCGGCGCATCGATCAAGGAATAGGACACCGCGATGATCTCGCCGTTGAGCCGCAGCGCGCAAAGCCGCAACAGGCCGGCACGCTCCAGCAACGGCAGAGCTTCGCGATGCCACCGGATCATGCGCTCATCCGCGAACACGCCGTTCTCGCCGCGATCGCCCCAGCGCTCACCCTGAAGCCGAATCAACGCAGCGAAGATTTCTGCCCAGGTGGAGGCATCCCCAATCACAAATTCCAGGTGCCCCGCGCGCTGGGCACGGTTGCGATAGTACATGGCGTTGCGCCGGAGTTTCTGCGGCAGTTCGGGGACAGTCACGGCGGGCATACGCGAACAGCTCTGTCCCTCAACCTTGCGCGCCGAAAACTGCAGCGCCTGAAGCAATTTCGATCCTGGACGCAGTTGCGAAAGGTAGAGCGTGTCCCACCCGTCATCACGGCACATGAAATCGGCAGCCTTCTGAATGAACTCGATATCGCATCGGGGTGAAAAAACTCCATCAAGATAATCGCTTGTTCCCACCCCCAGGGGAAGAAGTTGCCGCTCGCCTTTGTGTGGTTCACGATAAACGTAAAACGGGAGCAGGCCGATCAGCGCGTTGTCATCGCAAATGCACACAGTGCGCAAATCCCCGCCGAAACAGTGCCACCACGGCACCAGCCACTCGGGCGCCTGGAATGGCGTAGCATGCCCGTCCTGCCTCCACAATGCGCTCCATTCGGGGAAAAGCGCTTCCAGTTCTTCGGTTGTCTGTACCCATGAAAGGCGTTCACGCATAAGCCCTGTCCAGTTCGTGTTCTCGGATCATGGCGCGATAAAGATGGAGGTATTTGCCGGTCATATGCTCGGCTCGGAAGCGCTGCTCCGCGGCATTGCGGCATGCCTCTGGCGAGATGGCGTCCACCCGCCGAATGGCCTCGGCCATCTCTTCCACGCTGTCGACCAGGAATCCGGTGACGCCATCCTCGACGATGTCCGGCACTGCGCCGGAGCGGTATGCGATCACCGGGGTTCCCGACGCCAGCGCCTCCATGCAAACCAGGGAACTCGTTTCCGGCGCCAAAGTGGGGTGCAACAGGCATTTCGCACGGGCCAGCAGTTCCTGCCTTTGCGCGGCCCCGAGCGGACCGAGGAATTCATGCCTGACGCCCGCGGTGGGCTTCAGCAGAGGCGCAAGCTGCTGATCGAAATACGCCTGGTGCTCGACGAAAGGAAACACTCGCCCTCCCACCCGTACGGGCATGCCCGCCTGAATGCCGGCCTGGAGGGCGGCATGGATGTTCTTTTCCGGGCAGATCCGGCCAAGCACGAGCGCGAAACCGTCTTTCGCCTGTTGCGGCGGCCATGGTGGAAGTTCCACTCCGTTTTCCACCACCGGCAGATCGCCGAGTTCGGGCGGGCACGAGCGGCGCTGCGACTCCGACACACAACACAGGTGCATGCGGGTTTGCATTTGCTTCAGGCGTTCTGTCCCGTACCACGCGATGGGCAGATGAAGGGTGACGATAATGGGAATGGACGATGGCAGACCGTACTCGTAAAAATCCAGGCCGTGCATGTGGATAAGATCCACACGGTGAAGCAGAAGTGCGCCATCGATCGCGGCCTCAAGCTGCGCCGTGTACCAGCGGCGCTGCGGCGCCTCCAGCACTTCGTTCTCCAGCACTGGGATGGGAAAGAGACGCCCCGCAACCTTCGATCCCTCGCACGCGGCCACCAGCGAGTTGTGGCCGGCCGCCACGAGAGCGCGATCGAGCAGGCTGAGAATCTGTTCCGCCCCCCCCACCGCATCGTCACCAACCGGAGCAAACGGATAGGCCACGCTCAGCACCGTCAACGGCATTTCATCGCTTTTCATTCTGCAGCAGCTCCTCCGCTTGCCTTGCCAGTTGGCTGAATCGTGAATATGTCATTCCCCACGGATAGCGCTCGTACAACAACGGAAGCGGATGCGGCGGTCGGCTGAAATCGTAGACGGGCGCAGCGCGGAATCGCTCCCAATCGAGGGGAAAACCGGACAGAGTTTCTTTCTGGCTCACAAAGCAATCGAGGCGCGCCTGTTTGCGCTTCCTTTCTTCCCCGCTCAATCGATATTCGCGCTGCTGCACATCCTCACCGCGCGCCACGAATTCGCCAGGCGTCCCCGCGTCGGCGTTATAAAACGCACCTTCGATGATGACCGGAACGAAAGTTCTTTGTGATGCGCGCGCCTGCAACGCCTGATGGACCGCGAAGGCGCACGCATCGTGATCGGGATGCCCGCCTTCGAAGGGATGGGTGAATATGACTTCCGGTTGAAGGTCCGCAATGCGATCGGCCACGCGGCGGGAAAGGTCGGAAAGGTGAAGACTCGCCTCCTGGTCGGGAATCTCGAGGCACTCGTGGGTGGCCGTTTCGATTCGTGCCGCGGCCAGCAGATTTCTGAACTCCTGAGAGCGGGCTTCCCGGTAATCGCGCCAGGACGCAAAGCCATGCCAGCGACTGTCCTGTTCATTGCGGGGGGCGCCGTCCGTCACGTGCACAAAATGCGCTGCGCCAAATCGACCCAGCCTCGCCCCCAGCGCCACCGTCTCATCATCGGGATGAGCAAACACCAGCATCGTGCGCGGCATCGCGCTCGCGTCGCCTTCCGGCGCCGTGGCTCTCGTGAATAACTCCTCCTGGTATGAAGAAGTCAGATTCGCCCCCCGGGCAGGTACTCACTTCCTCCCAGCGTCTGAGATGCTGGAACACTGACGTAAGCTGCCATGCGGTCAACGTAAGGAGGAATCGCATGGAGCGTTCCGCCGTTGGCATCCGGGGTACCTGGTTTTATTCCCGTGTCGGTCCGCAACCATTGGATTGCGCCGGAAAGCGTGTAAAAAGAACGAGTGAGCACCACGCGCGTCATCAAGGGAGGATGGGTGGACCGCAAATCGGTCCCCCGCGGGCCGAACGGCCGCGGCCTGTGCCGATGGTGCTCTCTGGAAGTACCTCGCGGACGGTTTACATTCTGCTCGGCATATTGCGTTCACGAGTGGAAACTACGCACCCAGCCCGGCTATCTTCGCGAACAGGTATTGGAGCGCGACCGGGGCATCTGCGCCCGTTGCGGGATCGATACGATCGCGGCGGCGCGGCAGCTTCGCTATTCGCGAGGCCTTCGGCGCGCTGCCCTATTGGCCGGGTGGGGCCTGGAGAGACGCACGCGCAAGAGCCTCTGGGATGCAGACCACATCCTGCCCGTGGCAGAGGGCGGAGGCGAGTGCGACCTCGATAATATCCGCACGCTCTGTCTTCGCTGCCATCGCCAGGCCACAATCGCGCTACGCGATCGGCTTCGAATTCTGAAGCGGGCCAACCCGCCTGTTTCTGCGCTCGGGCGCAAGCACGCCTGACCCGCGAGATGTGCTAGGCTGCAAATTGGTGGCCTCTCAATTCATTCCCATATTTCAGGAAGAGTACCGGGCGCTTCGCCCTCGTGCGCCCATGCCGCCCATTCACATCCGCTTCCGTCGCTTTACGTCGCTCAACACCACCATTCGCCTGAGGGAAGGCCAGATCTTCGTCAGCCTCTCCGATCTGCTGGAAGGCGCCCCGGAGCGCGTGATCCGCGCCATCGCCCACATTCTGTTGGCCAAGCTCTATCGCAAGCCGGTCGACTCCGTGCACAATCTCCGCTACAAAAGGTTTGCCTCCAGTGCGGCAGTCACGCGGCAGACGGAATTGATTCGCAGCGCGCGCGGAAGCAAGCGTTATTTCGGCCCGGAAGGCCGCTATTACCATCTCGACGAAGTATTCGATTCGCTGAATATGCGCTTCTTCGGCGGGCTCCTGGGCCGCCCCGAGTTGACGTGGAGCGAACATCATGCCAGGCGCCTGCTGGGCCACTACGACGCCGCCCATAACACCATCGTGGTGAGCCGCGTGTTCGACCGACCCTCGAGTCCTCGCTATGCAATCGAGTACTTGCTGTTCCACGAAATGTTGCACCTGAAGCATCCGGTGCGCATGCGGGGCGTGCGGCGATGCGTGCATTCGCACGAATTCAAGGCCGAGGAACGGCTGTTTCCGCAACTGAAGGAAGCGATCGCGTTCATCAAGCGGCTGTAGGCCGTTAGACGCCGGCCTGGTTCACGAGGAAATATGATGAGCCCTTCAGACAAAGACAAGCGCCGCTGTTCGTGGGCAGGCAACGATCCGGTCTACATCGCATATCACGACAAGGAGTGGGGCGTGCCGCAGTTCGACAGCCGCGCGCTTTGGGAAATGCTGATGCTGGAGGGTTTCCAGGCAGGCCTCTCGTGGATCACGATCTTGCGGAAGCGCGATGCCTTCCGCAAGGCCTTCAAGAGCTTCGATCCAAAAAGAGTGGCGCGATTTGCCGAACCCGATATTCAGCGGCTGCTGCAGGATGCAGGGATCGTGCGCTCGCGCGCCAAGATCGAAGCAACCATTGCGGGCGCCAGGATCTTTGTCGCCATGCAGAAAGCCGGTGATGATTTTTCAAACTTCGCGTGGAGCTTTGTGAATCACAAGCCGATTCAAAACAACGGGCCGGTTCCGGCTACCACTCCGTTGGCCGAAGAGATTTCGAAGGCTCTGAAGAAGCGCGGTTTCAAGTTCGTGGGTCCCACCATCGCTTACGCATGGATGCAGGCCGTGGGGATGGTCAATGATCACGCGCCCGACTGCTTCCGGCGAAAAGATGTGCAGGCGAGCCGGTCGTAACTTGCCAATTCCCGGCGCCGATTTATGCTTGCATCTTCGGCGTCATGCGCACCAATTTCGGCGACTCCCGCCCCCAGTTCGCCAGCAACCATTCCGCCCGCTTACTGGCCGTTTTGGACAGATGCAGTTCGACCAACTCGCGGATGGACGCGCGCGCGGTGTGGTCCAGTTCGTCCCACGTTTCGGGCCATAGAAAACCCCGGTGATAGCGCCCGTTCGCCAGGAACGTGTCCTCCTCGTCGTAAATCCATGCGAGCCCCCCGGTCATACCGGCGCCGAAGTTGATGCCGGTTGTGCCCAGGACAACAGCCAGGCCGCCGGTCATATATTCGCAGCCGTGATCGCCCACCCCTTCCACGATGGCCAGTGCGCCGGAGTTGCGGACCGCAAAGCGTTCGCCTGCACGACCCGCTGCGAAGAGCCATCCACTGGTCGCGCCGTAAAGCGCCACGTTTCCCATCAAAGTATGTTGCGCGCTGTCCTGCGCGGCACGGCCCACGCCGCGAAGGATCAACTCGCCGCCGCATAAGCCCTTGCCCACGAAATCATTGGCCAGGCCCTCGAGGTTGAGAGTCATCCCCGCCACCGCGAACGCCCCGAATGATTGGCCGGCAGTGCCATGCATCCTGAATGTGAGGTTCGATCCGGCGGCCGTGGGATGCCCAGTTTTGAATAACGCCAACTGCCCTGCCAGGCGAGCGCCCACCGTGCGGTCTTCGTTCGTGACGTGCGCTTCAATGGAGTAGGGCCGCCCCGCTCTATATGCTTCCAGCCCCGGCTCGACCCACGCGTCGTCCAGGGGCGTATGCTCTTCGGGACGGTCATTGCGTTTTCCTTCCCAGGCGACGGCCCCGCCGGTCTCCTGCGCGATTGCAGTCGCCGCCAGCAACCGCCTCAGATCGAGTCCCGCGTCCCAGCGCACCTGCTCCAGCAGATCCGTCCGGCCGGTTGCCTCGGCAAGTGAGCGCAGGCCAAGTTTCGCGAGCAACTGGCGCACTTCTGCTGAAAGTTCGTCGAACAAGCGGACGATGTGCTCGGGCTTCCCGCGGAATTTGGCGCGCAATTCCGGGCGCTGCGTGGCGATGCCGGTGGGGCAGGTGTTCAGATGACACTGTCGCGCCATGTCGCAGCCCAGCGCCACCAGCACGGCGGTGCCAAACGCAAACTCGTCAGCCCCTAGCAGAGAGGCAATGACGATGTCGCGTGCCGTGCGCAGGCCACCGTCAGTGCGCAAACGCACGCGTCCCCGCAGACCGTTATGGATGAGCACCTGCTGCGCCTCAGCGAGGCCGAGTTCCCACGGGTTGCCTGCGTACTTGATGCTGGAAAGCGGTGAGGCGCCGGTCCCCCCCGAATGGCCGGCGATCACGATGTAGTCGGCGTACGCCTTGGCCACACCAGCGGCGATGGTGCCCACCCCGCAACCCGACACCAGCTTGACGCCCACCGTCGCGCGCGGGTTCACTCGCTTCAGATCCCAGATCAATTGCGCAAGATCTTCGATGGAATAGATGTCGTGGTGCGGCGGCGGCGAGATGAGTTGCATGCCCGGCTGCGCGTGCCGCAGGCGCGCGATGAGCTCCGTGACCTTGTGCCCGGGCAACTGGCCGCCTTCGCCGGGCTTGGCTCCCTGCGCAATTTTGATCTCCAGCTCTTCGGCGTGGATCAGGTATTCCGCGGTCACGCCGAAGCGCGCGCTGGCCACTTGCTTGATCTTGTTGCTGAGCAACGACGGGGCGCCGTCGAGCGGCGCATAGACGGCCGGGTCTTCGCCGCCTTCGCCGGTATTCGAGCGTGCGCCAAGCAGGTTCATCCCTTGCGTAATGGTCTGGTGCGCCTCCGGCGAGAGCGAACCGAACGACATGGCGCTGGCGATGAACCGATGCGTGATATCACCGGCGGGCTCGATATGGTCGAGATCGAGTTCCGGACCGGCGGGGCGAATCTCGAGAAGATCGCGCAAGTGCGCGGGTGCCGCGTCGACGGTCTGTGCGGCGAAGTTGCCGAACGGCGAGAGCGCGACGGCCGCGCCCTGCTTGGTGGAACCAACCACGGTCTGCAAAGCACGCACGATCTGCGGCTGCCATCCGTGCAACTCGGCTTCGTCGGCCTTGCGAAAACGAACGAAACCGTAGTCCGGCAGATCGCGCGCCTGGGTGGCCGAAACCACCGCGCCGCCTTGTTCCCGCGACGACTCTTCCGGCGCGAGGTCCGCCCGCCAAAGCGCTCGCACCTGCGCGTCAATCTGTTCGAATCCATGGCCGCCGATGGGCGCAGGCACTCCGGGGAAGCATTTGTCCACCACTTCCTGCGCCAGGCCGATAGCGTCAAACAGGTGCGCACCGCGATAACTATCGACCACGCTGATGCCCATCTTCGACATCACCTTAGCCAACCCCAGTTCGAGAGCGCGAAGAAGATTCTGTTCGCCCTGTTCGGATTGCAGATCGCGCGCCGTCTCCAGCGCGAGCCACGGACATACCGCGCCCGCGCCCATTCCGAGCAGTACCGCGACGTGATGAATTTCGCGGCAATCTCCAGCCTCGACTGCGATGCCCACCTCCGCGCGAACCCCTGCCCTGGTCAGCCCGGTATGCACTGCGCCGGTGGCCAGAGGCATCGGTACGGGCAGGGTGTGCGGCGATGCGCCACGGTCCGTAAGCAGGACCAGGGATGCGCCGTTGCCCACCAGTTCGATGGCGCGATCCGCAAGAATATCGAGGGCAACCTCGAGCGTGGTATCAGGCGAATAGACGCAGTTAAGGATGGCGTGCGGCATGTTAACGGCTTGTACATGCTCGCCGTTCTTGAGCGCGTGCATCTGCGACAGGGTAATGAGAGGCGAATGCAGCGACAGCCCGGGCAGGGGCGCCCGTAATTCCAGGATGTGCGGCCACGGGCCGAGGCGGGTATGCATCTTGAACACCACCGCCTCGCGCAGCGGATCGATGGGCGGGTTCGTCACCTGCGCGAAGCGCTGGCGGAAATACGCATAAACCGGGCGCGGAGCACGGGCCAGGGGGGTGATGGCGGTATCGTCGCCCATGGACCACACGGCGTCCTTGCCCTCAGCAGCCATAGGCGCGAGGATCATGCGAACGTCTTCGCGCGTAAATCCGAAATGACGCTGCAGGCGGTTCAACTCTTCCACACCCATGGGCGCGAGCAGTTCGGCGGAATCCTCCAGCGGCACGTCCAGCTGAATCAGGTCCTGGTATTGGCGCTTCTGGTCATAAATGCGCAGGATTTCATCGTTTTTGAAAACGCAGTGGAAATCCAGATCGGCCACGATCATCTGGCCGGGACCGAGGCGCCCGCTGTGAATGACGCGGGCCGGATCCATGTCCACCAGGCCGGCCTCGGAGCCCGCGACCACCAGGCCTTCGTCATCCAGCGCGAAACGACAGGGACGCAGGCCGTTGCGATCGAGAATTGCGCCCACCTGCCGGCCATCTGTAAACGCCAGCGCCGCGGGTCCGTCCCATGGCTCCATGCAATCGCCGCTGTACTGCAGGAACGGAGAGCTATTGCCCGGATTCGCCGGCGGCACCACCATGCGCACCGCTTCGCCCACGGTGCGGCCGTTCTGCCCAAGCAACTCGACGATTTCATCCAGCGACGTGGAATCCGATCCGCCCTCGGTCAGCACCGGATACAAATCGAGGGGCAAGGTGGCCGCGCGCGCTTCCATGCCCGCCCGATTGCCCCAGATGGTGTTGATCTCGCCGTTGTGAGCCAGGGTCCGGAACGGCTGCGCGCGGCTCCACGACGGCAGCACGTTGGTCGCGTAGCGCTGGTGAAACAATGCGAAAGGCGTCTTGAATTCGGGATCGGCGAGATCGGGAAAGAAATCGGCCAGCAGGCGGCCGGCGCACAACGCCTTGTAGACTATGGTCGAAGACGACATGCTCGCGATGTAGCCGGGAACCCCGGAGCGCTCCACCTGCTTGCGCGCAAGATAAAGGCGGCGATCGAAATCTGTGCCATCGTTCGCTGCGATCAACACGTGCCAGATCTCTGGACGCGACGAGTTCGCGATCTCGCCCAGCACCTCGGGGCGGACAGGGACTGCTCGCCACGTGAGAACTTCGAGTTCCTGCCCGGCGATCGCAGACTCGATTTCAGCGCGCGAATCGGCATCGTCCGCGGCCAGGAACACGACCGCCACTCCGAGCGGATCGTTCGCACCCAGCGCCACGCCGCACTCGCGCAAGAGCAGACCGCGTGGAATGGCGGTGGAAAGACCCACGCCGTCGCTGGACTTGCCATCCGCCGCGACCGCGCCGCGATGCGCCAGGCGCGCAAGTGCCGTTAACGCATGCTTAAGGATTTCGTGGGAGGGCTCGGCGGAAAGCTGCGCGACAAAGCCCACACCGCAACTATCGGAATCGAAACGCGGATCGAGCAGGCTGGCGTCGATGTACGACGGACGTGACCCCGGCAGGCCATGCGCACCCGTCGCGCGTGAAGAACTCGCAGGCCGGGAGGGAAGATGGCGGAATGACCCCATATCCCAATATAGTCAGAATGTCGAGGAAATTCAGCTTTTCATTTCGGACGCCTCATCTTCGCGTGGCGCCCGCTCCTCTTCCCTCTGACAACGCCCCCGCGCTCCCGGGCCGTCATCCAGATCAAATGCCGCATTTACAAGCGCAATGTGCGAAAACGCCTGCGGGAAATTGCCCACCAGGCGCTTGCGTTTCGTGTCGTACTCCTCCGAGAGCAGGCCCAGGTCGTTGCACAATGTGAGAAGCCGTTCGAACAATGCCCTCGCGTCGTCGATGCGCCCGATCGCCTTGAGGCTGCCGACCATCCAGAAGCTGCAGGCGAGGAAAACCCCCTCACCGGGCGGCAGTCCGTCCTGGACCTTCGATGTGTCGTAGCGAAGGACAAGGCCGTCGGACATCAGTTCGCGTTCGATGGCCTCCACTGTCCCCTTGACCCGCGGGTCGCTGCCCGGCAGAAATCCAACCAGCGGCATCAGGAGCAACCCGGCATCGAGCTCTTCGGAATCGTATGCCTGCGCGAAGGCGTTCTTTTTTCGGTTGAAGGCGCGCTCGCAGATTTGCTTGTGTATGGTGTCGCGAAGGCCCTTCCATTTCTCCGTGGGCCCGTCGTAATTAAGCTGCTGCGCCAGAAGCACGGCACGATCGAAGGCCACCCAGGCCATCATCTTCGAATAGGTGAACTGCTGCGGGCTGCCGCGCGTCTCCCAGATTCCTTCATCGGGATCCTGCCAGATTGTCTCCAGGTGCTCCAGCAGAAGGACGAGTACCCGAAAGTCGCGCTCCGAGTGCCGCGCCATGACTTGCTGGGCGTGATAAAAGCAGTCGAGGACTTCGCCGTAGATGTCGAGTTGCAGTTGACCTGCCGCCGCATTGCCAACCCGGACGGGACCTGACTTCTCGTACCCGGGAAGCCAGTCCACTTCCCACTCGATGAGCTGGCGCTCGCCCTTCAGGCCGTACATGATCTGCACCTGTTCCGGACTGCCGGCAAGCGCACGTAACAGCCAATCCTGCCAGGCCTCGGCTTCGTCGAAGTAGCCGGCGTTGGTAAGGGCGAGGAGCGTGAACGTGGTATCTCGGAGCCAGCAATAGCGGTAATCCCAATTGCGCACCCCGCCGATGGATTCGGGAAGCGAAGTGGTGATGGCTGCAACCACGCCGCCGCTGGGGCGATAGGTCATGGCTTTCAGCGCCATCAGCGAGCGCTCCACGATGTCGCGGTATTTGCCCTGGTATTGCAGCCGGCTGCTCCAGTCGCACCAGAACTTTTCCGCATCCTTAAGGGCCTGCTCGGGGTCGATGGGCTCGGGATCCGGGGCATAGGACTCGCCGTAGGTCAGAGTGAACCACACCCGGTCGCCTTCGCTGACGCTGAAATCGGCAACCGTGCGCAGGTCCTCCCCGTGCACGGGAATGGACGAATGCAGTACCGTCAGGTTCGGGCCCGCGATGGCGCGGACTCCATCGTCGATTTTTGTAACCCAGGGAACGGCCCGGCCGTAATCGAAGCGGAGCGCCAGTTCCATGCGCATATCCACCGTGCCGCGCACTCCTTCCACGAAGCGCACCACGTCAGAAAACTTTTCGCGAATGGGCATGAAGTCGATCAGGCGGACGGCGCCCTCTGCACACTCGAACGTGGTCTCCAGTATGAGCGTGTGGTCTCGGTAACGGCGCGTGGTTTTCCATTCGCAGTCGCAGGGCGCAATCTTCCAGTAGCCGTTGTCCTCTGTTCCCAGCAGCGATGCGAAGCAGGCCTCGGATGAAAAATCCGGCCAGCACAGCCAGTCGATGGATCCATTCCTGTCCACCAGTGCGGCGGATTCGCAATCTCCAATCAGCGCGTAATCTTCAATTCGTGCAGACATTTTTTGATTTCTCGGAATGGGCTTTATTGCTCGCGATAATTACGCATCAGCCCGCCGTCGATGACGAATGTGGAGCCGCTGATGTAGGAGGCCTCCTCCGAGGCGAGGAACGCGACCAGGCCGGCCACATCGTCAGGAGTCCCGAGGCGCCCCAGAGGAATGTTGGCCAGCAGCGCGTTCAGCTTGGGCTTGTCCTCCAGCAGGGCCTTGTTGATGGGCGTGGCGATAGCTCCCGGCGCCACGTTATTGACCGTGATGCCCAGCTCCCCAAGCTCGACGGCGAGGTTTCGCATCAGCATCCGGAGGCCGCCCTTGCTGCAGCAGTAAGTCGAGAATCCGGGAAAGGCCATGTCTTCGTGAACCGAGCTGATATTGATGACGCGGCCCGGCTTCTTTGCATCGCGCAGCCGACGGACGAAGGCCTGGGTCAGAAAGAAGGGACCGCGCAAATTTACGTCCATGATCCTGTCATACTCGGACTCCGGCGTATCCCAGAACATGGATTTCTTTTCCATGCCCGCATTATTTACAAGGATATCCGCCGAACCGAACTTCTCCCATGCGGTATCGACAAGCTTGCAGATATCCTCGTGGCGGGTCACGTCTCCCTGCACGATCTGTCCCTTGCTGCCGCATTGCTCGATGGCCCGCTGTGTCTCCTCGGCGCCTTCGGGGGCTCCGACATAATCGACGATGACGCAGGCGCCATCACACCCCAGGCGCTTGGCGATGCCCTGCCCTATGCCCGAGCTGGCGCCCGTTACGATTGCCACTTTTCCATGAAAAGGCTGCATGAGTGCTCCCTGCGGGGTTGGATGACATTTCTTAGCAGTCAGTGGTCAGTTCACGCTATGGGTTCATATTCGCCCTCCTGGCTGGCGGGGAAGACACGGGTGACGGGGCCTTGATCAGCTCCGACACGCGCTTCTGCAAGGCCATGGCATCGAAGGGAGCACGGACCTTTGCGTCGTTATCGAAGTAGACGTATACGTCGCGGGCCGCGGCGGGTGGCGCGCTGGTTGCGCTGGCGCGCGCTGCGTCGGTCACTTCCCCGCCTCGCGACCACCGCACCACCCGATGCGCCCATACCTCTAAGGCATCGCTCTCATACCCGCTCACGTACAGCTGTTCGCTGCCGTGCAACCGGCAATAAACGAAGCCCGCCGTCACATCCATCAATAACGGCCACTCCACCGTATCAGCCACTACGAGCCCAATGTCGTGCCTGCGCAAAAGCGCGATGAATTCTTCGCATACGAAGCTGTTATGGCGGATCTCGATGGCATGCCGCAAGGGTCGATCCTGCTGCACCCGAAACCAGCTCCGGTTGTCGAGACGCTCATCGTGGCGCCGCGCCAGTTTCGCAGCTTCCTTCTGGGTTCGGGGAAGCAGGGAGAAAAAACTCTCCAGGCGCTCGGGATTGCACGTGAACTGGGCCGGAAATTGCCAGAGGATCGGTCCAAGCTTCTCCCTTAGACGCAGCACTCCCTGGGCGAAGAAATTTGCCAATGGGACTTCCACTCTAAGCAGCTTCAGCATGTGAGTGACAAACCGGGATCCCTTGACAGAAAACACGAAATCTTCCGGCGTCTCCTGGTACCAGGTTTCAAAGCTCTCCGGACGCTGCAGGGAATAGAACGAGCCATTCAACTCGATGCTGTTGAACTTCCGCGACGCATACTCCAGTTCGCGCCGCTGCGCCAGGTCCTCGGGATAGAACTTTTTCCGCCACCCCAGGTATCGCCATCCAGAGATGCCGATCCTTATGTCGCCCCAAGCGCCCATTCCCTTTTTGGATGCTTTCCTGGTCGCCAGTTGCTGATTCTCAATTCTCAAAAGGGCCGCTACATACCGGGTCCGGGTACAGGCATTTTCCCCCACAATTCAGTAAACCGCCCTTTATCGCAATCGTGCATCACAGGGTCAGAACGGACGCAAGGGAACTTTGTGCAATGGAGACGAAGCATGCTTGGCCTGATTACAGGAGCATCGAGCGGAATTGGATACGAGCTGGCGAACGAGCTGGCAAAGCGAGGCTACGACCTGGTGGTCGCCTCGGCGGGAGAGCGGCTGGCCACGGCGGCGGAGCACTTCAGGAAACATGGACGCAGGGTGACTGAAGCCACCGTCGACCTGGCCACCACAGACGGCGTGGAGGAACTCTGGGCGCAGGTGGAAGCCCTGGGGGAACCGGTCGAGGTGGCATGCATCAATGCCGGGGTCGGGCTCGGCGGACTTTTCTGGGAGACCGATCTGGAAAAAGAACTGAACATGGTGAACTTGAACTGCGCGAGCACGGTGCACCTGGGCAAGTACGTGGTTCGCCAGATGGTCGCCCGCCGCGCAGGCCGGATTCTATTCACTTCCTCCATCGCCGGGGAAATGGTGGCGCCTCGGGAGGCGGTCTACGCGGCAACCAAAGCTTTCGTGCTGTCGTTCGCGCACAGCCTGCGGTACGAGTTGAAGGACACCGGCGTTACGGTCACGGCCCTGCAGCCCGGACCCACCGATACCGATTTCTTCCACCGCGCCGAGATGGACAACACCCAGGTAGGCAGTGAAGGCAGGAAAGAGAGCGATCCCGCCGATGTGGCGCGCGACGGCCTCGACGCCCTCTTCGCCGGCAAGGATCACATCTATGCCGCCTCCCTGAAAACCAAGATCGAAGGCAAACTCGCCAATGCCATTCCCGGCTCGGTGAAAGGCGCAATGCACGAAAAAATGGCACGGCCGCAAACCGAAAAAAAATGAACAAGAAAGATCAGGAGAGCATTATGGCTGATGCAATCAAGGACACTCTCACTACGGCCGAGCCGCTGAGCGAACGTTCGGCTGGCGTGGTTTTAGACGGTCGATACATGGCGCCGCCCCAGGACAAGGGCGGCAAGACGTGGGTACGCGCCGGCGCACTTATCCAGGCGACTCCCAACGAACTGTACGCGCTGTGGCGCAACATTGAATTCGCGCCGATGTGGCAGGAGATGGTTACCGATGTGATATCCACCGGTCCCAAAACCTCGCATTGGGTGATGAACGTCAACGGCAAGAGCATCGAATGGGATTCGGAGATCCTGGCCGATGAACCCGGCCGGCGCATTGCCTGGCGCTCCACCGGGGGCGATTCCCAAAACGCCGGCGAGGTGGTATTCGATCGCGCCCCCGGCGGACGCGGCACTCTGGTGACCGTTCTGCAGGAGTTCGGCCAAGGCAAAATGGCCACCGCGGCACAGACCGTCGTGAGCCGCAACCCCAAGCAGGCGGTCATCGAGAATCTGCGCCACTTCAAGGCATTCGCGGAGACCGGCGAGATACCGCGCACCGAGGGCCAGCCGCACGGGCCGCGTGGCGCCTCCGGGTCGCTGAAGGCATCCTTGTATGGCGAGAAGGTTGGCGTGCCTCCCGGCGACACCGGGAACGCCCGTTAATGGGCGATTCAGCCCTCACCCCGGCCTCACATCGAGACCCCGGCCACCCCTTGCGCACACGTTCCTAAACTCTGAAGGAGTCAGAGATGAAGGCTGTTTGTTGGATGGGAAAGAGCAAGATTGAGACTTTGGATGTGCCGGACCCGGTCCTGCTCAATCCACATGATGCAATCATCAAAATCACCAGGACCGCCATCTGCGGTTCTGACCTGCACCTTTATGACGGGTTTATCCCCACCATGGAGCAGGGCGATATCCTCGGCCATGAATTTATGGGCATCGTCGAGGAGACCGGCAAGGGAGTTACGAATCTCCAGCGCGGCGACCGCGTGGTGGTTCCCTTCACCATCGCCTGCGGCAAGTGCCTGTTCTGCCAGAAGCAGCTCTGGTCGTGTTGCGACAACACCAATCCTAATGCCCACATCGTGGAAGCCCTTTATGGCTACTCGGGTTCGGGATTGTTCGGCTACTCGCACATGATGGGCGGATACGCCGGCGGGCAGGCGCAGTACGTACGCGTGCCCTTCGCCAACGTGGGGCCGCTGAAAATTGAGAGCGACCTGCCGGATGAAAAGGTACTGTTCCTCTCCGACATCTTCCCCACCGGCTACATGGCCGCCGAGAACGCCGACATCGAAGAGGGAGACACCGTGGCGGTATGGGGCTGCGGGCCGGTCGGGCAATTCGCGATTGCCAGCGCCTTCATGCTCGGCGCGGCGCGAGTAATCGCCATCGACCGTCTGCCCGAGCGCCTGGCCATGGCGCGCGGCATAGGCGCCATCACCGTGGACTACAGCGACGAAGACGTGAGCGTTCTGACCGCAGTCAAGGACCTGACCGGCGGCATCGGTCCCGACAAGTGCATCGACGCGGTCGGCCTGGAGGCGCACTCCGCCGACTTGCAGGGCCTCTACGATAAGTTGAAGACCGCCCTGATGCTCGAGACCGACCGGCCCACCGTTCTGCGCCAGGCGATCCTGGCCGTGCGCAAAGGCGGAACGCTCTCTATCCCCGGCGTGTATGGCGGCTTTCTGGACAAAGTACCTTTCGGCGCCGCGTTCGGCAAAGGCATCATCATGAAGATGGGCCAGACCCACATGCACAAGTACATGAAGCCGCTGCTGGAGAAGATCGAACAGGGCAAGCTCGATCCCAGCAGCATCATCTCCCACCGCATCACCCTGGAGCAGGCGCCGGAGATGTACAAAGTATGGCGCGACAAGAAAGACCACGTCACGAAAATTGTGATCGATCCGTGGGCAACGGCGGCATGAGGGGTCCGTTCACAATTCAGTGTTCGTAGAGTCCGTGTTATCCCACCTTAGCCGACGAACGACAAACACATCGGCGAAGGTGGGATATGCAGGTTCCGCGTCCAGTGCGCACCGGGTTTCAGCCCCGACCCTATGCGGCCCCTGCTTTATGCAGCAATTGACCTTCTCCTGGCGGCTTCGGCCGGGCGCATGACGTAGGTGCGATTCGCGTGCCAGAACGCGGCGATGTCGCGCACCGTGTGCTCTAGAGTCCGGCGCGGCGTCCAGCCGGTCTGGTTGGTGAAGCGGGTGTTATCGGAGACAAAGAAGAGTTGATCGCCCGGCCGGGCCGGCTCGGATCCGCTCCGTACCTCTTTATGGCAGATCTGTTCGATGAGCATAATCATCTCGTTCACGGATACAGAACGTGTCATGCCCCCGCCGATATTGAATGCTTTGCCCGCGACCACCGGGATGTACGCGCGGGCGGCATTTACCGCGCTGATCAGGTCGGAGACGTGGAGAACATCGCGCACCTGGAGGCCGTCGCCGTATACAGTCACAGGCCGGCCGGCAAGAACGGAGTAAACAAAGTGCGCCACCCAGCCCTGGCCCTGGTTGCCGAACTGTCCCGGACCGGCGATGCATCCCATGCGAAACACCACCGTGGGCAGGTTGTAGAGGCGCGCGTAATCGCGCACATACTGGTCGGCCACGCTCTTGGTACAGGAGTAGGCACAATGGGAATCGATCGGCATTGCCTCGCTCACCCCGCGGAAACCCGGCGCCGCGGGTTCCAGGCGGGTGGCTTCCCCCTTGAGCGAGATGGAGTCGAGGGCGCCGTACACCTTGCCGGTGGACGCGAACAGCACGATGGGCGAACGGCCCGAGCGGCGCGCTGCCTCCAGCACATTTACGGTCCCGGTCACGTTGACGTCGAAGTCCAGCTTGGGTTGAAGGAGCAGGTCCGGCCCGGCGGAGGGCGCTGCGAAATGGTAAATTTCATCGGCGGTACGGGCCGCCTCGGCGATGCGGTCCGCGTTTCGAACGTCGCCGCGGACGAACCGCAGGCGCCGCGACGCATCCAGCGTTTTGAGCCACGCCAGGTTCAGTTCCACGCCGCGGCGCGAAAGGTTGTCGAAAATGGTGATGACGGCATCCGTGTGGGACAGAAGATGAGCGGCGAGGTTGGCGCCCACAAATCCGGCCCCCCCGGTGATCAGGATATGAGGGGCATGCTGGTTCGCGCGGTTCCGCATCTTTCACCTCGCTCTGCAGTTCTTTGGTTCGCGGTTCTTAAGTCACAACTCTTAAGCTCTTAGTACTCAGTTCTTACCGCAAAGTTGCCTTTGGTTTAAGCCGGAACGCGCGGCGCAGGCGCCGGAAACCCCTCGCAGCCGCATCATAGAGGTCCAAATCGGGCCACTGCATCCGCCGGCGAACATTGTCATCCACCGCACCTCTTTCCGTAAAGTTAGAATGTGGTATAGGAGCAAGATCGTTCCAAAATGAAATCATCCAGTCAAGCAGTCGAGCGCCAGCCCGGTAGCAAAGTACTAACCACCAATAAACATCTGATTCGCTGGGTTGAGAAGATGGCAGATTTGTGCCGGCCCGATTCCATTCACTGGGTCGACGGCTCAAAGGCCGAGTACGACTACCTCTGCGATGTAATGGTGAAGTCAGGGACGTTTATCCGGTTGAACGAGGAGCGCTGGCCAGGGTGCTTTTACGCGCGCTCGGCTCCCAACGACGTGGCGCGCGTGGAGGACCGGACATTCATTTGCTCGCTCTCGAAGGATGCCGCCGGCCCTACCAATAACTGGGAAAACCCCTACGTGATGCGCGCCCGCCTCAAACAGCTTTTTCGCGGCTCCATGCGCGGACGCACAATGTACGTGCTGCCGTTCAGCATGGGGCCGGTCGGTTCGCCCATGTCGGGGATCGGCGTCCAGCTCACGGATTCTCCTTACGTCGTGGTGAGCATGAGGATCATGGCGCGGATCGGGGAGCCGGTATTTGCCGAAATTGACGAGGACGTGAAGCGAGTGGTGCCCTGCATGCACACCGTGGGCATGCCGCTCAAGGAAGGCGAGCAGGACGTGCCCTGGCCGTGCAACGAGACCAAGTACATCGTGCACTTCCCGGAAACGCGCGAGATCTGGTCCTACGGGTCAGGGTACGGCGGCAATGCCCTGCTGAGCAAGAAGTGCTTCGCACTGCGCATCGCGTCCAACATCGCTCGCGACGAAGGCTGGATGGCGGAGCACATGCTCATCCTGGGCGTGGAGAATCCCGAAGGCGAGAAGACCTACGTGGCGGCGGCCTTCCCGTCGGCATGCGGCAAAACCAACTTTGCCATGATGATTCCGCCCAAGTCCATGCGCGGCTGGAAGGTGACCACCGTGGGCGACGATATCGCGTGGCTCCATCCCGACGCCAAAGGCGCTCTCCGTGCCATCAACCCCGAGGCCGGCTTCTTCGGGGTGGCCACGGGAACCAGCCAGAAGACCAACCCCACGGCCATGGCCACGCTTTCGCGCAACTCAATTTTTACCAACGTGGCCCTGACACCCGATGGGGGCGTTTGGTGGGAGGGCATGACCGACGATCCCCCCGCCGAGTGCCTGGATTGGCGCGGCGATAAGTGGACCCCGGAGATCGGCAAAAAGACCGGTCGTCCCGCCGCCCATCCCAACGGACGGTTTACCGCACCCGCCTCCCAGTGCCCCAGCATCGATCCGGACTGGGAAGCGCCCGACGGCGTGCCCATCAGCGCCATCATTTTCGGAGGGCGCCGTTCCACCACTCTGCCGCTGGTCTACCAGGCATTCAACTGGTCGAGCGGCGTGTACATCGGGGCCACCATGGGCTCGGAGACCACGGCCGCGCAAACCGGCGCAATCGGCAAGGTTCGTCGCGATCCCATGGCCATGCTGCCCTTCTGCGGCTACCATATGGGGGACTACATCCGCCACTGGCTCAAGATGCAGCGGGGCCTGGACGTGACGCCCCGCGTATTCCACGTCAACTGGTTCCGCAAAGACGAAAACGGTAAATTCCTGTGGCCGGGATTCAACCAGAACATGCGCGTACTGCGGTGGATTGTGGACCGCGTGCAGGGCCAGACCCACGGGCGCGAAACACCCATCGGCTGGGTGCCTCGCTACGACGACATCGACTGGTCGGGCCTGGACTTCTCCCGCGAGATTTTCGAAAAGCTCATGGAAGTGGACCGCAAGGCATGGCGCGAAGAAGTGATCGCCCATGAAGGCCTGTTCATCGATCTGCATGATCATCTGCCGCCGGAAATGATTTATGAACGAGAGTTGCTGATCTGCCGCCTTTAGGGAACTCCCGGTACTCCTCCTGGCGATTCTCCTCCTCCAGGTAGTCTCACCCGGGCTCCGGCTTAAACCCCCCGGACACGAAGACACGTCCGTGGCGGGTGCCGCAAGGCGTCATGAATGACTGCGGTTCCTTTCGACCAATGCAGGTCATGAATTCTTTGCAACCGGCCACTAGACGCGCCGGCCCTGCGCAGCCCGGGTTTGAATTTGATCCCATTTTCCTCAGGTCCCCTCTCCAGCCCGCGAGGAATTCCGTTTGAATCCTTCCATCTGCCAGTGGCGCCTAAGTGGCTTCTTAGCAATGATTCAGCTCTTCGGCACGACGTAATCTTCGCCTCGTCTCCTCCTCATCACACATTTTTGCGATAGACAAATAATTTTCGGTTATTCTAAGGAGTTCCGCACTCTCTTCACACGGTGGCGCGGGCTCACATCCTGCCTCGCGCCGACCGGTCAGGCAAGTCTCGGCCAGTCAGCCCGAGAACTGTGGAACAAGCTCTAACTTCATCCGGCAGCGTGGTTTGCTCGCCGTCGAATCTTACTCGCAACGAAGGAAACAACATGCCAGGATCGGACCTCACTCGTCGTGTCCCTGACGCCCAGGGGCTCTACCATCCGCAACATGAGCATGACGCCTGTGGCATGGGCCTGGTGGCCAGCATCCGCGGAGAAAAAAGCCACGACATCATCAAAAAGGGCCTTGAGGTCCTGCTGAACCTGACTCATCGGGGGGCGTCCGGTTGCGATCCTGAGACCGGTGACGGGGCGGGAATCCTGATCCAGATTCCGCATGTCTTTTTCGCGCGTGAGTGCGGCGAGCTGGGCATGCAGTTGCCGGCCGAAGGCGCCTACGGCGTAGCCATGTGCTTCCTGCCGGTCGACAAGCACAGCCGCCTGCAATGCGAGGGCGTGTTCGAGCGCATCTCCGCCACCGAAGGCCTGAAGGTGATCGGATGGCGCGACACCCCGGTGAACGGCGACGCCATCGGCCGCGAAGCCCGCGCCACCCAGCCTTACATCGAGCAGTTCTTCGTGGGCCGGCCTGACGGGCTGGACGAAGAGAGTTTCGAGCGTCTGCTGTACAAGGTGCGCCGCCGGATCGAGAACGAGATTGCCGCGTCGGACATCGAGGGCACCGAGGAGTTCTTCTATATCCCCTCGTTTTCGTGTCGCACCATCATCTACAAGGGCCTGATGCTGGCCCCCCAGATCGAGAAGTTCTATGCCGAGTTGGCGAATCCGCTGGTCACCAGCGCGCTGGCCCTGATTCACCAGCGCTTTTCCACCAACACCTTTCCCAGCTGGCGCCTGGCGCACCCCTACCGTTACGTTGCCCATAACGGCGAAATCAATACCATCCGGGGCAACGTCAGCTGGATGAACGCCCGCCAGGGCGTACTCCACAGCCCCTTTTTCGTCGAGGAGATCGACCAGCTCTTCCCCGTGATCACACCGGGCGGCAGCGACTCCGGATCGCTGGATAACGCGGTAGAGTTCCTCTATCAGTCGGGGCGTTCGCTGCCCCACGTGATGGCGATGCTCATTCCCGAAGCATGGGCCGGCAATCCCGACATGGACGAGGACAAGCGCGCCTTTTACGAGTACCATGCCTCGCTCATGGAGCCGTGGGACGGACCCGCGGCCATCGCCTTCACTGACGGCCGCGTAATTGGCGCGACGCTGGATCGCAACGGCCTGCGCCCCGGCCGCTACATCGTGACCAAGGACGACCTGGTAGTCCTGGCATCTGAGGCCGGCGTGCTCGACGTGCCTCCGCAGGATATTCGCAAGAAGGGCCGCCTGCAGCCCGGCCGCATGTTCCTCGTCGACACGGTGCAGAAGCGCATCATCTCCGATGCCGAGATCAAGAAAGAGCTCGCGGCGCGCCAACCATACGGCGAATGGCTGCAACAGCAGCAGGTGACCCTGGAGCAGTTGCCCGAACCCTCGCGGGTGATCGCATCCAACCCCGAGACACTGCTGCGCCGCCAACGTGCCTACGGCTACAGCGAGGAAGACCTGCGGATCCTGCTGGCGCCCATGGGGGCAACCGGGCAGGAGCCGGTGGGCTCCATGGGAACCGACACACCCTTGGCGTGCCTTTCCGACCGGCCCCAGCCGCTGTTCAACTATTTCAAGCAGCTCTTCGCGCAGGTGACCAATCCCCCCATCGATCCCATCCGCGAAGAACTGGTGATGTCGCTCATCAGCTACATCGGCACCGAGCGCAACATACTTGACGAAGCGCCCGAGAACTGCCACACGCTCAAGCTCCAACATCCCATCCTGAGCAATCGCGACCTCGAAAAGCTGCGCCGTATTTCATCGGGCGACCTGCTCGCGACCACCCTGCCGGCGCTCTTCCGCGCGGAAGACGGCGAAGCCGGGCTGAAGCATGCGCTGGATGACCTGGGCTCGCGCGCCTCGCTGGCGGTGAACTCGGGGTATTCGCTGCTCATCCTCTCCGATCGGGGCGTCGATTCCACTTACGCTCCCATTCCCAGCCTGCTGGCCATGGCCGCCGTGCACAACCGCCTGGTCCGCGAGAAGACCCGCACCCAGGTCGCGCTCATCATCGAGAGCGGCGAGCCGCGCGAAGTGATGCACTTCGCCCTGCTCATCGGTTACGGCGCCAGCGCCATCAATCCGTACCTCGCCATCGAGACGGTGCACGACATGAAGCGCCGCGGGCTGCTGCCCCACAACGTAACCGCGAATCATGCCGAAAAGAACTACATCAAGGCCATCAACAAGGCCCTTCTGAAGACATTCTCGAAAATGGGCATCAGCACCCTGCAGAGCTATCGCGGCGCGCAGGTGTTCGAAGCTGTGGGACTGAATCAGTCGCTGGTGGACGCCTATTTTCCCGGCACCACCTCGCGCGTGGAGGGCGTAGGGCTCGAAGTGCTCGCGCGCGAAGCGCAGTTGAAGCACGGCTACGCATTCCAGCCACTCACGGATTCGGAAACCGAGCTGGTGGTCGGCGGCCATTACCAGTATCGCGAGGGTGGCGAGTATCACCTGCTGAATCCGCAGACTATAAGCAAGCTCCAGCATGCGGTGCGGCAGAACAGCTTCGGCACCTTCCAGGAATTCACCGATCTGATCGACGATCAAAGCCGCAACCTGTGCACGCTGCGCGGCCTGCTGCAATTGAAGTACGCCGAAAAGCCAATTCCGCTCGAGGAAGTGGAGCCCGCCAAAGAGATCGTGAAACGCTTCACCACCGGAGCGATGAGCTTCGGTTCCATCAGCAAGGAGGCGCACGAGACCCTCGCCATCGCCATGAACCGGCTGGGCGGCATGTCGAACACCGGCGAAGGCGGCGAGGACGAAGAGCGTTTCAAGCGCGATCCCAACGGGGACTGGCGGCGCAGCGCGGTTAAGCAGGTGGCCAGCGGCCGCTTCGGCGTGACCACCAACTACCTCGTCAATGCGGACGAGTTGCAGATCAAGATGGCGCAGGGGGCAAAGCCCGGCGAAGGCGGCCAGTTGCCCGGCCACAAGGTCGATGAGGTCATCGCCAGGACCCGGCACTCGATTCCGGGCGTAGGCCTGATCTCGCCGCCGCCGCATCACGACATCTACTCCATCGAGGATCTCGCGCAACTTATTTACGACCTGAAGAATGTGAACCCGCAAGCGCGCATCGCAGTAAAGCTGGTGGCCGAAGCCGGCGTGGGCACAGTGGCCGCGGGTGTATCGAAGGCCCACGCCGACGTGGTCCTCATCTCCGGCGATAGCGGGGGGACCGGCGCTTCCCCGCTCAGTTCCATCAAGCATGCCGGATTACCGTGGGAACTGGGACTGGCGGAAACGCAACAGGTTCTGCTGCTGAACGATCTGCGCAGCCGGATCCGCGTGCAAACCGACGGCAAGCTGCAGACCGGCCGTGACGTGGTGATCGCAGCGCTGCTGGGCGCCGAAGAATTCGGCTTCGCCACCGCGCCCCTCGTCTCCCTGGGCTGCATCATGATGCGCAAGTGCCACCTGAACACCTGCTCGGTGGGCATCGCCACGCAGGACCCGGTTTTGCGCGCACGCTTCACCGGCCAGCCCGAGCACGTGATCAATTTCTTCTTCTTCATTGCGGAGCAGATGCGGCAGCACATGGCCAGGCTGGGCTTCCGTACCGTAGACGAAATGGTCGGCCGCGTGGACAAACTCGATCCCCGGCTGGCGGACGCTCATTGGAAAGCCAAGGGGATTGATCTCTCGTCGATTCTCTATTCGCCCGAAGTGCCCTCGCGCGTAGCGCGGCGGCGCATCAAGAACCAGGACCACGGCCTCGACCAGGCGCTCGATCATGCGCTGATTGCCCATGCCAAACCCGCGCTGGAATCGCAACAGCCCGTCAGGGCGCGCTTCTCCATTCGCAACGTGCATCGCACCGTGGGCGCCATGCTGGGCGGCGAGATCGCACGCCGGTACGGCTCGGCCGGCTTGCCCGATGGAACCATACACTTCAAGCTCGGCGGCTCCGCGGGGCAGAGTTTTGGCGCGTTTGTACCGCAGGGCCTGACGCTGGAACTCGAAGGCGATTCCAACGACTACCTGGGCAAGGGCCTCTCCGGCGGGCGCATCATCGCGTACCCGCCGAAGACATCGAGCTTCCTGCCGGAGGAGAGCATCCTGGTGGGTAACGTGGTTCTGTACGGCGCGACCTCCGGCGAGGTGTTCCTCAACGGCATCGCCGGCGAGCGTTTTGCCGTTCGCAACTCCGGCGCTACGGCGGTGGTGGAAGGCGTGGGAGACCACGGCTGCGAATACATGACCAACGGCACCGTGGTTGTGATTGGATTAACCGGCCGAAACTTCGCCGCGGGCATGAGCGGAGGCGTCGCGTACGTCTACGACGACGTGGGCGATTTCCGAACGCGCCGCTGCAACCTGGCCAGCGTCGATCTTGATCCGCTGGAAAGCGATGAGGATGTAACGCTGGTTCGCGGATTGCTGGAGCGCCACCGCGACTATACCGGAAGCCCACGCGCCGCGTGGGTCCTGGAGAACTGGTCCGAAGCGCAGGCCCGCTTCATCAAGGTGTTCCCCCACGAGTTCAAGCGCGTGCTCGGGGTAGCCCGGTCGGAGAAGGACGATTCAAACACTGCGTCGGCTCTGGTAGGCGCATCGGCCACCGCCGCAACAGAGGTAAAACATGGGTAAGGTCACCGGCTTCCTTGAAATCAATCGCGAACAACCGACTCGCCGCCCCGTTGAGGAGCGAGTCAACGACTGGTTCGAAATCTACCAGCCATTTCCAGTCGAAAAGCAGCGCGACCAGGCGGCTCGCTGCATGGATTGCGGCGTGCCTTTCTGCCACACCGGATGCCCGGTGAGTAACATCATCCCCGACTGGAACGACCTGGTTTACAACAACCGGTGGGAGCGCGCCATTCGCCGCCTGCATGCGACGAACAATTTTCCCGAGTTCACGGGCCGCATCTGCCCCGCGCCCTGCGAGGCGGCGTGCGTGCTCGGTATCGATCAGCCCGCAGTATCCATCAAGGTCATCGAGAAGAGCATCGTGGAGCGCGCCTGGGAAGAGGGCTGGATCCAGCCGGAACCGCCCGAGCATAACACCGGCAAGCGTGTCGCGGTAGTGGGCAGCGGTCCTGCGGGGCTGGCTGCCGCACAGCAGCTTCGCCGTGCCGGCCATTCCGTCACCGTCTACGAGAAGAACGATCGCATCGGCGGCCTGCTTCGCTATGGAATTCCCAATTTCAAGCTCGAGAAACATGTCATCGACCGGCGCCTGAAACAGATGCGCGCCGAAGGCGTGACGTTTTTGACCAACGCGCACGTGGGCGTCAATATCCCCGTGGACACGCTCACCGGCCATTACGATGCCATCCTGCTGGCCGGCGGCGCGGAAGCGCCGCGCGACCTTAAGATCGAGGGCCGCGAGCTCAAGGGCATTCATTTCGCCATGGATTACCTGCCGCAGCAGAATCGGCGCAACGAAGGCGACACCATCGATCCCCGCATAGCGATTACCGCCCAGGGCAAGCGCGTCCTGATTATCGGCGGCGGTGATACCGGGGCCGACTGCCTGGGCACCGCGCATCGTCAGAAGCCGCTGAGCGTACACCAGTTTGAAATCATGCCCAAGCCGCCGGAGACGCGCGCCGCCTCCACGCCGTGGCCACTATGGCCGCTGCAATTGCGCATCGAGGGCGCCCACGAAGAGGGAGGAGTCCGCGACTGGGCGATCAACAGCATCCGGTTCACCGGCGACGAGCACGGCAATGTAAAGCAGTTGCATGCCGTTCGCGTGGGGCCACCGCCGAAGTTCGAACCGATTTCCGGAACGGAATTCACCATGGACGTGGATCTGGTACTGCTGGCCATGGGCTTTCTCGGGCCGGTGCGTAACGGGATGCTGGAGCAGTTGGGTGTGGCGCTCGATGCTCGCGGAAACGTGGCCGCCACCGATTTCAAATCCTCGGTGGACGGCATATTCGCCGCGGGCGACATGCGTCGGGGACAATCGCTGGTGGTGTGGGCCATCTCTGAAGGCCGCAAAGCCGCTGCCGCCGTCGACGACTACCTGCAAGCCAAACCCGATGCGGCGCTGGTGCATCGGCATCTTGCAGCAGTGTAAAAAAGGCTAGGCACCAAGAACCGGAAAATACCCGTCTGTGCTCACCGTGTCCGCGTTTCTCTGCAAACTCGGTGGGAGAACGCGTAGCCCTGGCGCCCTGCCTCTGCGGAAGTATTTTGTCCGCCAGGTTGGGAGCTGAGCCTGCATGGCGTTCCCGCTCTCTCACCCGCATTGCCAGTGTTACTTTAGACAGCATGAGTTCGCCAACCGCTTCGGTCCTGGGTGAGATCGGTCTTCCCGTTTCCATTCGCGAATTGTCGGCGCGCACCTGGGACGTAATTATCGTGGGCGCGGGACATAATGGCCTGGCGTGTGCAGCCTACCTGGCGCGTGCCGGACAGCGCGTACTGGTGATCGAGAGCCGCACGCGCGTTGGCGGGGCCTGCACCATTGAAGAACCCTTTCCGGGTGTGCGCATGTCGCCGTGCGCCTATCTGGCCGGCCTGCTGCATCCGGTCGTAATCGAAGAGCTTGATCTCCCCCGGCGCGGATTTACGTGGACTCCCGCGGTAAACGGGTTGTTTGTTCCCTTTCTTGACGGCTCCAGCGTGCAACTGTGGGACGATGATGATCGCTGCGCCGCGGAAGTGGAGGCGCTGTGTCCCGGCGATGTAGAAGGCTGGCGCGAAATGTCGGACGTGATCCGGCGCTTGCGCGATGCCCTCCGGCCGCCAGACGCAAGTGATCTTTGGCTGAATGAGGCGCCGACCAGGGAAGACATTGAGGAGCGGCTCGGCAATGATGAAGACGCGCGAGCCCTTCTATTCGAATGGTCGATGGCCGAGTTCGTGGAGCGCTATCTCGAAGACGAGCGGCTCCAGGCGGCCTATCTCGGTCAGGGCGTGATCGGCACCAATGCCAGCCCGTTTGACAAAGGTACGGCATCGATTCGGTTTCATCACGCATCGGGGCGTCTCGGCGGCATGCCGGGCATGTGGGGCTACGTTCGCGGCGGAATGGGTATGGTGTCGTTTTACTTCTGTGACGCCGCGCGCGATGCGGGCGCGACCGTAATCTCGGGTGTGCCCGTTGCCCAGATCATTCCCGGCGAGGGAGTGTGCCTGGAGGGCGGCGAGCGAATGAACGCGCCCACCATCGTATGCAACGCCGATCCCCGCAAGGCATTGGAGTTGCTGGGCGATGCAGCCGATCTCTCGTGGCGAGCGCGCGTCACGCAGGTGCCCATCGAAGGATGCACGGTAAAGCTCAACGTTCACCTGCGCGAGCTGCCCAACTTCATCGCGCGTCCGGGGACCGACCAGCCGCACCACTACGGACAGATCAACGCGCCGCTCAGTAAAGAAGAGTGGAAGGCCGCCTTTGCCTCCGCGCGGCGCGGAGAGCTGCCGGAACATCTCTGGTGCGAGCTCTATTTCCAGAGCGTGCACGATTCTTCGGTCGCACCCGCAGGCACGCACACCATGAGCGTATTCGCGCAATACGTGCCGTATATGTTCGCGCAGGGCGACTGGGACTCGCGCCGCGACGAGGTACGCAGGCTGGCGCTCGATTCCCTCGTCCGCTTCTGTTCGAATATCGATACGGCCGTGATCGATGCGCAGGTGCTCGGGCCGCCCGACATCGAAAAGAAGGTCGGGCTCACCGGCGGACACATTTTCCAGGGCGAATGCCTGCCCGCCTACATGTGGGACAAGCGCCTGACGGCACGCACGCCCATGCCCGGCTTCTACCTGTGCGGCGCATGCACCCATCCCGGCGGCAGTGTCATCGGCGCCAACGGCCGCAATGCCGCCATAGCAGTGCTGAAGGACCTGGGCGAGAATTAGCTTCTCTCCCCCGCGCCTCTCTGCTATGCTGCGCCGTACATGGCCGCCGCCACCCTCAAACGCGGCATTCGCTTTCGCGATCTCGTCCTCTTCTACGTCGTCAGCGGCCTCAGCGTGCGCTGGACCGCGAGCGCCGCGGCCGCCGGCCCAAGCATTCTGGTTGTCTGGATCGCGGCCCTGGCCGGCTTCTTCATTCCCCTCGCGGCAACCGTAATGGAGCTCTCATCGCGCCATCCTGAAGAGGGCGGGCTCTACGTGTGGACGCGGGAAGCGTTCGGCCACGGCTCCGGCTTCATGGCCGCATGGGCCTACTGGATGAGCAACCTGCCTTATTTCTCCGGTGTGCTCTACTTCGGCGCGGCATCCACTTTGTTTGCTTTCGGCCCGCGTGGCCGTGCACTGGCCTCGAACTCGCTTTACTTCCTGGCGTTCTCGGTCACCTGGCTGGCAGTGATCACCCTGCTCAATATTCGCGGCGTCAATGTGGGCAAGTGGCTCAACAACTTCACCTCCCTCGGCGCCATCCTTCCGCTTATCGTGCTTCTCCTGCTTGCTGCCGAATCATATGCGCGCTTCGGACCGGCCACGCATTTCACAGCATCGAACCTCATTCCTCACTGGTCGTTGGGCAACGCCATCTTCTGGTCGAGTGTCTTCTTTGCATTCGGCGGAGTCGAAGCCGGGTCGGCCATGGGAGACGAAATCCAGAATCCACGCCGTGTCATTCCCTGGGCAATTCTTATCGGCGGCAGCATCCTGGCGATCAGCTATATTGGCGGAACGACCGCCCTGCTGATTGCGCTTCCCAGCGACGCCGTCGGCGGTCCCGACGGGTTCGTGAACGGCATCCACATGCTTACCATGCGGCTCGGTGTCGAGTGGCTCCTGGCGCCGGTAGCGCTGCTGGTTGGCCTGAATTCTGTGGGAGGCGCGGCCGCATATCTCTCCTCCACCTCGCGCCTGCCCTTTGTCGCCGGCATCGATCACTACCTTCCTCAACCGTTCGCATGGGTCCATCCGCGCTATCGCACGCCCTGGGTGGCGATCGTTTCGTATGGATTGGCGGGCACTGTCGTGGCTGTCCTCGGGCAGGCCGGCACCACCGTGCGCGGCGCATACGATGTCCTCGTCAGCATGGCCATCATCTGCTATTTCCTGCCCTACCTGTTCATGTTTGCCGCCATGATCCGTCTGCAACGCCAACCCGCTGGTCCGGAAGTGCGTCGCGTGCCGGGGGGAAAACCTGTGGCTATCGCGCTCGCGTCCATAGGCCTGGTCAGCACCAGCCTCACTATTTTTCTTTCCGTGTTTCCGGCCGAAGACGAGCCCCACAAAGTAATGGCAGTGATCAAAATCGTGGGTGGAACGGCCATCATGATCGGCATCGGGTTCGTGCTTCTGTTGATTGCCCGCTACAAGGGCCGAAAGCTGACCGAACGGCCGGCGCAGCTTACGTGAATTCCCTGCCGGCAATGAATACGCGCGGCCGCAAGGGCGCTGCGACGTAGTACGCCAGTTCGCGATAATCGGCAAATTCGTGAATCAGGAAATCCGCTTTTTTGTTCGTTTCGAGCGATCCTGCCTCGTGTCCCAATCCCAGGCTCCAGGCGGCATTGATGGTCGCCGCCGACAGCGCTTCGGCAGCCGAGAGGCCCATCTGGAGGCAGGCCAGCGAGAGCATGAAAGGCATGGAGGGCACCGGCGACGAGCCGGGATTAAAGTCCGTGGCCAGCACAATGGCGAGTCCCAGTTCAACCATGCGGCGCGCGGGCGGATATTGGTTACGGCCGAGCGCAAACACCGAGCCCGGCAGCAGAACGGGCTGAACGCCCGCATCGCGAAGTTGCATCAGAGTCTCGTCAGTCGCGGTCTCCAGGTGGTCGGCAGTCGCGGCGCCCAGTTCGGCGGCAAGTGCCGCGCCCGTGCCCGGTCGGAACTGCTCGGCGTGAACGCGAATGCCAAGTCCGTGCTGCTTTGCCGCTCGCAGCACGGTGCCCGCTTCTTCCACCGTGAATGCGTGGTCGTCGCAGAATGCATCGCAGTAGCGCGCCAGTCCTGCAGTGACTACTTCCGGAATCAGTTCGTACGCGATCCAGCGCACATATTCACTACGGCAGCCGGCAAATACGGGTGGAACCGTGTGGGCAGCCAACAGCGTCGGCACAATGCGCACCGGTCCTTCTTCATCCAGGCGGCGCAGCACACGCAGCATCTTCAGTTCCGTGTCGCGGTCCAGGCCGTATCCCGACTTTGCTTCGAGCGTGGTCGTCCCGGCCCGAAGCATCCAGTCGCGATGACGCCGCGCGCAGGCTAGCAATTCTTCCTCGCTGGCCGAGCGCGTCAGCTTGACGGTGCGCAGAATGCCTCCGCCGCCGGCCGCGATCTCCTGGTAGGTGGCTCCGGCGACGCGCCTCTCGAATTCATCCGCGCGATTCCCTGCAAAGACGAGATGCGTATGCGCATCCACGAAGCCTGGAGTCACGCTTCGCCCTTCAGCATCCACCACCGTGGTATCAATGTCGATACGCGAACGAAGCTCCGCATAACTCCCCACCGCCGCAATGCGGTCGCCTTCGATCAGCAATGCCGCATCGGCAAGGATGCCGACTTCGCGAAGCTCCGCTCCGGCGCGCGCGCGCTCCGGACCGGAGAGCGTCACAAGCTGCCCGATATTGACAATGGCAGTTGATTCCGTCACGCCTGCTTCCCTGCCATCGGGATATGAATCCCCCGCTCGCGCGCCGTCCGCTGCGCCAGCTCATACCCGGCGTCGGCATGGCGCGCCACGCCAATCCCGGGATCGTTATTGAGCACGCGCGCAAGGCGAAGGGCCGCATTGTCGGTGCCATCGGCCACAGTCACCTGCCCCGCGTGCAGCGAATAGCCCATGCCCACGCCCCCGCCGTGGTGGAAACTCACCCACGTGGCGCCCGAGGCAGTGTTGAGCGCGAAGTTCAACAGCGGCCAATCCGCCACCGCATCCGATCCATCAAGCATTTTCTCCGTCTCGCGATACGGACTGGCGACGGAACCAGTGTCGAGGTGATCGCGGCCTATGGCGACGGGCGCCGAGATCTCGCCCTTGCGCACCAGTTCATTCATAGCCTCACCCATGCGCGCGCGCTCACCATACCCCAGCCAGCAGATGCGCGCCGGCAATCCCTGGTACGCAAACTTGCCGCGCGCCAGCCGCAGCCAGCGCGTGAGGATCTCATTGTCGGGAAACAGCTCGAGGGCCAGCTGGTCGGTGCGGTCAATGTCTTTTGGATCGCCCGAGAGAGCCACCCACCGGAACGGACCGGCGCCGGTGCAGAACAAGGGCCGGATGTACTCCGGCACAAAACCGGGAATCAGGAATGCATCCGCGCATCCCGCGTCGAAGGCAAACCGCCGGATGTTATTGCCGTAATCGAACGCCACCACGCCCGCCTTTTGCAGGGCAAGCATGGCGTTCACATGCACCACCATCGATGCGGTCGAGCGGCGCACGTACTCTTCGGGGTCGTGCTTGCGCAGCTCCGCGGCGGCGGCCAGCAGGTCGCGCCGCTTGCGACGCGCCGCTTCAGGCAGCGTATCCATTTGCGGAACGTACCCGTTCAGGGGATCGTGCGCACTGGTCTGGTCGGTGACCACGTCCACCCGCACGCCGCGACGGACAAGCTCCGGAAGCACGTCGGCGCAATTGCCCACCAGGCCGACAGATAACGCCTGCTTTTCGTGGCGCGCCGCTTCGCACCACCGCAGGGCCTCATCCAGGTCTTCGGTCATCGAGTCGCAGTAACGCGTATCGACGCGGCGCTGGATGCGGCTGCGATCCACATCCACGGCCAGCAGCACCCCGCCATTCAATGTAACGGCTAGCGGTTGCGCGCCGCCCATGCCGCCCATCCCACCCGTGACTACGAGTTTCCCCGCCAGCGATCCCCCGAAGTGCCGCTCCGCCAACGCCGCGAACGTCTGGTATGTGCCCTGCAGAATGCCCTGCGTGCCGATATAGATCCAGCTCCCCGCGGTCATCTGGCCGTACATCATCAGGCCCTTGCGGTCGAGTTCATAAAAATGCTCCCAGTTGGCCCACTTGCCCACCAGGTTGGAATTAGCGATGATGACGCGCGGCGCCATCTCATGGGTGGGAAACACGGCAACCGGTTTTCCCGACTGCACCAGCAGCGTTTCTTCGGGGCCCAGTTGCTCGAGTTCGCGGACGATGGCGTGAAAGCATTCCCAGTTGCGTGCCGCGCGGCCCATCCCGCCATAGATCACCAGGTCCGCAGGCCGCTCGGCCACCTCCGGATCGAGATTGTTCATCAGGCACCGCAATGCCGCTTCCTGCGGCCAGCCCTTGCAGCGCAACCCGGTCCCGCGCGGCGCGCGAATGACGGGTGCCTCTACGACGCTCATGGATCCTCCATGAATTCAGTCCAACAGAAGAATGATACGCGGGGGTTCCCCATCCATTCCTCCGTGAGGCCAGGCAGCCGGCGTTGAATCCCCGGCGATTCCGCCTCGTCGAGCCGGATTCATGGTTGCGGCGCCGCAACCCCGCTCAGTATCCTCAAGCCGATGCCCAATACGCTCGTGGAATGCGTTCCCAACTTTTCCGAAGGCCGGGATGCGGCCAAGGTCGACGCCATTGTCGAGGCCATGAAAATTCCCGGAGTCTTTCTGCTCGATCGCGAAATGGACTCCGACCACAATCGCTGCGTCATCACGCTGGTGGGCGAACGCGATGCCATTCAGGAAGCGGCCATCCTGGGCGTAGGCAAAGCTGCCGAGTTGATCGACCTCACCCGGCATAAGGGCGCGCATCCTCGCATGGGTGCTGCCGACGTGATCCCCTTTATTCCCATCACGGGTGTAACCATTGAAGACTGCGTCGCGATGGCGCGCCGCGCGGGAGCCGAAATCGCGCAGCGTTACCAGATTCCGGTGTACTTGTACGAAGCTGCCGCGACCTCGCCGGAGCGGCAGAACCTGGAAAACATCCGCCGCGGCCAGTTCGAGGGCATTCGCGACGAGATTGCCGGCAGTGCCGCGCGCAAGCCCGACTTCGGCGAGCCCCGCGTGCATCCCACCGCGGGAGCAACGGTGGTGGGTGCGCGCAAGTTTCTCATTGCCTACAACGTGTTTTTGAACACCACCGATGTCGAGATCGCAAAGAAAATCGCCAAAGCCGTACGGTTCTCTTCCGGCGGCCTGCGATATGTGAAGGGGTCGGGTTTCCTGGTGCGCGGAATGGCGCAGGTCTCCATGAATCTTACTGACTTCGAGCAGACTCCCATTCACCGCGTCTTCGAATTCGTAAAGCGCGAAGCGGCGCGCTACGGCGTAATGCCGATGTCCAGCGAGATTGTAGGCCTGATTCCCAAACTGGCGCTCGAGCAGGCCGCCGAGTGGTTCCTGCAGGTGGAGAATTTCGACTCCTCGCTTATTCTCGAGAACCGGCTCGCAGCGGTGATGGGTGGCAAGATGGCAGTTGGCGGACTGCGCGCGGGCGTCGAGCCCTTCATCGAGCAACTGGCTGCGCCCACCGCGACCCCAGGCGGAGGTAGCGCATCGGCGGCAGCAGGCGCCATGGCGGCGGCCCTGGCGCACATGGTGGCTTCCATGTCGCGCGGCAAAAAGGCCTACCTGCAGCACACTGACGTGCTCAACCTGGCCATCGGCCGGCTCGCGACCCTGCGCGAAGAGCTCAAGTCAGCCATCGATGCCGATGCGGAGTCCTATAACACCGTGATGAAGGCCTACCGCGCCGCGCGCGAAGCGTCTGATGGCTCGCAGTTCATCAACTCCGCGCTGCGGGAAGCCACCAGCGTACCCCTGGGAGTAGCGGAGAAAGGCGCGGAAGTCGCCCAGATTGTTGCGACGCTCGTTCCCGTTACCAATCCGAACATGAGCTCCGACCTGACCACGGCCACGGCGCTCGCCGGCGCGGCTATCCAGGGAGCGCTGGCCAACGTCGAAATCAATATTTCCTCTTTGAAGGCGGAGACGGCGGACGATGAAGCATTTGTCAGCGGGGTCCGCGAACGCGTACACGCAATTGCACCCGGAAAGCCCGCATAACTACATCGGTTCGCCGGAACACCACTGGCCGGGTATCCTTTCCTGTGCCAGAGACAACGGCAAAATTGAGGTGTTCCTTGCCAGAAAAAAGCCGCCTTGCTGTATTTGCAGTTCTGTTGTTCAGCGCCGCAATGCTACCGGGATCAGCCGATGGCCAGGCGAAGATGGCGTTCGTCCGGCTCGACCGCGTCACCTCCTCCCACCCCACGGCCAACGGAATCGAGATTCGCTCAGGTTCCGCACTGATGCAGATCACCGCGCTGCGCGACGACGTGCTGCGCGTGCGCGTGGGACCGGCCGGGCAGCTTCCGGAAGATGCATCTTGGGCCGTGCTTCCCGCTTCGCGAACCAGTTCCGTGCCGGTAACCGCGGAATCCAGTTCGAGCGTGGTGGGATTCAAAACCGCCAGCCTGCACGTGGCCGTCCACAAAGACCCGTTTGGCCTGACCGTGACCGATCTTCAGGGTCGCGTGATCGTGGATGAGTTTCCTGGACGGCCAATCGAGTATCACGGGGCTTCCTATCGCGTGTACTTCAAATCTCCCGAGGATGAACACTACTTTGGCCTGGGCGATAAGCCGGGACCGCTGGACCGGCGCAATCACGCCTTCACCGACTGGAACACAGACGCGTTCGGCTGGCAGGAGTCGACCGATCCGATCTACAAGTCGATCCCGTTCTTCATCACGTTCCACCGCGGTGCGAGCGCGGGGATCTTCCTCGATAACACGTGGCGGGCGAGTTTCGACTTCAACAAGGAGTATCGCGACGCCTACTCCTTCGGTTCCGAGGGCGGCCCCCTGGACTATTACATTCTTTATGGTCCTGAGCCGAAGGCCGTGGTCCAGTCCTGGGCCTGGCTGGTGGGCAAGACTCCCCTGCCGCCGTTATGGTCGCTGGGTTACCAGCAATCCCGTTACAGCTACTTCCCGGAAGCCGAGGTTCGGCGCATCGCGAGCCGTCTGCGTAGCGACCACATCCCCGCGGACGTGATCTGGCTGGACATCGATTACCAGTTAAAGAACCGGCCGTTCACCGTTGATCCAGAGCGGTTTCCGCATTTCGACCAGATGATCCAGGACCTCAAGGCCCAGCACCTGCACACCGTGGTCATCACCGATCTGCACGTGGCCGACCTTCCCAATTCCGGGTACAAGCCGTACGACGAAGGCAAGGCCGGCGATCACTTCATCAAGAATCCCGACGGCTCGGATTTCGTCGGCGTGGTATGGCCGGGCAAGTCGGTGTTTCCCGACTTCACCCGCAAGGTCACGCGCGAATGGTACGGCACGCTTTACGGAGATTTCGTCGCCAAGGGGATTGCCGGGTTCTGGAACGACATGAACGAACCGGCCCTCTTCGAGGTCCCCTCGAAAACCATGCCTGACGACACCCAGCACCGCATCGAGGAGCCCGGTTTTGTAACTCGAACGGCGAGCCACCTGGAGATTCACAACCTGCTTGGCATGCAGAACACGCGCTCCACATTCGATGGTTTGCGGAAACTGGAGCCCAACGTCAGGCCGTTTGTAATGACCCGCGCCAGCTACGCCGGCGGGCACCGCTATGCCGCCACCTGGACGGGGGACAACTCCAGTAACTGGTTCCATTTGCGGCAAACTATTCCACAATTGCTTAACCTGGGCCTGAGCGGTTTCTCAATGAGCGGCGCGGATGTGGGCGGGTTCGCCGCCACGCCCCAGCCGGAGCTGCTCACGCGCTGGATCGAGCTGGGCGCGTTCCAGCCCATCGATCGCGACCACACCGCGGCCGGAACCGGCTCGCAGGAACCCTGGGAAAACGGCACCCCTGAAGATTTGACCATTCGCCGGCGCTATATCGAAGAGCGTTACCGGCTCCTGCCCTACCTCTACACGACGGCCGAGGAGATGAGCCGCACCGGACTGCCCATCATGCGCCCCATGTTCCTGGAGTTCCCCGAAGAAGCCTCCGGAAAGCAGCTGGTGGATCCGGCGGTGGACAACAATTTCATGCTCGGGTCCGACCTGCTGGTGGCGGAAGCCCCGTACCCTGACGAGATGGACAACTTCTCCGTCGCGCTGCCGCCCGTGGGTTGGTACAACTACTGGTCCGGGGCACGCGCAGAGGGGACATCGGGACGCCGTGCGATCGACAACACCCAGGTGCAGCAGGCCGAGGTTCGGATCCAGCGCAGCCTCGACACGCTGCCCGTGTTTGTGCGTGCCGGAGCAATCATTCCCGAACAGCCTCTGGTTCAGAGCACGGATGAAAAGCCCGAAGGCCCCCTCACCCTTCGCGTCTATCCACCCACCGGCTTCAATAAGGACTGCAAGGGGAGCCTCTACCTGGACGACGGGGTGAGCTACGACTTCTCCAAAGGCGAGTTTCTGCGCCAGCAGTTTACCTGCCGCCTATCGGCACAAGGAATCATCGTGACGATCGCGGCTCCGGAGGGGGGTTTCGCTCCGTGGTGGAAGCTGTTCTCGATCGAGGTCTACGGCGCCACCAAGCCGGCCACAGCGGCCACCGTTTCCTCGCTCCAGGGCTCCGGCGCAACCCAGGTGACGACTGCATACGACGCGGAATACCACCGAGTGACTGCGCTCATTCCCGATACCGGCAAAGGACTGGAGATCCAGCTGATGTTCTGATACCGAACATGCGGCCTATTCGTTCCCGCGGCGCAAACCGTGGGGCATCGTGAGAGATAACCGAAAGATTTCCCGCGCCCGCGCGATAGTGCAGCAATGGATGAACTCTGCTGGCCGAAATAGATGATCTCAAAGGGCTTGAGCTTCCGCAAACCGGGCACGAGTCTTTAGCCCTTCCGCTTCGGATGCCCGTCTGGGAAAATTATGTCGGATGTCCGACCAACCCTTTTCCGAATGAAGCCATCTCAGCCATCGAGTTACCTCCTCGATGAATCAGTCCGCCTTACATATCCAAAAGGCGCTCATCGCCTCCCTGCTGAAGCTCCAGGGCTCGACTTATCTCTCCGACTCGGAGCTCCAGTGGCTTCGCGGCTCTGTCATGCGCATGGTTTCCGAATTCGCGGTCCTCAAGCAAGCCGAATCTGAACGCAAATCGGAACACGAAGAGACGCACGCGGCCTAGTCTCCCTCCTGCGGATTCAAACCAACCCACTACCTGCGTTCGAATTTTCGTTCTGTGACCCGACCTGTGCGTTTATGCTGGACTCGGGAACCGCCGGTGTTGCCGGCTGTGTGTCCAGCCTGGCTTTCACTTTTCCCGTTCAAGCACTTTCCACTTTTCGCATGAAGATCGTTCTCCGCACGCTTCTGTATCTCGCGCTCATCGTCTGGATGGGCGCCGAAATTTTCTTTCCCATCGTGGCGGCCATTACATTCGGCACGCTTCAGCCCGACACGCACGCCGCCGGGACCATCGTCGGCCAGCTGCTTCGGATCCTTCACAACATGGGCCTGGTCTCCGGGGCAATCGCGCTGGCGCTGCTGGCGCTGGCACCGGCCTGGGGCATCTACAAATCAAAAACCGTGCTTGCGCCCATGGTTGGGCTGGTGCTGATGATCGCCTGCACCTGCTACTCGCAATACAGCATTATTCCTTCGATGGAACGTGATCGCATCGCCGCGGGCGGCGACGTGAATGCGGCCGAGATCGGCAATCCTTCCCGCATCCATTTCAACCAGCTTCATGTCTGGAGCGAGCGCGTAGAAGAGGCTGTCCTGCTGCTGGGACTGGCGACCGTGGCCCTTGTGGCGCGGGCTGAAACCGTTCGGCAATAATGGCTCACCCTCTTGCCGGTATTTTCTGCCCGCCGTGCTGGAGTTCGGCGCGCTGCGGGCCGGGCGGAGTCAAAGACTCATCCGCATCCCGTCACCGGACCGCGGCGTCGGGCGACGGACTTCAGTTAGATTGGCGCATGCACCGAGGAGCCTGACGATGGGCCTGGAAGGCGAATGCGAGTGTGACTGCAACGGCGTGCGCAGCCGGGTAAAGGCGCTCATTGAGCCGCCGGATCTCATTCTGCGGGGCGCATTGCGGCGACGAATTCCCCTCTCGGAGCTGAAACAAATTCAGGCCGACGGAGACGTGCTGCGCTTTGCATGCGGGACTGACCGCTTTTCTCTGGCGGTCGGAAGTGCGGCGGCGGAGCGCTGGGCCAGGGCGCTCAGGACTCCCCCTCCCGATCTCGCAAAGAAGCTGGGCATCTCGGCGGATACGATTGTGCGCATAATCGGCAAGGTGGATGACGACGCATTACGCGCCGCGCTCGCCTCCGCAAATGCAGTGGCCGAGGAAGATGCGGAGATAATCGTTGCGCGCGTCAATACTCCGGCGGAAGTCGTCGCCGCACTCCACGCTGCCGCCACGCCGTTGCAGAGGCGCGTGCCTATCTGGTTCATCTACCCCAAGGGGCGCGGCCATGCGCTCACCGAAAACGATGTGCGCGCAACCGCGCTGGCAGCGGGGATCGTAGACACCAAGGTGTGTGCGGTCTCCCCCACGCTGACGGGGCTGCGCTTCGTTCGACGCAAGTCAGAATAACGCGCCGTGCGGATGCGCCCTTGCAGCTCCTGCGCGCCGATCGTCTCAGCCCTGTCTTGTATCATCGTAAAGGCCCGTATGCACTTTTTAAGCATGCGCGAGGCCCATAGGAAGTGCATGAGAACCGGCATTATCGGCCTGCCCCAGGTAGGCAAAACATCGCTATTCAAAATTCTGACCAAGGCCAAGCTCGAGGAGCGCGGCTACTCGAATCCGCGCGAAGCGCATATCGGCGTTGCGCGCGTACCCGACGAGCGCCTGGAGAAGCTTTCCGCGCTGTACTCGCCCAAGAAGACGACCTTCGCCAGCGTCGAATACGTCGACGTGGCCGCCATCGGACAGGAGGCGCTGAAGGAAACCGCCTTCCTCACCAGCCTGCGTAACAACGACGCGCTGATCCACGTGCTGCGCGCGTTCGAGGACGAGTCCATTCCGCATGTCGGCCCCGTCGACCCGCTGCGCGACATCAAGAGCGTCGAATTCGACATGATGATCAGCGACCTCACGCAGATCGAAAAGCGGTTGGAGCGCCTCGAAAAGGACTTGAAAAAGGGCCGCACCGGCGAGCTGGAGCGCGAGCAGGCGCTTCTTTTGCGTTCCAAGGAGGCGCTCGAAAAGGAGCAGCCTCTGCGGGAACTGGAGATGACGCCGGAAGAAAAGAAGCTCATCAAGGGCTTCATGTTTCTTTCGCAAAAGCCGATCTTGTATGCGCTTAACATCGGCGAGAGCGGGACGCTGGGCGCCGACCTGGAAAGCGCGGTGAGCCGCTACAAACTCGACGAGGTGGCCCACCGGCCGAATGCCGCCGCCACCGCCATGTGCGGCAAAGTGGAAGCCGAACTGGCCGAGATGGACGACGCCGAAGCGGCCGATTTTCTTTCCAGCTACGGGCTGCACGAGAGCGGACTGGTACGGCTCATTCGCAAGAGCTACGAGTTGCTGGGCCTCATCAGTTTCTTTACCGCCGGAGAAGACGAGTGCCGCGCCTGGACGGTGCCGCTCGGATCGAAGGCGCCACATGCCGCCGGGGCCATTCACACTGACCTCGAGCATCATTTCATCCGCGCCGAAACCATTCGCTGGGATGAACTGCTGGCTGCGGGCTCAGAAGCAGCGGCGCGTTCCCGCGGTACTCTGCGCCTGGAAGGCAAGGAATACATCGTGCAGGACGGGGACGTGATGCATATCCGGCACAGCGGCTAGCCATGCTGACTTTGTCCGTTCTGCTCGGCCTGCTCGCCGCGCTCGCCGACGTCGCGGGCGGGTTGGTGCTGGTGCGTGCGCGGGGCGTGGAGCGCTACCTGCGTTATTTTGTGGCGCTGGGCGCGGGCTTCCTGATGGCCACGGCGGTGGTGGAGATGGCGCCCGAGAGTCTGCGCATGAATCCGCGGGTGGCCCCGGTGCTTATCATGGCCGGGTACTGCATCGTGCACCTGCTGGAACACACCATCATCGCCCACTTTCACTATGGCGAAGAAACCCATCATGCGGAATTCGTCTCGGCGCACACGGGTTATTCGGTGATGGGCGGCCTGAGCGTCCATGCCCTGTTCGACGGGGTTGCCATCGGGTCGGGATTCGTGGTGTCAAACGCCCTGGGATGGCTGATCTTTCTGGCGGTCTTTCTGCACAAGGCGCCGGAAGGGTTCACGATGGCTTCGGTGATGCTTGCCAGCGGGCGCAGCCGAAGGGCGGCGTTTTCCTCCGCGGTGGTCCTGGCCGTAGCCACGCTGGCGGGAGTTCTGGTCATCCAGTTGGCGCCGCACTGGCTGGCATATGGGCTTCCGCTCTCGGCGGGCGTGGCGCTGTATGTGGGCGCGAGCGATCTGGTGCCCGAAGTGAACCGCGAGCCAGGAATTCGGATGGCGCTGGTGTTTTTCGCGGGCGTTGGGGCTTTCCTGCTTTTGCGCCTGCTGCTGCCCCCAATCTAGTGGTGTCTGTCAGATAGTCATTTATCTGCTTTGAACGCTACCAGCTTCAGCCCCTACATAAAGATCCGTTTGGAACGGTACGGGCTTCAGCCCGTACATAAAGCCACCCCAGTCAGCGGGGCTTTAAGCCCCCGAGGGCGGATCAATCACCCTGCGCCTGCTGGGCCACGCGAATCGAGCCATACTTTGCGCGGAACAAGCGCGCCAGCAGCAGGGCGTAATCCCATGCCACGCGCATGCTCAGTTTGCTCCGCCCGGAGCGTCGCTTTCCAAACGCGAACGGGACCTCCCCGACGGCGGAGATGCGGCCGCGAACCAGGATCTCGAGCAGAAGCTTGAAGCCGGAGGTCTGAAAGGAAATGTTCTCCACGCAGCGACGCCGCACGAGGAAAAACCCCGAGAGCGGGTCGCGTGCGCGGAGGCGGTCTGATTGCAGCGGCCGGGCCGCGGTGATGGCCACCATCGAGGCGAGGCGACGAAGAGGATTCCAGCCGCAACGGCCGCCTTTCGCATAGCGGCTGGCGATGGCCAGATCGCACCCGTTCAGCGCACAGGCAATCAACTCGGTCAGGATCTCGGGGGGATGCTGGCCATCCGCGTCCATCGCGCCCAGTATGGTGGCATCGGTGTGGCGCCAGCCGTGCAATATGGCTCCGGACAGGCCGCTTTCTCCGTGCCGAACCATCAGTCGGATGCGAGGCTCACGGCGCGCCATTGCGCCGACTATCTCCTCGGTTCCATCGCGGCTATGGTCATCGACGACTATCATTTCCCAGGCGGCGCCTGACTCCCTGAGAATGGAGCACACGCGCGGCAGCAGATAATAGAGATTTCGTGCTTCATGCAGGGCGGGGATCACGAGGGCCAGTTTCTCGCCTTCGCCTACGCGTTTTGAGTACGGGTCGGGCGGCCTGTACGATGTTACCGTCGTGGCGGAAGTTCGATTGTCGTTCAAGCTGTTGACATCCATTCCGAACCGCGCTCCCCACAGGCTGCTTGAGCCTCTCTTCATTCTGCTGTTCACCCTCACCGGGTTCGCGGTGATGGGATACCATCCGGGCCTGGAAGACGACGCCATCTATCTCACCGCGGTGAAGGCCGATCTGGACCCTTTGCTCTACCCGCACGACGCCGATTTCTTCCGCCTGCAAACCCAAGCCACCGTGTTCGACGGATTCATGGCCGCTTTCGTCCGTCTCACCCACATGCCCGTGGCCTGGGCGGAGTTGCTGTGGCAACTGCTGTCTCTGTACACCATTCTGTGGGCTGCGCACCGCATTGCGCAAAGGCTGTTCGCGGAGCGGCGCGCGCAGTGGGCGGGGATCGCTTTGCTGGCCGCGATGTTTACGCTGCCGGTGGCAGGCACCGCGCTCAATCTTGCCGACCAGCATCTTCATCCCCGGACCATGGCGACGGCTTTGATCCTGGTGGCCGTCGAACGCACGCTGGCAAACAGGAAATGGCAGGCATTCGGGATTCTGCTGGCGGCCATGGCCGTGCATCCCATCATGGCGTCCTTCGGGATTTCGTTCTGCTTGCTGGTGGGGCTGGTGCTTCGGGAGTCGGTCTACCTGCGGCTGACCACCATCGTTTCGCGCAGGCTCACACCGGGGCCGGCGGCGGCGTTCCCATTGAGCTGGATTTTGGAGCCCCCGACACCGGAGTGGCGGCGCGCGCTGAACACGCGAACGTATTACTTCCTCTATCAGTGGACGTGGTACGAGTGGCTGGGAGCAATCGGCCCGGGGGTGTTGTTCTGGCTGCTGTGGCGTTGGGCGGAAAGGCATCCCTCAGGGGCCAAATCCACCGGCGTCGATGAGACCGCTTCCGGGGGGAAGGAACCGCTTCTGGCGCGCTTTGCGATGGCGCTCCTGCTCTACGGGGTCTTTCAGCAATGCGTCGCGATGGCGCTGCTGGCGCCATCCGCCCTTGTCCGGGTTACCCCGCTGCAGCCCATGCGTTACCTCCACCTCGAATACATCTTCCTGGTTCTGATCGCCGGCGGTTTGTTGGGCAGGCATGCCCTTGGCCGGGTGCCCTGGCGATGGGCCTTATTTCTCGTCTCGATTAACGCCGTAATGTTTTTCTTTCAGGAACACCTGTTGCCGGCCAGCGAACACCTGGAGCTTCCGGGGAACGAATCGCGTAATGCGTGGCTTCAGAGCTTCGAATGGATCCGGCAAAACACTCCCAGGAGTGCGCATTTTGCTCTTGATCCCGGGTACCTTGGGGTACCGGGAGAGGACTATCACAGTTTCCGGGCACTGGCAGAACGCAGCCAGATGGCGGACGCGCTAAAGGACGCTGCCGTGGTTACTCAAGTTCCGGAATTGGCGCCCGTCTGGGTCGAGCAAGTGGATGCCCTGGCCGGTTGGAATCAATTCCAGTTAGCTGACTTCGAGCGGCTGAAACAGCGCTTCGGGGTGGATTGGGTCCTGTTATCTAATCCGCCCCCCTCCCGTCTAACTTGCGTGTGGCATAATGAAGCGCTCACGGTGTGCCGGATTCCCACCACTGCTTCAAGTCCCGCTGCTTTAAGTTATTGAATGCCGGAAAAATAACTCGTTTTTGGTATTTTTACGCCGGTGACGGGCGCGTATCATAAATAAGATCCCTTGGAAACTGAGCTAATTCGATGATCAACAATAAGAAAGTTGCAGTTGTTCTTCCCGCCTACAACGCGGAGAAGACGCTGCGACGCACCGTCCAGGAAATTCCGGCGTCAGTGGACAGCGTGATCCTGGTGGACGACCACAGCACAGACGAAACCGCAGCTCTTGCCAGTCAGCTGGGACTGCAGGTGCACGTGCACGAGCGCAACCGGGGCTACGGCGGCAACCAGAAGACCTGCTACAAAGCGGCGCTGGCGTCGGGGGCGGACATCGTGGTGATGCTGCATCCCGATTATCAGTACTGCCCCCTGCTGGTGCAGCCGATGGGCAGCATGATCGCCTCCGGCGTGTACGACATCGTACTCGGCTCTCGCATCTTAGGAGGAGGCGCCATGCGTGGCGGCATGCCGCGCCACAAGTATTACGCAAACCGCGTGCTTACCTTGATCCAGAATCTCGCCCTGGGGGCCAAGCTGTCGGAATACCACACCGGCTTTCGCGCCTACAGCCGCGAACTATTGCTGTCGCTTCCGCTGGAGGCCAACTCCGACGATTTCGTTTTTGATAACCAGCTCCTGGCGCAATGCATTTATCTGGGCGCCCGCTTCGGCGAGATCTCCTGCCCCACCCGATACTTCCCCGAGGCATCATCGATCAATTTCCGCCGCAGCACCATTTACGGGCTCGGAGTTCTGAAAACGACGGCCGACTGCGTGGCCGCCCGCCACGGTCTCTACCGCAAGCCCATTTTCGACTTTCCCCCCTTGCAGTTGAAGCCGCAAACGGTCTCCGTCTCAGCCACCCTCAAGGAGGTTCAATGACAGATAGCCGTGCTGGACGGCTACCTATTCTGCGTTTGGGAGGTTTGACCGCGGCGGCGTTGGTGATTCACGGCTATCACCTGGGCGTTGAAGACGCCGAGATCTACATACCAACCGCCAAGAAGCTTCTGAACCCGCGGATGTATCCGTACGCGGATGAATTTTTTCTTTCCCATGGGCACCTGTCGCTGTTCGGCCCAATTCTCGCCTGGACATCGCGCCTGACACACCTGCCCATCGACTGGTCGATCTTTGCCTGGTACATTCTGACGCTGTTCGCCATGCTGGCGTCCTGCTGGATGCTGCTGCGCGCGTGCTTCTCGTCCGCGCGGGCCCGCTGGACCGGCATGCTGGTGCTGACCGCGGTGTTGGCCATGCCGGCGACCAACACGGGGCTTCTGCTGGTGGATCCATATATGACGGCGCGGTCCTTTTCCACGCCGCTGACCGTCTTTGCGCTGGCCGGGCTGTTAGAGCGGAAATTCGTGCGCGCCTGGGTCGCGGGCCTGCTGGCAGCCGCATTCCATCCCCAGATGGCCGCGTACCTGATCTTCCTGGCGTTTGTGCTGTGGACGGTGGAACGCAGTAAATCCCGCGTTCGCGAACGCGTTCCGGTGATGGCCTCGGCGGTGGGCCTGCTTCCCACCGGCTTCTACCTGATGCCTGCTTCCGGACCCTATCGCGAGGCGCTTTATTCCCGCGATTATTTCTTTCTCTACAACTGGACGTGGTATCACTGGCTGGGCATGCTGGCGCCGCTCGCCATCCTGGCGTGGTTCTGGCGAGCCAATCTGCGGGGAACGAAACCCGCATTTACGTCGTTGAGCTTTGCCATGCTTCCCTTCGGCCTGCTATCGCTTGGAGCGGCCGCGTTCCTGGCCAGTTCCCCGTCGTTCGACATGTTCGCGCGCCTGCAGCCGCTGCGGACCTTTCACGTGGTCACGCTGGTGCTGGTTCTCCTGCTCGCCGGAATTCTGGGTGAGTACCTGGCCGAAAGCCGCTCCTGGGTTCCGTCCCTGCTGGCCGTGCCGCTCGCAGTCGGCATGTTTTATGTGGCGCGCGCCACCTATCCCAACAGCCCGCAAATCGAGATCCCCTCAAACACCAGTTCCAACGCGTGGGTGAATACGTTGCTGTGGGTGCGCAACCACACCCCCCAGGACGCCGTATTTGCCGTAGATTCGCGCTATTTCATGGATCCGGAAGTCGACGTGCATGGTTTCCGCGCGGTGTCCGAACGTTCGGCGCTGGCGGATTATTTCAAAGACGGCGGGGTGGTTTCGCTTTTCCCGGGCCTCGCACCGGAGTGGAAACAGATGTCCGACGCCACTTACGGGCTGAATCATTTCCGGGCGGATGATTTCCGCCGGCTCAAATCCGAATACTCAGCGGTTTCGTGGACCGTGATCCACGGACCTGCACCCGCGGGCATGCCGTGCCCGTACCGGCAGCAGGGTTACGCAGTCTGCCAAATGCCATAAACGCAAGGACCGACGGAAGGAGCAAGAGTACGAACTCGCCGGCATCGGGCCTTCTATGCCCTGATCCGTAGCCTTGCGGTCTCTGGTTCCCTGCCAGGTTGGTGCCTTGGTCCCTGTTTTGCGAAAATAGAATCAAAGCCTATTCGTAACCGGCACGGGGGCCGGGAAATGTTCAATCTCGCGCAGCGGTTGATCTTTGGATGTGTCCTGCTCGCCGGCCTCACCATCGGTCTGGCGGCTCTGACGCACCATGCCCTGGCCGCGTCCGGACAGTCCTCCATCGCCGTGGCATTCAGCGTCGTGGCCGCGCTTCTGGCTACGGCCACCATCGTTTTTGTTCTCCTGCCGGTGCGATCGCTGGCCAGAGATGCGCGCAAAATCGCACAGGGAAACCTCGAGCACCGCGTGGAGTGGAGCAGCCGCGACAGCTTCGGCGCTATCGCCGCGGAACTGAATCGCATGGCGGTGCGCCTGCGCGAACTGCGGGAGACCGAAGCGGGGCGCCGCCAGATGGAGTTTCAGCTTTCTGACGCGGTACTGCAATCGATCTTCGAGCCGGTGATTGTGACCGACGGCAAGGGCCACCTGCTGAAAGTGAATCCCGCCGCCGCCGAGCTGCTGGGCGAAGCCGCCAAGGACCGCATGGCGCTGGCCAATACGCCGGGGGGAGACAAGATTCTCAGCGCCATTCGCGACGCGATTGCGATGCAGAAGCCGGTGGCCACCGAGGGTGACGCGTCCATGCTGCCGATGCGGATCGGCAAGCAGGCGCGCGACTTTCGCCTTCGCACCACGCCCATGCGCGACTCCGAGGGGCGTTTGCTGGGCACGGTAACCACTCTCGAAGACGTCACCAGCCTTCAGGACACCGACCGTTTCAAGACCCGATTCATCGGGGTGGCGAGCCGCAAGCTGCGCGACCCCCTGCTGCAACTGCGGCGGGGCCTCTATGCGCTGACCCAGGGCTTCGCGGGAGACCTCACCTCGCTGCAGGCAGAACTGGTCAACGGGGCTTACCAGGAATCGCAGAAACTCGACGACCTGATGGCCGACCTGATCGAGGTTGCGGAGATCGACGTGGGCAAGCGCGACTTGAACCTTGAAAACCTCAAGCCGTTGCCGATGCTGCGCGAAGTACGCGACCGCTACTGCGAAATGGCCGCGGCAAAACATATCAAGGTCCAGATTGATGCCTACGCCGACCTTTCGTTTGTGCGCGCCGACCGGCGCGCATTGCGATCGATTCTCGATAACTTGCTGTCCAATGCCATCAAGTTCACCCCGGAAGAGGGCGAGGTTCTACTCGCCGCCGAGGAGATAAAAGACTTCGTCCAATTCACGGTGCGCGACACCGGCCGCGGCATTGAAGCCGAGCGCCTGAGCACAATCTTCGACCGGTTCGGCTCGGCGTCAGAGATGGGCACGGGGCTGGGGCTGGCGCTGGTACGACGCCTGGTGGAATCCCTGGGAGGACAGATCGCGGTGGAGAGTCGCTACGGGCACGGAGCGACCTTCAAGTTCACTCTGCCCGTGGCGGCTGTGGAAGTGGCCCGCCATCCTGTCGAGGTGGGTTGACCGATGGCCGAGATCAAACTGGAGCAGAAGCAGGAACCCGGTAAACTGCGCATCTACATCGGTGCCGCGCCCGGGGTGGGCAAGACCTACATGATGCTGAACGATGCCCATCGCATGGTGCACCAGCAGAACATCGACGTGGTGATCGGCCTGGTGGAACCGCACGGCCGCGAGGAGACCTCGGCGCGAATTCGTGACATGGAAAGCATTCCGCTGAAGGTCATACCCTACCGCGGCGTCGAATTGAAAGAAATGGACGTGGACGCCATCCTCGAGCGCCATCCGCACACGGTGATCGTCGACGAACTGGCCCACACCAACGTGCCGGGAAGCAAAAATCGCAAGCGCTACGAAGACGTGCTGGAATTGATGGATGCCGGCATCAACGTGATGACGGCGGTCAACATTCAGCATCTGGAAACGCTGAACGACGCGGTAAACCGATCGGCTAACACGGTCATCCGCGAAACCGTTCCGGACAGTTTTCTGAAGCGCGCCGACGAAGTGGTCAACGTCGACGTGACGGTGAACGAGTTGCGCAACCGGCTGCGCCAGGGCAAGATCTATGGCCCCGAGAAGGTTGAACAGTCGCTGGCCAACTTCTTCCGCATCGGCAACCTGAACCTGCTGCGCGAGCTGGCTTTGCGCACCACCGCCGAACAGGTGAGCAGCCGCGAATCCGCATACCGGCGCACCCAGGGACTGGAACAGGCGCAGACTCCCGAGAAGGTGATGGTGTGTCTGAGCACGCGTCCCGGCACGGAGCGCCTCCTCCGCGTGGGCGCCCGCATCGCCGGGCGTCTTTCGACGAACTGGTACGCCGTCTACGTGACCCGTCCCGACGATGACAAGGGACACGGGGATCCGGAAGCGTGGCACCGCCTGGAGGAATACCAGCGCATGGCGCGGGACCTGGGCGCGCAGGTGGTCAATCTCGTGGACAAAAACGTATCCGACTGTCTCATCCGCTTTGCCCAGCAGGAGAGCATTTCGCACGTGGTGTTCGGCCAGTCGGCGCGCTCGCGCTGGAACATCCTGCTGCAGGGCTCGGTACTGAACCGCTTCCTCGCCGAGGTACGGGACGTGACAGTGCAGGTGGTGCCGATGCAGAAGCCCACCCGGCGGGCATCCTGACGCGCCAGTGCTTTCGTTATCTGAATCGCTTATTTCACTTCACTGCTTTCCATCACACCCCCAGCCGTGCAGAAGCCATCGCGGTACCTTCGACGCGGGACCGAATCTTGGCGAACGCCACGTCGCGAGCGGTGGAATCATCATCCGCAAACGGCGAGAATCCGCAATCGTCGGTCGTGCCCATCCGATCAAGCGGCAAAAACTTCACGGCTTCGAGGACGCGGTCGCACACCTCTTCGGGCGTCTCCACGCGCGGGCTGATGGGATCGATGACACCCACAAACACCTTTTGCTCCGGGCCGAGCAGTTCGGCGATCTGGCGCAGCACACGCGGACGGTCTGCCTCGCTGGATAACTGCAGGTAAAAGCGTCCCGCGCGGGTAGCAAACAGCGCAGGCAGCAATCCGGCGTAGTCCACATCGGCCGAGTGCGTCGAATCGTGATCGCCGCCCGGGCACACATGGACGCCGATGCGCGCCCGATCCGCGGCGCTGAAGCGATCGAGCACGCGATTATTCAATTCGACAAAGCTCTTCAACAAAGCACCGCCCGGATCGAGCTTCAACGAGAGCCGTCCCTCGGTGAAATCGATCTGCACGATCTCCGCGCCCGCCGCCAGGGCAGAGGCGATGTCCGCGGCCGCTTCATTCACCAGGTCTTCGATGAACTTCGGGCGTGGATACCACTCGATTCCGCCAGGCGGGTAGAGCAAGCTCATCGCAGAAGCGGAGATCACCGCCTGCTTCAGGGGCCGCTTCGCGAACGGCCGGGCACCCTGCACGTAATCCCCCGCGTATTTTCCATAGCGGAAGGGACCCTTGGTAAGGCGCGGAAGCTGCCGCGTATGCCCATCTTTGAATGGAATCACCACGCCATCGCCGGCCAGCGAATTCAGTCCCTCCAGGGGATACGTGGCAAAACTTGACTTCCGCTGTTCCCCATCGGTGATGATCGGAGACCCGGTCGCCTCGAAGCGTTCGATCGTATCCCGCACGGCTTCGTCGTACGCCCTGCTCAGGGTCTTGGCCGAGACCCGGCCGGTGGTGTGCTCGCGTAAAACATTCAAGAGCTGCGGCGGCCGCGGAATGCTGCCAATGGGTTCCGTGGGAATAGTCATGGCCGAGTTTAGCTGAGCCGCCGCCACCGCATCCATCGATAAGAAGGTGGAAAACTGGGAACGAGCACTGGGCAGCTTTTTTGCAAAATTTGTCAGCCCTGCAAAATCACAGGATCCAGTCTTGCCGATCTCAAGTCCGGTGATCGCAAACGATCCGAGCCCGGCGAGTTCGATGCAGAAAGCTTGGGCACCCGGATTCGTGCCCGGGGCTTACTCACAGAAGACGCGCACCTTGGTGGTGTTTCCGTCCGTGCCATCGACGTCCACGGTTACGTCCTCCAGGTGATCGATCAGTTCTTCAAGGTTCTCCGGCTTGATCTGGGAGAGCGTGATCGGCACTCCGTGCTTGCTCAGCGCCTGGTCCAGTTGATCGTGGGCCTGCTGCGGGATCAAGGCGGCCAGCCGGACGCCGGCGCGCAGCAATTGCATGGGCACCCGGACGTTCACCTTGGTGCCCCCCTTCAGCCCGGTCATCGACTCATCGGCCTCCACCAGCACGCGCAGGTACCTGGCGCGCGTTTTAACCGGCGCACCATCGGGGCCCTTGGTGGAACCGGAGAACTCGACGGTTGTGGGCGTTGGGTCCAGCGCGGCCAGCAGCCGATCGGCCTCATCGGCCGTGATCTTGCCCGCGGCCAGCATTTCCAGGATCTGACGGCGATTCTCGTTCATAACACTCCTCTCATCCAGTAGGTGATGGCCGCCAGGGCATGGTGCATGGGTGAAAACGACTGCGCCAGATGCGCCAGCGGCGAAAGGCATTGCGCCAGGCCGGCTGCGGCGCAAGTCGCAAAGATCCACAACTCCTCGCGCCCCGCGTTCCACGCCGCCAGCAGGCGTTCGGCTTCCCGCGGCGTGATTCGCCCCAGCGCAAGCAGCGAAAGAATGGTTTGGCGTTCCCGGTGCATGGTTACCTCAACTTCAGTTCTTAGTTCGCTCTTCGTTCATCAGGTGCAGCTCAAGTAGTTGACTGACTCTGCCCCCGCATCCTCCGCTCCTGAATCCTCCGGTCCTGAACGTCATACCCATCGCTTCCGTGCCCATCCTCGCGATTTACTTTTGTCGCGAGGGTGGGAGACCAAAACCCCGCGATAACGACGCCCGCCTTGAGCCATCGGCTCATCGCTTACGCATCCGGGTACTACAGAATGCGGACCGTGATCTTTTTCCCCTCGGCGCAGACGCGAACGTTGGTGCCGGGCAGCGCGCACAGCAGATCCCACAAGACCCGGAGCGTTCGCCAAAACTGCAGCCCGTAAACCAGGCAGGTAATCCACATGGCCAGCAGCACGAATGGAGCCACGAGCAGCCCCGGGATCCACAGCAGGAACAGCGGCAGCGGAATCGGAGGCACCCAGGCGTGCTCCGGTTCAATTCGAATTAACGCCAGATTGGGTGTCATGCTTCTACCCCCGAAAATCGTTCTGATCCGAGCTTCCCGGTTCCGCGGGCGCGACTACTTGAACTCTTGCAGTGCGCGAATCGCCTCGTCGGCACTGATCTCTCCGTTGTTCAACCTCTCCAGCACCTCGGCTCGCGAGGGAGAGGGGTTGTTTTCGACGAACTCCAGCTGGCCGGCAATCCGGTTCAGGCGCGCCTTGATGGTCGGGTAGCTTACCCCGAATACCTGTTCCATCTCCTTGATCGAGCCGTGCGACCGCAGGAAGGCGGTGACGAATACCTGGTCTTCGAGGCTCATCCGCGCCAGTTCGGGAAGAGTGAACTCGCCTTCAACCGTGATGTGCTTCTCCGGCATCCGCACCCGTTCCACCACTAGCGGGCCGCCTTGGGCGATGCGAAGCAGATCCTGCCAGTCGGAAACGGATTT
>DASXXV010000306.1:0-4344 GCA_036502905.1 Occallatibacter sp. | reverse complement strand
AGGCAAACCTTTGCGGCTTCGCAAAAGTTTGCCTGTTTCCACGCTCGGTGTGTCGGCCGCTGTTCCCCCGTTCCCTGCCTTTATCCCTTCGCCGTCCCAAACCGCTTATTCACCTCCGCCCAGTTCACCACGTTCCACCAGGCGGCGAGGTAGTCGGGGCGGCGGTTCTGGTATTTCAGATAGTAGGCGTGCTCCCAGACGTCGTTCCCCAGGACGGGGTAGAGGCCCTGCGACAGCGGCGAATCCTGGTTGGGAGTGGTGATGACTTTCAGCTTGCCGCCCTGAAACACGAGCCAGCCCCAGCCCGAGCCGAACTGCTTGGCGGTTGTCTCGTTGAACAGTTTTTTGAACGCGTCGAAATCGCCGAAGTCTGTCTTAATCTGGTCGGCGAGGGGGCCGCTGGGCGCGCCGCCGATGCCGGCCGTATTGGCCGGACCCATGATGTTCCAGAACATGCTGTGATTGGAGTGGCCTCCACCATTGTTGCGCACCACGGCGCGAATGTCCTCGGGGACCGAGTTCAGGTCGCGGAGCAGCTCGTCCACCGGCTTGCCGGCCAGGTTGGGGTGCTTCTCGAGAGCGCCATTCACATTCGTGATATAAGCCTGGTGGTGCTTGTCGTGATGAAGCTGCATGGTTTGGGCATCGATAAAAGGCTCGAGGGCCGCGTAGTCGTAAGGCAGCGGGGCGAGTTCGTAAGCCATAGGGGAATTCTCCTTTTTGCGGATTGTAGAGTACGGAGGGGCCCGCACGTGAGACGGAAGCCGACGCATGGCACGGGCGAAATCATCTTTTTACATTGCCCGGCCCGGCCGTGTGTTTGGATGGAAACGCATGGTCCTACGGTTGGATGGATGCCGATCAGGCGGTGAAGGGTGCGGAAAAACCGGAAACGACACACCGGGCGAAACTTTCCTCCGACTCATAACATCGTTATGAACGGCACAAGAATGCGGCTTTCCTTTACTCCAATTAAATTTCGCAAGGAATCATGAGCAATCAGCCCCTCTACCGCTGGCTTGAACAGCAGGGCGAAGCGTTTGGCGCGCCCGGGATGCAGCCGCACTGGACTTCCAGTGTGAAAGACGCGGTGGGGACGGCCTACTCGGCCTCCAGCCGGGTGTGGTTCACGTGCTCGCATGGGATTCTGAATGAGATCTATCACCCCACGATCGATCACGCGCAGGTGCGCGACATGGAGTTTCTCGTTTCCGACGGCGAGACTTTCATGCACGAAGAGAAGCGCGACATGCTATCGAGCTTCGAGTACATCCACCCCGAGGCGCTGGGCGTTCGCTACATCAACAGCGATCCTGACGGGCGCTACACGCTGACGAAGGAAATCGTTTGCGATCCGCACCACAGCGTGCTGCTGAGCCATGTGCGCCTGGAGGCCGACAAGGATCTTCTCGGGAAATTGAAAGTGTACGCGCTGCTGGCGCCTCATCTGGATGGCGGCGGGGCGGACAACTCGGCGCGCGCGTTGGACGTGGCCGGGCACCGCGTGCTGCTGGCGTGGAAGGGGTTGTGGTCGCTGGCCATGGGCGCCAGTTGCGGGTTTTCCAGGGTAAGCTGCGGATTTGTCGGCTCCAGCGACGGCTGGAAAGACCTGAAAGACCACAAGCGCATGGAGTGGGAGTTCGGGTCGGCCACCAACGGCAACATCGCTGTTATGGGCCAGCTGGATCTCGACTGCCCGCGCCACAATCGCGGCGCAGAAAACACGCGCGAATTCACCGTGGCGATCGGCCTTGGCGACACCCAGCACACCTCCCTGCAGAAGACGGTGAGCGCGCTGGTGACGCCATACCCGGAGCACCGCAAGCGCTTCATCGAGCAGTGGCACCGCGCCGCCAATCCCGAGTGGCTGGCACCCAAGGCATGCGACGGCGGCAAGCTGATGCGCGCCAGCCACAACGTGCTGCTGGCGCACGAGGACAAGACTTACTCGGGGGCATTCGTGGCATCGGCCTCCATTCCGTGGGGCCAGTCAAAGGGCGATGACGACCTGGGCGGCTACCACCTGGTGTGGACGCGCGACATGGTGCAGACGGCGAGCGCGATGATCGCCTGCGGCCGGGCGGAGACGGCGCGCCGGGCGCTGGTGTATCTGACATGCACGCAGGAACCGGATGGCGGATTCGCGCAGAACTTCTGGGTAGACGGGCGGCCGTACTGGTCGGGTGTGCAACTGGATGAAGTTGCATTTCCCATTGTGCTGGCGTGGCGGCTGTGGAAGGCCGGTGGGCTGGGCGAGATGGATATTTATTCCTTCGTCGAGCGGGCCGCGGGATTCCTGGTGGCGCACGCGCCCATCACTCATCAGGAGCGGTGGGAAGAAAATGCGGGCTATTCGCCATCCACCCTAGCCGCGGTCATCACCGGGCTGATCTGCGCGGCGGAGATCATCCGGGAGCGCAACACCGACGGGGTGGCGGCATTTCTGGAAGAATATGCCGACTGGATCGAAGGCCATCTGGAAGACTGGACAGTGACCAACGACGGCATTCTGCATCCGGAGGTCAAGCGTCACTACATGCGTATCCGGCCCCCCGAACCGGGCGAAGCCTATGCGTGCGAAAGCTGCGGCAAGGAGACGATCCGGTTGAATAACCGTCCGCCGGGCACACGCTACGAGTTCGAGGCGCGGGAAATCATCGATGGTGGATTTTTGGAACTGGTGCGCTATGGCGTGCGGCGGGCCGACGATCCGCTCATCGTGGACACGCTCAAGGTGGTGGACAAGGTGCTGAAGCGGGATCTGCCGCAGGGGCCCTGCTGGTTACGCTACAACTGGGACGGCTACGGCGATCGCGCCGACGGCGGTCCTTTTTTGGGATGGGGACAGGGGCGGCCATGGCCGCTGCTGACGGGCGAACGCGCGCACTATGAGCTTGCCGCAGGGCGCGATATCACCCCGCTGATCACGACCTATGAGAAATTTGCCACCCCCGGCCAGATGATGCCCGAGCAGGTCTGGGACGAGCCGAACCGGCCCGGCCTGGGGCTGCGGCTGGGAGCGCCGGGGGGTTCCGCGGTGCCGCTGGTGTGGGCGCATGCCGAATACCTGAAGCTGCTGCGGTCGGCTCTGGATGGCAAAGTCTTCGACCGGGTGGATGCGGTGTACGAGCGCTACTGCGAACCGGAAGGTCGCAAGCGGCTGCGGCGCAAGCTGGAGATTTATAGCCGTCGCCGGCCTATCCAGAAAGTAACCGGGGGGGATACCCTCCGCATCCTAGACGAAGATCGATTTGAGGTGGTGTGGTCCATGGACGGCTGGAAGTCGACGCACCACACTGCCAGCCGGGGACTGGGAAGCGCGGGGTTCAGCGCGGACATTGAAATCCCCGCAACCGCGCAGGCCGGTGAACTATCATGGACTCTCCAATGGACGGAGAAGGGCCGCTGGCTTGGTTACAATGTGCAAGTCAAGATCGACTCTGAATGAACCCCGTTTCTCATCAGGGAAGTCAAGAAAGGACAAAGCAGATCATGACACCAACCGCCGCCGATATCACCCTTGATCAACTATCCATTGATACCCTGCGGCTGCTCGCGGTTGACGCGGTAGAGAAGGCCAAGAGCGGCCATCCCGGAGCTCCCCTCGGCTGCGCCCCCATTGCATACCTGCTGTTTCACAAGCTGATGAAACATAATCCGGAACACTTCAAGTGGCCGGATCGCGATCGCTTCGTGCTCTCCAACGGGCATGCATCGGCGCTGCTGTATTCCACGCTGTATCTTTCCGGATACAAGATGACGCTGGATGATCTGAAATCGTTCCGGCAGTGGCACTCGAAGACCCCAGGCCATCCCGAGTCAGGTGAGGCCGAGGGCGTGGAAGTGACTACCGGTCCGCTCGGCCAGGGCTTTGCGATGGCGGTGGGCATGGGAATCGCGGAAAAGCACATGGCCGCGGTGTACAACAAGCCGGGCTTCGAAATCGTGAACCATCACACCTATGTGCTGTGCGGCGACGGCGATCTGATGGAAGGCGTCTCGCACGAGGCGGCCTCGCTGGCTGGAACGCTCGCCCTGGGCAAGTTGATTGTGCTGTACGATGACAACTCGATTTCGCTCGATGGGCCGACCGAGTTGAGCTTCACCGAGGACAGGCTGAAGCGCTTTGAGGCCTACCACTGGCACGTACAAACCGTGACGGACGGCAACGATCTGCATGCGCTCGAGAAGGCGCTCGAGGCCGCAAAGTCCGAAACGACGCGGCCCTCGCTGATCAAGGTGCGGTCGGTGATCGGCTACGGAAGTCCGAAGGCGGGCACGAGCAAGGTGCATGGTGAGGCACTCGGGCCTGAGGCGACAAAGGAGACGAAGCGGAACCTGGGC
>DASXXV010000305.1:0-3718 GCA_036502905.1 Occallatibacter sp. | reverse complement strand
CGTCGTCGGGTTGATAGCGTTTGGGAGCGCCTTTGACTGGATTCGTTTTGGCCAATGCCTGTTCCTTCAGGGCAAGGTCGGCATCGAGATAAATCTGGGTGGTTTCGACGGACTCGTGGCCGAGCCACAGCGCAATCACCGCTCGATCCACACCGGCCTGTAGCAGTTCCATGGCAGCGGCGTGGCGAAGCACGTGGGGTGAGACTCTTTTCTTCCGCAGCGAAGCGCAATGCTTACGCGCCTGGGCCACGTGGCGTGCGAGCAAGTGCTGAACTCCATCGGCACTTAAAGGCCCGCCTCGCGTGCTGGGAAATAGCGTCTTGGAATCTCCTCTGCCTTGCTCACGGATCCAAGCTTTCAGGACCGCGACCGTGGGTTTGGCCAAGGGAGTACAACGTTCCTTTCGTCCTTTTCCCCTGCAACGTACATGTGCTCCGGCGCCGAGAGCGACGTCCTCGTGCCGCAACCCGGTCATCTCGGACAATCGTAGGCCGGTCTGAACGGCGGTGAGCAGAAAAGCGTGGTCGCGGCGTCCCAGCCACTTCGTTCGATTCGGCGCCGCCAGCAAAGCCTCGATCTCGGGCCGGGTCAGAAAGCCCACCAGGGCGCGCCGCTGTCGTTGATTCGGAATCGCCAACACTCGTTGGATGATTCCGCTGTGCGCCGGTGCTTCCAGCGAGGCGTAGCGAAAAAACGACCGGATGGCCGTCAAACGCAGGTTCCGACTTCTGGCGCCATTGTGACGGCGGTTCTCCAGATCTTCCAGGAACGCCCCGACTAAAGAGGCATCCAGATCGTCCAGCCCCAACTGAGAGGGGGCCTTATGCAGCCGTTTCTGGGCGAACTGCAACAGCAGGCGGAACGTGTCGCGATAGGAGGCGATGGTGTGAGGGCTAACTTTCCGCTGCGCCATCAAGCGGGTAGTGAAGAACGACTGCAACAAGGCAGGAAGATTAGCGGGATCCCGCATTCAAGCCCTCCCATCGTTTCTCCAGCCTCTTGGCGGCTGCCCCCAACAGTTCAGGAGTGCCGGTCAGATACCAATAGGTGTCGGTAACGTGGGCATGCCCGAGATAGGTTGACAAGATGGGCAAGCGCCGCTTAGGGTCTTCGCCGTTGCGATACCAACGCAGCAGAGTCTCGACCGCAAATCGGTGTCGAAAATCGTGCAGGCGCGGGCCACGGCTGGCATCCGCAGCACGCAACCCAATCTGTCGGGATAGGATGTAGAACGCCCGGTGGACCTCGCCTTTGTCCAGTCGGTTGCCGTTCAGGTTTACCAGGAAATATCCCTCGGCGCGCACGCCGAAGCGCTTATCCCTGCGTTTCGCGTAGTCGGCCAGGACCTTACAAGTTGAGGAATGCAGTGGAACCAGACGGGACTTTCCGAACTTGGCTCCCCGAATCGTGAGAATGCCTTCGGACCAGTCCATATCCCCAGGTCGGAGACTGAGCGCCTCACCCAACCGCATACCTGTGACTGCCAGCAACCCGAACAGACATTGGTAGGTCCAAGAACGCAGCGGGTCAATGGAAGGTCGAGCCTTGGCGGCCCCTAGCAGTTGCCGGATTTCGTGGCCGGAATAGAAGTATGGTTGAGCGCGTGCCGGACGATAAGGCAGCAGCCCCAACGGCGGAACTTCGGTCAACGGATCCGTGGCGCTCCAGTGACGGGCGAAGCCACGCACAACGCTAAGTCGCGCCGCCCATTCAGGCGGTTGCTGGTGGGCATGCTGGGTCGCCCACTCCAACGCCAGGGCGACGGTGATGTGAGAACTGCGTTTTCGCGCCAGGAAAGAGGCGAACTCCTTCAGCCCAGCCTCATGCCGAACCAGCTTGAACCCCAGGCCGCGACGCAAAGCCAGGTAGTCGCGGATACCTTTGGCCAGCGGATTCATCGGCCACCTCCCGGCCACGGCAATGCCAAGGTGTGCAAGGCGGTGACGTCTACTTTGGCGTAGATCGCCGTCGTATTGGGGCTTTGATGCCGCAGCAGTTCGCCAATTTCATCCAGCGAGCCTCCCTGCCGAAGCAAACTCGTGGCTAGCGAATGTCGAAGCACATGGGCGCCGGTGTGCGCTGACTCCACGCCGGCATGTTTCAGAGCGCGCCTGACGAGCGAGGAAATCGTCGACGAGTTCCCGAAGCCGACTAACGGCGCCCGGTGGCGAAGGAACACTCTGCGAGTAGCTGAACGTGGACGGTCGTGACGCAGATAGGCGGCGATCGCGGCTCCTACATCGTTGGCCAGCGGCAGTTGTGCCAACTTCCCGCCCTTTCCGCGAATGGTGATCTGGCCCGTGCTCCAGTCAATATCGTCCAAGCTCAGACCGACGACTTCGCCGGCGCGTACGCCGAGCCTGGCGAGCAGCAACAAGATGGCATGGTTCCGCCTGCCAACGGACGTTGTTCGATCGCAGCACTCCAGCATCCGTTCCACTGTGGCAGCCGGCAGAAACCGCGGTAGCGTGGAAAGCGACCAGTTGGGGACAGTGGGGACGCAACCAGCAAGATCGGTAGTGATGGCTCCGCGATGCCGCAGATAGCGAAAAAACGACCGAAGCGCCGTTACCATCAGGCCGGCTCGCACAGGACTCAACTGACGTGCGTGACGTAGAACGAATCCGGTGATGTGCGGTGCGCGTAGCATGGCGAGGTTCGGAGCCTTGTTTTGAAAACGCTCGGCCAGGAACTGCTCCACGACGGGCACGTAGTTGAGCAGCGTTGATGGGGACAGGCCGCGTTCCTGCAATAGGTAGCACCGGAACTCGTTGGTGATCCTGGCCCGGGCGTTGTCCGCGACCGGTTGCTGGTGTTGTTTCACGACGCCTTTTTGGCAAAGCATGGCCAGCAGTCGCGCCAAAGTACTCGGATCGCCTCTGCGGACTCGCTGCTGCCGACGGCGAAGTCGCAGGAATCGATCCACAACCTTGCTGTCCAGGGTCTGGACATCGATGTGTTTCTGTTTCAGCCACCGGCTGAAATCGGCGATGGCTACGATCTGCTGCCTGATCGAGTCATGAGTATAGCCCTGTTCGGCTACAGCGACCGCATAGGCATCCAGGTGTTTACTCAAAGGCCCTTGGCGCAGCCGTTCAATCGTGCTTGGGAAGATGAAGAGTTGATTTATCACTCTCCCAGAGTGCCAAGCAGCGAGCCAAAACTATGCCGCGTCTCTGTCGTTCAAACACCCGTGAATGGCGGCGCGCGCGCCAACACGCGGCATAGTCCGGGACGCGGCATAGTGTCTACTATGCCGCATGCGGCATAGTCGACACACATATGCCAGTGAGATGGTACGCGCAGGCGTAGGCCTGCCTGCGCTCATGAAGCTTCTGGGGCACGTCAATCCCGAGATGACGATGCGCTACGTCGACGTTGTTGGGACCGATTTGCAGCGGGAGTTTCATCTGGCCCGATCCCAGCCCCGGCATCTCGCTCCGCAACCGAAATCCCCAAGTTTCTCACCGCGCGCCGGTCTGGACGGTGTCGTCGATTCGCTCCTGTTCGCCCAACATGCCATCGAGATATTCCGGCGCTCTCTGCCAGACGGCCCTGCCCGCCATCGTCTTGATCAGCTAGCCAATCGACTCACCAAAATCCTTGCAGAAACCCGCAAAATCAGCCCAGCCGGATAGCGGGCAGAGATTGGCCGTATAAGGCGACGACACGTCCAAATGGATCGTATGCGGTTGTCGCGCGCCTCGAAATCTAAGTC
>DASXXV010000304.1:0-2951 GCA_036502905.1 Occallatibacter sp. | reverse complement strand
CGTAGAGCGACAGCAGTTCCGTCACGTGCTCCTCGGGCTTGGAACCGCTGGAGCTGACGAACCCGGTGGACGGGGCCGTCGATCGGCCTATGCCAACCGTTCCGGCTACGAACTTCAACAGGTCGAGTGCAATGTCTTCGTTGCGGCGAGCCCCGAGGCCCGCGTTGGTGAGCGCTTCCATTCTGATTAGTCTCCGAAGAGAGATGCTAGCAGAATCGCCCCCTCCCCAACCTGCCTCCCCGGGCGTCGCGTAACCGCCCGCGGGTTGACCGGCTTGCGAGCGAGACTCCATTTCCAACCGCCACCTTTACAGGCAAAGCGGAGGGCGCTGATACGAATGTCGCCTTCACAACACTATCGCGCAGGAGACTCCCCCCATGAGCGACACCACCCAAAATCTTGACTTGGTTACTCTCGCCACCAGGACCGGACAAGCCGTTGCCCGGCTGGCCCAGAACGACACCCTCTTTCGCGCCGCTGTTGATGCGTTCCGCGCCGGAGACGGAGACAGCTTCACCCGGCTTCTAACCGAAGCCCAAGCCCTCGCCTACTGCGAAGAAATCTGTCGCTGGTTTGCGAGCAAGCATTGCGTACTCGATTGTCTCGAGCTGTGCGGAGCGCCGACCACGGATCTCGCCGTCGAACAGGTCCCGGAAGCCACGGCTGCCATCGCCCGAATCACCCAGGATGAAGAGCTCGTCGAGCGTCTTGCCGACGTGGTGGAGCGCCGCGATGCGGCCGGCTTCAAGACCTTTATTGCGGAGCAGAAGCTGGGACCGTGGTGCCGCCTCATCTGCAGCTGGGTCTGCACCATTCGCTACAGCCTGATCTGCGAAGTGGTCTGCTCTCCCGAGGAAGTTCCCGAGACCGAACTGGCCGACCGCCTCACCCTGGAAGGCAAAACCCTTGGAGACCTCGCCGCCAACCGCGACCAGTTACAGCAAATCATCAACGCGGCCATCGCGCTCGATTGCGAATTCCTGCAGGGAGTAGTGGGCGGATTCAACGATTGCGTGGTGATCTGCCGCTGGATCTGCAGCTGGCGCTCCATCCTCTATTGCGGTCCCATTTGCCGTCCCATCGTGATTCCCAAAAACTACATCGAAGAGATGCGCGGCTTCGCGCAGCTTTCCGGGCGGCTGGCCGAGGCGCAGAATGCCTATCCGCAATTCTTTGCCGCCATCTATGCGCGCGATCCGCAGGCGTTCGCGAATTTGGTGAAGCAGTTTGAAGTGGGAGAGTATTGCTTCCAGCTCTGCCGCTGGCTGTCGTACCTGGTCTGCCATCGCTTCTGCATCTGCATCTGCCCGCAGCCGGAAACCATCCCCTTGTTCACCAAGGTCGGTCAATATCACGTGGCGCCGGTGTTCGGCGATTTCCAATCGGACGGTACCACCACGGCGGGCGGATATGCCTTCTCCACGACTGTCAACCTCAACGGCATCCTGCCCGACGGAACCGCGCCCGATGCGCTGGAGTACCGGTTCACATACGTGAATCTGGGGGTGGGCGGAAGCCCCAGCCCCATCACCGGCACCATGATTCCGGCCACCTCCATCATCGGGCAACTGGAGTACTACTACTGGGACACGACGCTCCTGGCCTGGCTGGTTGGGTCGACGGACTTCTACGTCAACAATCCCGGCGCGACGGTCAGCATTCCGCAGCAGTTCGGTTCGCCTCTCTCGGTGGTGGTCGATACCGATCCCGATGGTGACGGCTGGATCAAGGTGCCTCGCCAGAACAACCTCGTCCCCGGAGGTGTGGGCCGGTTTGTCCCCACCGGGCTGCTGGCGCAACTCGACACCACCAAGCTCACCTTCGAGTCCTTCGACCTGACGGTTTCCGGTCCCGGCCTGCCCGTGGTAGCGGGCGCGGCCGTACCCGCCGCGCAGCAATCCGTGAAGCCCACCTTCACAATCAACTTCGAGGCGCGCAACGCCACCACGCTCGTCCCGGTAGGCAGCAACTCGCTCGCCGTGATCGCGTTCAGCAACACGGCTTACCAGTACAGCCGCCACCCTGATTGGGCCGGTTCGACAGTTACCACGGTACCGGTTGTCTCGCTCGACATCGTGGAGATGCAGGCGGGTGGATGCCAGCCGGTGGGCATGAATGCAAATACGCTGCATATCCTGTTCACTGCTTACCATCCCTACATCGGCAGCGTCTCGGCGACGTTTGTCGGACCCGCGCCTCTACCCGCGGATACCGTTCCCGCCATCCCCGCCGACGGCGATGTCATTTCGGGGGCGGCCGGCGTGGCCATCGACATCAGCATGCTGAAGCCCTGCGCCTACGTGGTGTTCCTCAACGTCAACCTGAACCTCACCAACGGAGACGTTGTGCTCTATGGAACCTTCCAGGACTTCATTGCCTTCTGCAGGCGATAACCGTATGAAGCCTCTGCTGCGCTTCGGCGTGGCTGCTCTCGCGACCTGGCGGGTTACACACCTGCTGGTCAACGAGGACGGCCCCGCCGACGCAATTGTCCGACTCCGCGCCCGTCTGGGTGAAAGCCAGTTCGGCGCCCTTATGGACTGCTTTCACTGCGCCAGCGTGTGGGTGGCAATTCCCTTCGCTTTCTTTGCCGCCCGCAAGCCCGCGGATCGACTTGCAGCCTGGCTGGCGCTCTCGGGAGCTGCCTGCCTGATCCAGGAAATTACAGACCATGACCATACATCAACAGGAGACCGCGATGAGTTGTTGCGGAAAGAAACGTCAAGCGTATAAAGCCTGGCTCAAGCCGCGGCCCATCCGTCTGCGATATATCGGCGCGGGCACCGTGGCCTTCACCGGCCTGGCCACGGGCAAAGCCTATTTCGTTTCGGAATCGGCGCCCGAAATCGATGTCGACCCCAACGATGCTTCCGGCCTTCTTCGCGACGGCCTGTTTATCCGCGCCTGAACTGGCGCCCGGCCAGGCGTTGGCCGCGCTACCCTGATGTATG
>DASXXV010000303.1:0-24344 GCA_036502905.1 Occallatibacter sp. | reverse complement strand
GTCCAATGCGGGCACCAGCGGGCTGGTGCTGTTCGCCATCGTTGCCTCGGTGGTGCTGCTGGCCGCCGTCAATGTTGCCCAACTGCTGCTGGCGCGTGCGCTGGCCCGCGGTCCCGAGACTGCGCTGCGCATCGCCCTGGGGGCCCGCCGCACCGTGCTCGCGCGGCAACTGCTGATGGAGAACCTGCTGCTTTGCCTCGTGAGCCTGCTGGCCGGCACGGCCACGGCCGCGGGGATCGCGGTTCTGCTGCCGCGCCTGCTGGTGAGCGAACCGGCGATGCTGGTGCAGGTGGGCTCGGGGGCGGCTGCCTTCCAGATTGACTGGCGAGTGTTTTCATTCGCATCGGTCATGGCCCTGGGAATCATGTTGCTGCTGGCCCTGGTGCCTCTGCGGCAGGTGTCACGGCCGGCATTGCTGCCCTCAGTACAGGCCGGCTCCGCCACGCGCACACAGGCCCGCGCTCCCCTGACGCGGCGTGCGGCCATCTGGCTGCAGATCGCGGTCTCCTTTGCGCTGCTGGTCTCCACCGGCACCCTGGTGCGGAGTTTTGTGAACGCGCGCAGCCGGCCCATCGGGCTCACTCACGACCAGGTGCTGCTGGCCTGGACCCAGGAGCCGGAAGCAGAAATGCGCGACGCCATCATCGCCCGCATGAAGGCATTGCCCGGCGTGGAGGACGTGGCATATGCCATTCGCGCGCCCCTCAGCCTTTCCGAGGGAGGCATCGCGGTTCATGTGCTTCTGCCCAGCCATCCCGAACTGCGTCTCCCGCTGGAGATCAAATTCAACGCCATTAGTCCGGAGTTTCTGAACGTGACCGGCACGCGCATCGTGCGGGGCCGGGGCTTCGGCCAGGGAGACGCACCGGGTGCTCCCCCGGTGGTGATCATCAACCAGACCATGGCGCAGAAATACTGGCCCGGCCAGGATCCCATCGGCCAGGTGGTGAGCATTACCGGCTGGTCGCACGGGACCGCTGAGGCGCGGGTGGCGGGGATTGCCGAGAACGCGCCCATCAATCGCATCGGCGAGCTTACCGAACCGTACCTGTACGTCCCCTACGAGCAGTACGCGGCACACCTGGGAAGCATGGGCGAAATCACATTTGCGCTGCACACCGCGCCCAATGCAATGAGCATGGCGCAGGCGGTGCGCCAGTTGCTGATTCACATCCACCCGCTGCTCGATCCCATGATGGAGACATCTTTGCCGGAACTGATCCGCTACTCGGCCGGCGAGTACCAGATGATGGCCGAGCTGGTGACCGCGCTGGGATTCATCGGCCTCGCGCTCACCGTGGTTGGCCTCTACGGATATCTCGCCTTCAGAGTGACCCAGCGGCGCCGCGAGATCGGCATCCGCATGGCCCTGGGGGCCTCGCGGGAAGCCACGTCGCTGCTGGTTTTCCGCGACACGGCGGGCATGGCGGCCATGGGGTTGGCGGCGGGCCTGGTGCTGGCGGGGGCCGCGGCCCGTCTCGAATCCTCGCTGGTGTTCGGGGTGAGCCCGTGGAATGCATTGTCCATTGCCGGCGCGCTGGGCACCCTGGTTTTCGCCATCGCCGCGGCCAGCTGGTTTCCCGCGCGCCGCGCCGCCTCCATCGATCCCATGCAAGCCTTGCGCACCGAGTAGAACCACGGAGACTCATGATGAATTCGCTGCTCCACGACGTCCGTTACGCACTGCGCCAGTTGCGCAAATCACCGGGATTTACGGCCACGGTGGTGATCACGCTGGCGCTCGGCATCGGCGCCAACACGGCCATCTTTACCCTGGTTGACCAGGAACTGCTGCGCATGCTGCCGGTGGAGAAGCCGAAGGAACTGGTGCGCTTTCACTGGAGCGGCTCATTCAACGGTACCCAGAGCAGCTTCGGGGGGGATGGCGGCAACTACTTCTCCTATCTCATGTACAAGGATCTGCGCGAAAAGAACCAGGTGTTCCAGGGGATACTGGCGGCGGAACGGACCAGCATGGGCGTCTCGTGGCGCAACGAGGCGGAGAGCAAGCAGGCCGAGGTCGTGAGCGGGAACTACTTCCAATTGCTCGGCCTGAAACCGGCGCTCGGCCGGCTCTTCTCGCCCCAGGACGAAACCGAGAAGAACGCCAATCCCGTGGCGGTTCTCAGCTATGACTACTGGAGAACGCGTTTCGGGGCGGCCCAGGACATTATCGGCCAGACGGTTCTCATCAACGGTCACTCGTTCACGGTGGTGGGGGTGGCGCCGGATCATTTCGACTCCGCCATCGGCGGATACCGGCCGGGTGTGTTCGTGCCGGTCACGATGATTGAGTATGCGATTCCGTGGCGCGTGCCGCTGGATGACCTGAAGAATCGCCAGTCCGCGTGGCTCACACTGGTGGCGCGGCTGAAGCCTGGCGTAACGGCCGCACAAGCCGAGGCCAGTCTTGGGCCGCTGTGGTATTCGCTGCGCAGTTATGAGCTTTCGCTGCACAAGAAGGTGACCGAGCGCTTCCGCAAAACCTTCGTCGAGAATTCCAGGATCAAAGTGCTGGACGACGCCAAGGGCTTTTCGCCGGGGCGCAGCGATATCCAGAAACCGTTGGTGATTCTGTTCAGCATGGCCGGGCTGCTGGTGGCGATGTGCGCCATCAACGTGGCCACGCTGCTGTTGCTGCGGGCTTCGGCGCGGGCGCGCGAGATGTCGATGCGCTACGCCCTGGGAGCTCGCCGCGGCCGTATCGTAGCGCAATTGATCGTGGAAGGCGGTCTGCTGGGCGCGGCCGGCGCCCTGGCGGGAGTGGCGATGGCCCCGGCGGTGGCGAGACTACTGGTCCGCCTGATGACCAGCGCCGACCCGGGAAGCGAGCCCATCTCCACGTCGCTCGATGCGCGCATCCTGCTTTTCACCCTGGGGGTCTCGGTGGCCGCCAGCCTGCTGTTCAGCATTGCCCCGGTGTTCCACTTCATCCGCCCCGACCTGGTGAATTCGCTGCGCCAGAACACCGGCACGCTCTCGAAAGACTCGCAGCGCTTTCGCAAGGTCGCGGTGGGAGTGCAGATCGCTATCAGCCTGGTGCTGCTGGGAGGGGCGGGCTTGTTTGTCCGCACGCTGAACAATCTCCGCCAGGAAAATGTCGGCTATGAGACCAGCCATCTGGTCACGTTCACGCTGGACCCGGGCAGTTCCGGGTATGGCGAAGACCGCACCCCACAGATCATCACCAGCGCACTGGAAAGCCTGGGCGGGATTCCGGGGGTGAAGGGAGTGGCGGGAAGCACGGATCCCGAGCTCACCGGCAGCAGCAACTCCTCGAACTATTCCGTTCAGGGCTACAAGGCCGGCGAGGAGGAGAACATGAACTTCGAGGAGCCGCGCATCACGCCCGGCTATTTCGCCACGCTGCACCAGGCGCTGCTGGCAGGCCGGGAATTCACGGTTGCCGATGCGACCGGCCAGCCCAAGGTCGCGGTCGTCAATGCCGCCTTCGCCAGAAAGTTCTACGGCAATCCGCAAAATGCCATCGGCAAGCAGATCTATGAAGGCGGAGGGAACGACATAAAGTACGACACCACCATCGTGGGAGTGGTCGGCGACATTCGCCATACCGACATGCGCACCCCCCTGGGGCCGGCGGTCTATCAGCCCTATTACCAGATGAAGCACCCCACCGGGGTGTCGATGTACCTGCGGGCCACGCAGTCTCCGGAGACGGTGGAGCCGGCGGTGCGCCAGGCAATTCATCGTCTCGATCCGACCCTGGTGGTAAGCGAGCTTCGCACCATGGAAGAGCAGGTGGACCGGAGCGCATCGGACGAGCGCGGGTTGGCGTTTCTGGCCGTGGGCTTCTCGGCGCTGGCGCTGCTTCTGGCGGCGGTCGGCCTGTACGGCGTGTTGTCCTATTCCACCGAGCAGCGCACCCGCGAGATCGGTATCCGCCTGGCGCTGGGCGCGCAGCGCTCCAGCGTGGTTGGCCTGGTGCTTCGCGAGATGCTGCTGATTGCGGGGATCGCTACGATCGTCGGCTTGCCCGCGGCCATAGCCATGGCGCGCCTGTTCCGCAGCCAGTTGTACGGGGTCACCTTCGCCGATCCGCTCACCTTGCTGTACGCGGTGGCATTCACGGCGCTGATGGTGATTGTGGCCGCGGCCCTGCCCGCGCGGCGCGCGGCCGCAGTGGAACCAATGAACGCTTTACGCACGGAGTAGCGGTCCAGACGAGGAGGTCCCCGGGATGCAGAACTTGCTTCGTAACCTGGTTTTCAGCCTGCGCATGTTGCGCAAGAGCCCCGGCATGACCATCACGATTGCCATAACCCTGGCGCTGGGCATAGGAGCCACAACGGCGATCTATACCGCCGTTTACGCAACGCTGATCGCTCCCATGCCCTATCCCGAACCGGACCAGCTCGTCATGGTCTGGTCGAAGATCCATGGCTTTCGCAATGGCATTGCCGCCGGCGATTTCCTTGATTGGCAGGAGCAGAGCAAATCGTTCCAGGCGCTGAAGGCCTTCACCGGAACGAGCTTCAACATGGGCGGCAAGCAGGAACCGGAAATGGTTCCGGCCCAGCAGGTCACGCCTGGCATGTACAACATGCTCGGCAATCGCTTCGCGCTGGGGCGCGACTTCGTCGCCGAGGAAGGCGTTCTGGGTAAAGATCATGTCGCCATCCTGATGAACAAGCTCTGGAAAAGGCTGGGCTCGGATCCCAACATCGTTGGCAAGCAGATCATGCTCGACCAGAAACCATACACGGTGGTGGGGGTGCTCGCGCCCGGTCAAGCCGACAAGCTGGAGCAGGATCTCGTGGTCCCTCTAGCCTTCGCGCCGGAGCAAAAGAACCACGATTTTCACTGGTTGTTTGTGATGGGGCGGCTCAAGCCCGGAGTCACCATCAAGCAGGCGCAGGCCGACATGGATGGGGTCACTGCGCATATCGCGGAGTCGAATCCGCGCTCGAATAAGGGGTGGGGAGCGCGCGTCGATCCGCTGCAAAACGATTTCCTGGGCGACAACGTCAAGCTCACGCTGTGGCTGCTTCTGGGAGCGGTGGGCTGCGTTTTGTTAATTGCCTGCGTCAACGTGGCGAATTTGCTCCTGGCCAAGGGCACGGCGCGGCAACGCGAAATTGCGGTTCGTTCGGCGTTGGGAGCAAGCCGCCGCGACGTCTTCGTGCAATTCGTCACCGAGAGCCTGGTGCTGGCATGCATTGGCGGAGCTCTGGGAGTGGGTGTGGGCTATGCAATGCTGCGTGGGCTCATCGCCGTGATGCCGGAAGGCACGCTGCCCACCGAGGCCGATCTCTCGCTTAATCTTCCGGTCCTGGCGCTGGCACTGGCGGCAACCACCCTGGCGGGGCTGCTGTTTGGCTGCGCGCCGGCGTGGTACGCTTCGCGCCTGGATCCCGCCGAAACGCTCAAGGAAGGCGGAAGGAGCGGTTCCGGCAAGATGCGCCATCGCATTCGGCAGTCGCTGGTGGTGGGCGAATTCACGCTGGCGCTGGCGCTGCTGGCGGGCGCGGGCCTGGCCATGCACAGCTTCTGGAATCTGAATCATGTCGACCTGGGCGTGCAGACCGATCACATTCTCACCTTTGGCCTTCCCATGAATAAAGGCATGGACTACAAGCCCGACCAGATCATCGCTTATTACCAGCAGATTATGCGCAGCATCGAGTCGGCCCCGGGCGTGCAGAGCGCCACCGCGGCGACCGGCATGCCGCTGGAAGGGGCCGGGTTTGGAATGCCTCTGACGATCAAGGGGCAAAAGGACTTTGCCGATCCGAGCCAGCGCCCCCTCGCCGGCTTTGGCATGGCGACGCCGGGCTACTTCAAAACGTATGGCGTGCGCCTGGTTAGCGGCCGGTTCTTTACCGAGGCCGACAATGCCGGCAGCGTTCGCGTGGCGGTGGTCAACGAGCAGTTCGTAAACCACTACCTGCCCAAGCAGAATCCCATCGGGCAGGTTCTGAACGTGGAGCAGCTCATCCCCGGGGTGCAGAAACTAGGCCCTTACCAGGCGTGGGAGATCGTGGGCGTGTATCACGACGTGCGGGGAGGGAATTTCCAGCGGACGCGCGAAGAGATGCTCGTTCCGTTCTACCAGAGCCCGTGGATTTACGTATCCGTGGGGGTGCGCACGGCGGGCGAGCCTGCGGCCATGACCAAAACCATCTCCGCAGCGATACACAAGGTCGATCCCACCCTGGCACTCTCCAACGTGAAGACGCTGGACGAGGTCCGCGATCTGGATCTTTCCGGCGAGCGCTTCTCCCTGCTTTTGTACGCGAGCTTTGCCGCGATTGCTTTATTGCTGGCGGCCGTGGGTATCTACGGTGTGATGGCGTTTTCGGTGAGCGAACGCAGGCATGAAATCGGGGTGCGCATGGCGCTTGGAGCCAGCCGCCGGCGAGTGATTCGCATGGTTCTCCGGGAAGGCGTTCTGCTGGCCGGTGTGGGGCTGGTTCTCGGCCTGGTGGGTGCGTACTTTGTGGGCCGGGCCATGCGCAGCACGCTGTTTGGGGTTGGCGCAATCGATCTTTCCGCATTCTGCGCCGTGGGATCGATCCTGATTCTTGCGGCACTGGTGGCATGCATTTTCCCGGCGCGTCGTGCGGCGGCCGTGGAACCCATGAAGGCGTTGCGCATTGAGTAGGGAAAAAGGGGCAAAGGACATGGTGATGCGGTCGCTCAGGCAGGATGTGCGGTACGGGCTGCGGCAATTCCGCAAGTCGCCCGGCTTCGCGGTAACGGTGGTCGCGGTGCTGGCGCTGGGCATCGGCGCCAATATCGCGGTGTTCACCATCCTGAACGGGATTCTTCTGCGCCCGTTGCCGTTCGCGCATGCCGATCGCATCGTGCAGATTGAACTGGCCGGCCCCCTGCGCTACATCTTTGGCGTTCAGGCGCACGACGGCCTGACCTTCGCGGCGGTGATTTTTGTTCTGGCCGGGTCGGCTTTCGCGGCTGCCTGGCTGCCGGCGCGGCGCGCCGCGGCCATCGACCCTATTCTTGCTTTGAGATCGGAATAAGAGGGAAAAACATGATCGAACTAAAAAACGTGGAACGCAGCTACAAAACAGGGCACACCGAAACGTGGGTGTTGCGTCGGGTCACACTCACCATCAAAGAGGGAGAGTTTGTCACCGTAATGGGGCCTTCGGGGGCAGGGAAGTCGTCGCTGCTTAACGTGCTCGCACTGCTCGACGACAGTTGGCTGGGCGAGTACTGGTTCGGGGAGACGCCGGTGCATGCCCTCAACCGCAAGCAGCGCGCCGACCTGGCGCGGCAGCGCATAGGCATGGTGTTCCAGAGTTATCACCTGCTGGACGACCTGACGGTGGCGGAGAACATCGATCTGCCGCTCTCCTACAAGAACCTGCCCTCGAAAGAGCGCGCCGGGATGGTGGCCGACATTCTCGACCGCTTCCAGATCGTGGCCAAGAAGGACTTGTTTCCCAACCAGCTCTCGGGCGGCCAGCAGCAGCTTGTGGGCATCGCGCGCGCCGTGGTGCACGCGCCATCGCTGTTGCTGGCCGATGAGCCCACGGGCAATCTACATTCCACGCAGGCCCGCGAAATCATGGAACTCTTCCGCGAATTGAACAAGGCGGGAACGACCATCGTGCAGGTGACGCACTCAGAAGAAAACGCGCGCTTCGGCTCGCGCATTCTCGAACTGCATGATGGATGGCTGACGCGCGACACAGCGAATGCCGCGCCGGCTGCGGAGGTAAAGGCGTGATTTTTTCCTTGGTTTCGGACAGGCATCACGGCACGCGGACGCGGATATCCGCGTGCGCGGCCATTCTTCTTTTGCAGATGAACATGGCGGTTTCCGCCCAGGCACCGTCCCCGCCAGCTCCGCCGGCGGATGCGCAGCAGCCCACTCAGGCGGCTCCGGATGCCCCCAGCCCAGCTTCCAGCAGCCCAACTGCGGCGCCACCCACCCTGGCGCAACAGATGCAGGCGGCACAGAACCTGGCCGCGGCGCCGCGGCAGCCATTCCACGTGGAATTGCCGCACTCGCGCAAGCCGTTTTCGCCGTATTTCCCCAGCGATGTAGCGCCCCTGGATCTGACCAACTCGCCGCGCATGCAAAATCTCATCCGCGAAGGGAAGCTGTACCTCTCGCTGCACGATGCCATTGCCCTGGCCATCGAAAACAACCTTGATCTGGCTTACTTCCGCTACAACTTTCCGATCGCGCAAACCGACTACCGGCGCACCAAGGCCGGGGGCAGCGCAAACGGCGTCAACACGTCAATCGTTCAGTCATCCACTCAGGGTGGCTTCGGCGGAAGCAGCGGGGGCGGTGGCGCCAGTTCCGGGTCGGGGGCTGCCGGTGCAGGCGGCATCGTGACCTCCACTCTGGGCGCGGGAACCGCGATTCCTTCCTTCGATCCCTTCCTGAACTTCAAGGGCTTCGTGGATCACAACGTCACCCAGGAGGCCAACCAATCCCAGGTAGGTGTCCCTCTATTCAAGGAGAACACGATCGAAGCGTTGGTGTACTACACCCAGTCGTTTCCGTTGGGAACGAATGTGACCGTCAACTACCAGGGCCAGCGCCTCGCAAACAACAGCCCTTATTTTGCCATCAACCCTGAGCTCTTTTCGAATTTCCAGCTGACACTTGCGCAGCATTTGCTCGCCGGCTTCGGTTTATCGACCAACGAGCGCTACATGCATCTCGCGAAGAAAAATCTCCAGATCACCGATCTTGCCTTCCGCGCTCAAGTCATTGCGACGGTCACGCAGGTCGAGAACATCTATTGGGATCTTGTCAATGCCTACCAGGACGAGCAGATCAAGGAGCGCTTACTCTCCTTCGCGCAGAAGACCCTTTCCGATGACCAGAAGCAACTGGAGCTGAATGCTATTCCGGCCATGCAGGTCACCAAGGATCAATCAGACGTTGCCACCAGCGAAGGCGACCTCACGGTTGCGCGTGCCACGCTCCGCTTGAACGAACTGCTTATGAAAAACGCCATCACCAAGACCGACGATCCCACCATCGACGAAATGCCGGTCATTCCTCTCGATCCCAAGGGTGCTGACGATCCCAATGCCGCGAAATCGATCGACGAACTCATCGTCCAGGCCGAGAAGAACCGCCCCGATGTCGCCCAGGACGAGATCGCGATGCAAAGGGCGGCGGAGAACCTGAAGTCCATCCGAAGCACGCTGCTGCCCACGTTGGATGCCTATGGCCTGTATGCGGGTTCTGGTACTGCCGGACCGAAGAATCCGAACTGCATTCTGGGTCCGGATCAATGCGCATCGGTTGTCCCGCCTGGCTTCGGCGACATGTTCAAGAACACTTTCAACTACACCGCGCCGGAATACCAATTCGGGATCCAGCTACAGATCAATCTTCGCAACCGCGTCGCCAAGGCCGATCAGTTTCGAACCGTTCTGGAGTATCGGCAGACACAGATCACGTTTGAGGAGCAGAAGAAGTTCATCCGCTTCGATGTGCGCAACGCGCAATTCGCGCTGCAGCAGGCGCAGGCGCGAGTTGTGGCCACACAGAAGGCTCGCGACCTGGCGGCGCATACGTTCGACATCACCCAGCAGGAACAGAAACTCGGCGCCAAGTCGAGCTACGATACGTTGGTCGCCCAGCACGATCTGGGGGTCGCCGAGTCCGCGCAGGTGGCCGCACAGACAGCCTTCGAGAAAGCGAAAGTGGATATCGACCGCGCCACCGGGGCGACGCTGCAACAGACCGGCGTTTCGATCGAAGACGCGAAATCGGGGGTAGTCACGCGCATGCCGTGAGGCGCCGAACGCGTGCCGAGGACATTGGATATCATGCACAAAGAACAGCCATTGGAGGCGAGCCATCCCTGATAAGAAAGAAAAGATCCGTGTCCTGGTCGCCGACGATCAACCCCACATCCTGGAGGCCGTAGAGCTGTTGCTTGCGCCCCAAGGCATGCTGGTGGAGTGCGTGCGCTCGCCGCAACTGGTGCTCGAGGCTTTGGGGCAGAGCGAGTACGACGTGCTGCTGATCGACCTGAACTATACCCGCGACACTACCTCCGGACAGGAGGGTCTGGACCTGCTGGCGCGTATCCAGGAGATGGACGGGCGCCTGCCGGTGATTGTGATGACAGCCTGGGGCAACATCGACCTGGCGGTGGAGAGCATCAAGCGGGGCGCCCGCGATTTCATCCAGAAGCCGTGGGAGAACGAGCGCCTGATGAGCCTCATCCGGGTGCACGCCGAGCTGCACCAGGCGCTGCGCCGGGCGCGCCAGCTGGAAATGGAGAACCGCCTGCTGAGGGCCGACGGCATGCCGGAGTTCGTGGCCGGCGCGCCTTCCATGCAGCCGGTGCTGGAGTTGATCGCGCAGGTTGGCCCGTCGGACGCCAACGTGCTCATCACCGGCGAGCATGGCACCGGGAAGGAGATCGTGGCCAAGCTGCTGCACGCGGCTTCGCCCCGTTCGCGCATGCCGCTGGTGGCGGTGAATGCCGGGGGCCTGCCCGAAGGCACATTCGAAAGCGAGATCTTCGGCCACGTGAAGGGGGCGTTTACCGATGCGCGCGCCGACCGCATCGGCCGCTTCGAGCTGGCCAACAACGGCACTCTCTTCCTGGACGAGATCGCCAACGTGCCCCCGCGCCAGCAGGCCAAGCTGCTGCGCGTGCTGGAAACCGGGGAACTGGAGCGGGTGGGCTCGTCGCAGACCCGGCGCGTGGATGTGCGGGTGCTCTCGGCCACCAATGCCAAGCTGCACGAAGAGGTGGCCTCAGGCGGTTTTCGCGAAGACCTGCTTTTCCGCCTGAACACGGTGGAGATCAGCCTGCCTGCCCTGCGCGACCGCCGCGAAGACATTCCGCTGCTGGCGGCGCACTTCCTGGGCAAGGCGCGGGCCCGCTACCGCAAGCAGATGTCCGGCTTTTCGTCTGGGGCCATGCAGCAGATGCTGCAGTATCCGTGGCCCGGAAATGTGCGCGAGCTGGAGCACACGGTGGAGCGCGCGGTCCTGCTGTGCCGGGGCGAGGAGATCGAGCCTTCCAACCTGGCCATCACCTCCGCCCGTTCGTCCATGCAGTCGTTCGAGAACATGAGCATCGACGAGGTGGAGGCCCTGCTGATCCGCAAGGTGCTGCGCCGCTGCGACGGCAACATCTCGCAGGCCGCGGAGGCTTTGGGATTGAGCCGCGCGGCGCTGTATCGCCGAATCGAGAAATATGGCCTATAAAGGCAGGGGATATGGCCAATGAGAAAGCTGCCCGCAGGCGTTCGCGCTCGGCTGTCCGCCGGGCGTGGCTCTACTGCCTGCTGCTGGCGCTGCCGACGTTCTTGTTTGCCGGCATTCTCATGGTGCGGGCGCAGATCAGCCTGGCGCCGGCCATACTGATCGCCTGCTGCCTGCTGCTGTATCTTTCGCTTATTTCGGGGGCGCTCATCGAAAGCCTGGTGCGGCCTCTGCAGACGCTCTCCAACGTGGTGGCGTCGCTGCGCGAGGGTGATTATTCATTTCGCGCGCGCGGCGCGTCCGCGCGCGATCCGCTGGGCGAACTGGCGGCCGAAATCAACGCGCTGGCCGACCTGCTGCAGAAGCAGCGGGTGCGCTCGCTGGAAGCCACGGCGGTGCTGGCGCGCATTCTGGAGGTAATGGTCGCGCCGCTGTTTGCGTTCGACCGCGACAATGTCCTGCAACTGGTGAACATCGCCGGCACCCAGCTTCTGCAGCGGTCTTACGTGCGCTGCTTCGGGCACTCGGCCGCCGAACTGGGCCTCGGCGAGCTGTTGGAAGCTCCGGACCAGTCGATTCATTCGTTCGGCGGCAAGCCGGCGCGCTGGCTGCTGCGCAAGGCCACATTCCGCCAGGAAGGGAGGCCGCATACCCTGCTGCTGCTTGCCGATGTGAGCCTGCCTCTGCAGGAAGAAGAGCAGGCGGCCTGGAAACGCCTGATCCGAGTACTGGGCCATGAGCTTTCCAATTCGCTGGCGCCCATCAAGTCGATTGCCGGCAGCCTTCTGGCGCGCGTGGATCGCATGGAGGGCGAAGAGGACACCATTCGGGACTTCCGCCGCGGCCTGGGGGTGGTGGAGAGCCGCGCCGACGCTTTGCACCGGTTTGTCCAGTCCTATCGCCTGCTGGCGCAATTACCGCCACCCCATCTCAAGGCGGTTCCGCTGGGTCCGCTGCTGGAGCGCGTGGCGCTGCTGGAACAGCGATTGCGCGTGCAACTCGATCCCGGCCCCCCCGTCACGCTGCAGGCCGATCCCGATCAACTGGAGCAGATGTTTATCAACCTGCTGGCCAACGCGGTGGACGCCACGCTGGCCAACAACACGAAATCCGTAGCGCTGAGCTGGCGGGTTGTCGATTCGTCGGCCGCCGTTACCATCGACGACAACGGGATGGGAATTGCCAACACCGAAAACCTGTTCGTGCCCTTCTACACCACCAAGCCGAAGGGAAGCGGGGTGGGCCTGGCCCTGGCGCAGCAGATCGCACGCGCCCATGGCGGCGAGATCCGGCTGCTGAATCGCGATAACGGGAATGGCGCCCGGGCTACGATACGGCTGCCGCTGCCGTGAGGTTGAGCCGGCGGATGACGCCACCATTTACGGTTTGGGAGGGAACTCCATCAATAACTTCTTGATTGCTTTATGAGCCAGGTCGAGCGACTTCTGTTTCTTCCCGGGGTCGAGTTTCTGCACAACGGTGCCGGCCCAGATTATCTTGTTACTCGCCCGATCAACAAAGATCAGCTCGAGAGCTCCCTTGGGAAGAGGCGACCCTGACGAGCCTGGCGGAGCCATCTTTCCGGTCCACTCCATCGGATCCACCAGCGGGGCCTTGCAGTTTTTACAGGAATCGGAAGTAAACCCAGCATCGGAGTTCAAGCCGTAATCGAGACTGCCGCTGGCGCGCAGCACGAGGTCGCCGTTGGTTTCCGTGCTTGCAAGCCCCTTGGATTCAACCTCGGTTGAAATCGTGCTCACGACAGTCATATAGAGAAGGGGCCTGCCGGTAGTCTCCGGCGCCTGCAGCGTATAGCTCTTGTAGCGCGAGAAGTCGACGCTCTTGTCGTATCCGACATTGGTTTTCTGCGCCAAGCTGCCGGTGACTGACAATATCGCCACGACCAGGAAAGCCAGAAATCTTGTTGCTCTACAGGTCACATGGGTGTGCGATCCCAGGTATCCGCCGCCACGTTCTGGACGCTCCAGCATGGAAGAACAATGCTTGAGCGTGGGAAAGGAAGGAACTGGCACTTTTGATAGATTGTGAGACCGCTCCGCTGGGAGCCTGCGATGGGAGACTCAGTCACACGCCCACGCGACGGTGGACAGATCGAGTGGGGACACGCCGTCCAGGGCTTGATCCGGTTCTGCGCCGCCGGCAATCTGGGTGGTGAAGAACCCATCCACCTGCTCCAGCACCGCCATTCCGGTTTTTGCCTGGTAGATGGAAGCGCGCAGCTTCGCGCCGCCCGGAATGCCATGCGTGAACCACGACGCGAACTGCTTCATCTTCCCGGCGGTCTCGCCGATGCGCGCATCGCGCGGCAAGTCCTTGCAGGCCTCCTGCTCATCCAGCAGCATCTGGAAATAGGCGCGGATCATGCGGTAGCGATCCAACACCGAGGGCTGCTGGTAGCTGCCGGTAGCGGTGTACTGGGCGATCTGGCGGAAGATCCAGGGATTGGCGGGCGCGGCGCGGCCGATCATTACCGCGTCGCACCCGGTCTGGGCCACCATGGCGGCGGCGTCTTCGGGGGTGCGGATGTCGCCATTGCCGATGACGGGAATGCCGACCGCCTGCTTGATGGCCGCGATCCACTCCCACCGTGCCTGGCCGGTGTAGGCCTGCTCGCGGGTGCGGGCGTGGAGGGCGACAGCGTTCAGCCCCTCGGCCTCGGCCATCCGCGCCAGCTCCACGCATACGATCTGGGAGTCGTTCCAGCCCAGGCGGAACTTTACGGTGAAGGGAATGGTGACGGCGGCGCGCACGGTGCGGAAGATTTCGCCGATCTTCGGCAGGTCGCGCAGCAAGCCTGAACCTCCGTTGCAGCCCACCACGCGCTTGGCCGGGCAGCCGAGGTTCAGGTCGACGGTGTCGAACCCGGTGTCCTGGACAATGCGCGCAGCCTCAGCCAGGGTCTCGGCATTGGAGCCGAAAAGCTGGGCTCCGATAGGGTGCTCGTCATCGTAAAAGGTCAGATAGCGGCGGCGCTTCGATTCGCGCATGCGCGAGAGCCCGTCGGCGGACGTGAATTCGGTCATCAGCAGCCCGCATCCCGACTGCTGGTTGGTGACGTCGGCTTCGATCCCGGGCGTTTCGCTGGCGCCTTGGTCCCCTGGTACATCGGCCCCGGCGGTGAACAGGCTGGCATGGCGGATGAACCGCCGGAAGACGGTGTCGGTGACCCCTGCCATGGGGGCCAGGACGGTGGCCGGGCGTACCGCCACGGGACCGATGCACACCTCGGCGGCCACCCGCGCCTCGGCGGGCATCTGGTGCTCCCGGGGATTGTCCCAAGCCTTCTTCACCGTGAATCCTCTGCGGGGCATATCGAAAGCAGCTTCCAGCTCCTGGTAGTTTGGACCTGATATCAAAATCCGTGTTGATCGAGAACGAAGCACCGCCAGAAAGCTAGAAGCCAGGAGCTAGAAGCTCGCCGTTGTTCCTCCCAGACACGCGTGGGGCCTCCGCCGTGGCGGAGGCCCCACTTGAACCTGGCCGCAGCGGCGCTACTTGGCCGCGGTTGGCTCGCCCGCCTTCGCGTACTTGCGGCGGAAGCGCTCCACGCGGCCGGCGGTGTCAACCAGCCTCTGCTTGCCAGTGAAGAACGGGTGGCACACGGAGCAGATTTCCACGTGGATGTCGCCCTTGTGGGTCGACCGGGTTTCAAAATTACTTCCGCAGGCGCAGAGAACTCGCACCGCGGCATAGTTCGGATGGATTTTTTCCTTGGGCATCGCTAATGACAGACCTTTCCTCAGTAGTTTATTGTACCGGCGAGCCGCCCCCGGAAGCAACGTCGGTTCCCTGGGGACCCGGTCTGCAGCGGGTGGGCGGTAATCACGATGCGCATCGGGACAGGCGAGCGGCGGCGGAAGCGCCCCGGTTACGAGCCCGCATGATGCTGTAACTCATGGGATTGCCGCCAACACGTATCCAATTTGAATCGCTGCGTCATCCATCACTGGACTGTGTGTTTTTTACGCCTATAATGTGTTGCAGAAAAAATTACCAGCTGCCAGTGCCTTTCCCCGACACCTGCAACTGAGGAGACCCAAACATGCTTAAACCCCTGCTCCTCCTTCCCGCGGTTGTCTTTCTCGCGATCGGCGCCGCGTCCAATCCAACTCCCGCGGCCCAGGAAGGCACAGCCGCCAAAGGCTCCAAGTCCCCGACGGTCCGGGCCAAAGAAATCTATAACTTCGATTGCGCAATTTGCCATGCGGCGAACGGCAACGGCAAGTCCGATCTCGCCAAGGACATGCAGTTGACCCTCACCGATTTCACCGATCCGAAGACGTTCGAAGGCAAGAGTGACGATCAGCTGTTCGATTTGATCCGCAAGGGCAAGGACAAGATGCCGGCGGAAGACGCCGGCCGTGCCAAGAACGAGGAGATCAAGGCGATCGTCCAGTACATCCGGAGCTTCTCGAAGGATCAGCCTGCCGCGCCCGCATCGGCGCCGGCTCCGCAAACAGCTCCTTCTTCGGCTCCCACCTCGCCGGGGTCGAATTAGCCGGCTTTCTCGCGGGTTCGGCGCGCCAACTCACCGTGGACGAAGAGTCATCCACGGGGTACCCCGCAAACAAACGCGCCGAACCTGGGACGCCCCGCAGGCGCCTTACTGGGCCAGCGCGCTCTTGATCCCTGCCTCCACAATTGGCGTCATCACTGCATATCCCGCCGGATTGGGATGAACCCCATCCTTGCTCAGGTTGGGCGGCAATCCATCCCGCTGATCCTTCAGCGCAGAGTGATAGTCCGCGTACACGTAGCCCTTTTCCGCGGCGTACGACTTGATCCACGTGTTCAGCGCTACGACCTTCGGCGCCGGCTCCATGCCGGGATGCCAGGGAAAGTCATACGCGGGCAGGACGGAACATAAAACCACGCGTATATGGTTGGCGGTGGCGAGGTCGGCCATGGACGCCAGGTTGTCCTCGGTCTGCTCCAGGGTCATCGGCCCGGTGTTCCCGGCGATGTCGTTGGTGCCCGCCAGGATCACCACCACCTTGGGCTGAAGATCGATCACGTCCTGACGGAAGCGCACCAGCATCTGCGGAGAAGTCTGCCCGCTGATGCCGCGGTTGATGTAGGGCTTGCCGGCGAACGACCCGTCGGCTCCCTCGAACTTCCATCCTTCGATGATGGAGTCGCCCATGAAGACCACGCGATTTTCTCCCGGGGCCGGCGCGGGCAGCTTCAAATCGTCCGCCTTGTATTTCGCCAGCCACGGCCAGTCCGTTCGCAACTGCTCCTGGTGGGCGCGTTCCCATGCGCTCATGGGTGGCGGTTCCTGGGCGTTTTTCACGGGAGGCGGGGCCTTGGTCTCGGGCAATGTCCCGGCCGGTTCCTGGGCAACGAGCGCCGGGGCCAGAATCGCAACGAAGATGGCGGCTGCCAGCCGGCTGGGGCGCAAAGTCATATTCATGGGAGAGGCCTCCGTGGGGCGGAATACAGAAAGATTGATTGTATGGAATGAGGCCGTCATCGAGCGCGGCGCAGCCCTGCGCCGGGGCTTCGCTCAAAAAGGAAGCGGCCGGCGCGAGGCCGGCCGCCGGGGATTGCATCGCGGATTTACGGCTTGAAGTAAGTCCGCTGCATGGTTGAGTTGCCGTTGGCATCGATCACCTGGATCAGCCAGCTATAGACGCTGCCGCTGCTCAGGGTGGCGATGTTGGGTCTGTTCGCCGGGTCATCCGGGTCCACTCCCCACACCAGGGAAGTCACCGTGCTGCAGAATTCGGAACACGGAGAACTGGGAGCCGGGACCTGCCAAATTGGGTTCCCCAGGTTGTCAGTCAGGAAGAATCGATACTGGTAGCTGTCGGCGTTCTGCGGGTTCGTCCACGAGAAGGTCGGAGTCAGGCTCGTATTGCTGGTGCCCGAGGGTAGAAGACCGGTCGCGAACGCATCCAGCACGGCCGTGATTTGCGCATTGAGGGTTTCCGAAGTGCCGTCGCTGTAGGTCACCAGCAAGCCGAAGGAGTCGCCTGTGGCGGGCCGGTCGCCAATGGTATTCACGAAATAGTCGAACCGGTTGTTTCCGCAGTCCAGGCACTTGGGCAGGTCGATGGGGTGGAGGAGATGCGGCCCTGACATCAGCCTGACAGCGACCGGCAGCTTGTTGCTTTCCTTCACCTCGAAGCCGATGCTGTAGGTTTCTGTCACGCTGCCGTCCAGACTGGTTGTCTTGGTGTGCATCGTGGTAATCAGCGCTTGGCTGGCCGGCGTGTTCAGGGTCAGATCCTGGCCCGTCATGTCGCCGCTTATCGCCGTTCCACTGGCGTTGAGATGGGTGTTGGACACGTCGCCCGGATCGATCATTCCGTCATTGTTCTGGTCGAGAGTGGCGAAGTGGAAGTACGACTGCCCGGTGGGCACGTTCAATGAGAAGGCCTGCGGGCTTACCGGGTTCTGAATGCGGGTGGTGTAGACGTTCCCGGTCGCCATGTCGTAGTAGCCGACATAGAGAGGGCCGGTCGGTTGCGCGGCGAAGGTAACAGTACCGCTGACCAGGTTTCCGGCCGGGATGCCAATGGTTACTCCGGTCGGATTCACGCCGTCGGTGGAGTAGACCGTCCAGGCTCCGGGGCCGAAGCTATTCTTGCCAAGCATTCGGAAGAAGTAAGTGCTTCCGGGTGCAAGGTTGGGATCGTTGAGCATCAAGACGTTGGTTCCGTTCGAGGCTCCAGCCGTGAAGGTGGTTGCCCCCTTGACGGTAGTAAACGTGGGATCGGTGCTCCACTGGACTTTATACGACGTGGCCAACTCGATCTGGTTGAAGAGGGGGTGCGGTCCCACGATGGGTTCGAACCTGATGACCGCGCCGCTGTCGCTGGGCGTGATCCTATCGATGAAGGGAGCGTCGGGCGGAGGGGCTGCCTGGACCGGATCGACCATGGTGACGGCTGCGCCGGTCACGTCGGTGTCGATCACCGCGATGTCGGAAGCGGCCGTGCCCGCCGCATCCACGTCGTTCGGGTAACCGAATCCCAACTTGTCGAGGTTGGCGTCCAGGTTGTATGTACCCGGAGGCACGCCTTCGATGATGAACGCTCCGGGGGTTGTGATGCTGGTGCCCAGCGCGTTCCCGCCACAATACTTGTTGATGAGCCAGATATAGGTCTGGCCGGTTTCGGATCCGGAGTAGTTCACCGTGCCGGAGACCTTGTATGCCAGGGCGGCCACGAAATTCTGGCTGCTCACGTCGGCGCCGTTCACCGTCACGGGCAGGGAACTCGGGTAGAACATGGAGTTCGCGCCGGTGATGGAAGGTGTGACCGTGTAGTTGCCGTCGGGCACGCTGGCGAACGCGAAGTTTCCGCTGCTGTCGCTGGTCGCGGTCTGGACGGGATTGGTATCGATGGTGAGAGTCATTGCGGGAACCGAAGGAGATCCGCAGGCATTGCCCAGGGTGATCTGTCCGCTCACCTGGAAGAGCGCTCCCGGGTCATGCACTCGAATGGTGAACGTGCCGGTCGCGTAGTTGAGAGCATCATCCACTAGGGACACCGAGAAGGTGGCAGTGCCTGTCTTGGTGGGGGTTCCGGAGATCAGGCCATTCGAGAAACTTAGCCCGACGACCGAAAGGCTGGCGCCACCGGACGTGAGCGTCCAGACATTTCCGGTGCCCGATCCGCCGGTGGCGGTCAGGGTTTGCGAGTAGGCTGTGCCCACGGTGGCTGCCGGGAGCACGGCGGGTGTTGAGATGGTTAATCCCGGATCGATGGTGAGGGAGAAGTTCCGGCTGGCTGTATTCGAATTCGAGTCGGTAACCGTCACGCTAAATGCGATCGTGCCCGCAGCGGTGGGTTTTCCACTCAGGACTCCCGCGGGGGAGAGCAGCAATCCGCCCGGCAGGGCCGAACCGCTTGTGAGGGTAAACACGTAGCCGCCGGACCCGCCCTTGGCACGGAAAGTGGTTTGGTAGGACAGGCCCACATATGTGGGAAGCAGCGTAGACGCAGTCGAGAACCGGAGTTCATTGCTTACCACGAGGGTAAAGGTGCCGCTGGCCGTGCCTTGCGCCGAGTCAGTGACGTTGACGTTGAAGGTGTAGGAATTGGCAGCGGGCAGGCTGCCGCTCAGCACGCCGTCCGCCGAGAGGCGCAAGCCGCCGGGAAGATCGGCGCTGACCCACGAGTAGCCCCCGGATCCGCCGGCGGCAGAGAATGTCTGCGAATAGATGTCGCCGGGGTGCCCGCCCGGAAGCGCAGAAGGCGTGGTGATGACAAGTCCGCCCTCGACGGTGAATTGCAGGTTGCCGCTGGCGGAATTTCCCGCCGAATCGGAAACCACCACGGTAGCGAGCAGGGCGCCCGCAGTTGTGGGTGTGCCGGTGATCCAGCCATCGGAAGACAGGCTCAACCCGTCAGGCAGGCCGGATGCGGCCATACGGCGCACGCTGGGCCGCACGGCAGCGAGCGTGGTCATAGACCACGTGTAGCCGGTCCCGGATCCGCCGGTGGCGGTCAACTGGGCTGCGTAGGCCATTCCGACGTAGGCGGTGGGGAGGACCGGCGGCGCGAACGCAATGCCGGGCTTGATACTGGCGGTGAAGGGAGTGGTGGCCGTGTTCTGGGCCGAATCAGTGACCATCACGCTGAAACTGGCCGCGCCGACGGCAGTGGGTTTGCCACTGAGAACGCCGCCCGGGGACAGTGCCAAGCCGTCCGGCAGGGACGCTCCGCTCACCAGTGTCCAGGTATAACCGGCTCCCGATCCCCCGGTGGCCGCCAGGCTCTGCGAATAACCCGCTCCGACGTAGGCGTCGGGCAGCGCCGCGGCCGTGGTGATGCTGATTCCCGGCTTGATCGTCATCGAAAGCGAGGTGGAGGCGGTGGCGGCTGCTGAGTCGGTGACCTTTACCGTGAAACTCGTGGTTCCGTTAGCCGTCGGTTTTCCGGCGAGCACGCCGGCCGCCGAGAGCGTGATCCCCGCAGGCAGCGACGTGCTGCCCGACACCGACCAGGTGTAGCCGGATCCGGACCCTCCACTGGCTGTAAGCGTGGTGGAGGTGTAGGCGGCGCCGGCATAACCGACCGGAAGGGTGACGCTGCTGATGGTCAGCGGGGAGTTCTGCGAGCCTCCGACACTGGTGTTCTTTTTAACGGTTACGCCGCAACCTCCGGCATAGAAGCAGACAGAAATAGCCAAGGCATAGAAAAAGAGCCTCTTAACGAACACGAGAGCCTCCAAAATGTGTAACTCCAAAATGTGTAAATGGATACCGGGCGTTGCGACGCCGGCGGCTGATGATCCGGAGCTGAGAGCGGGTCAACGTACATGCCGTGCAGGATCAATCAGGCCGATCGGGCGCTTGACGAATCTTCCCCCGAGGAGTGTCCGAACCGGCGGATCGCGGGCAAAATGCGAGAGACCGCGCACCAGTCCAGCGAAACGAGTCTCGGCGTTCTATATATCGCTGGGCTGTGATAGCGCGCACACGATCACGCGCGGGTATTCAGCATCCCCTTTTCCACACAGCCACGCAGGATGCGCACAGGCCGTTTTTGCGGCGGCTGCGCTAGGCTGGTATCAGCCATGAGCGAATGCGGAATCTGCGGCGGGATAGGGCTGGTGCGGGTGATGTCCATGGGTGGACGCTGGGTCTCCCGACCGTGCGAGTGCCAGGAAATGCAGCGCGAAGAACGCCGCCTGGTGGCCGCGCAGATTCCGGAGCGTTATCGCCATTGCTCGATGGACACGTTTGATCCATCTTTTCCCGGGGCGGACTCATCGTTGAAGGAGGCTCTGGTGACGGCACGGCGCTTCGTGGATGAGTATCCGGTCGATACCGCCGGAAAGGGAATCCTGTTTGTCGGCACGATGGGAACGGGAAAGACCCACCTCAGCGTGGGAGTTCTTCGACGTTTAGTGCGCGAGAAGGGTGTGCGCGGCCTGTTTTGCGATTACCGTGAACTATTGAAGAGCATTCAGAACAGCTACAACCCGCAGGTGGCGACCACCGAGCTGGAGTTGCTGAAGCCGGTGTTTGCGGCCGAGGTGCTGGTGCTGGATGACATTGGAGCGCAGAAGCCCAACGAGTGGGTCTGGGATACCGTGGCCCTCATCCTTAATGCACGCTACAACGATAAGCAATCCACCATCATCACCACCAATTACCCCGATCAGCCGGCGGCATCGGGAAACATGTCCGAAACGGAGCGCGCCGGGCGCGAGCTGACCCTGGGAGATCGTATTGGAGACCGGATGCGATCCCGGCTGGCGGAGATGTGCATTTCCGTCCGGATGACGGGGAAGGACTTTCGCCAGACAGTGAAGCGGGCGCGATTCGGTTAAGCGGACGGCCATGCGCAAGACCCTCGAGACAGTTGCGCTGGTTCTGCTGCTTCTCACGGGGGCGATCACGGTCTACGCGATCATGGGCCCCCACCCGCTTCCGGGCCGGATTCCCACGCATTTCGACGCCGCCGGCCGGCCGGACGGCTGGGGCACTCCCGCGATGCTGTGGATGCTGCCGGGAATGGCCACGGGCATCTACCTGCTGATGGGCCTGGTAGCGCGGTATCCGTCCTCGTTCAACTTTCCCATGCGCATTCGTCCGGCGGCGCGCCGGCGGTTCGAGGGGCTCGCGTTGAGTATGCTTTCCTGGCTCAAAGCGGAAGTGATATGCCTGTTTGCCTGGGTTCAATACAAGACCATCGAGCTGGCGCGCAGCGGTGAGGGACGGCTGTCTCCCCTCTTCCTGCCGGTGGTCCTGATTGCGGTCTTCGGCACCCTTGCCTGGCACATGGCGGCCATGCGGCGCGCGGCTCGCGCACAGTAAATTCGGGGACCGTGTAGTTGCGGCCCGGCCGGATGGCTTGTTTGTGGTTTCTCCGGGAGCTGGTTTGCGCAGTCCGGTTGTTCAGAACACCCAGATGCTTCCGAGCACCAGGAGGATAGCGGCCACGGTTACGATCTGGTAAACCACATCTTCGTGGGTACGTTTCGAGCCGTTACGGGATGGCGGCAGCGGATGCGATACGCTGTGCGTCGAGGAGTGCATCTTGCGTCTGCCTTTCTTGGCCCCGGGGGGCAATCAGTAGGAACATTCGATCGATGGTGATGGCAACGGCTCGTTCGTTACATGTCGTTACGCGTTTGGACGGGAAATTCCTTTCGTGCGCTTACAAATTTAGACGCCACTCGTTTCGCGCGGATGCATGAATGGCAAGTGAACGTTGCGTCACGTTTCTTCCACTGAGACGCGATCCGCGAAGACACACGTTCTTCATCGGCGCTGAAACCGTATGAATCGAATTCTGCGCCCATTTTCGAACCAGCTGTTGTTCCTTAAGTAACGGGTGTAAAATCCGGGTCGTGAACGACGGTCCTGAATTGGTTTCCTCGACCCCGGCCGGCGAGCGGAACTGGATGCCTCTGGCCATCGCCGCCGCGGCGGTGCTGGTGCTTGCCGGGGCGATCATCCTCGTAATGCAGCACCGCGCGAGCCGTGCCACCGTGGCCCCGGTGAACGCCGCAGCCGATGTCTACGCAGCCAATCTCGCCATCTCCAATCTGCAGATGAGCGAGTCCTCCAACCTGGCGGGCGGCAAAGTGACATACCTGGACGGCCACATTTCCAATAAAGGCGACCGAACGGTTTCGGGAATCTCTGTCCAGGTGCTGTTCCGCAACGCGGCCCAGGAAGTGGCGCAGAACGAAACCCAGGCCCTGAGTGTCGTCCGAACCCGCGCTCCGTATGTCGACACCGAGCCCCTGTCGGCGGCTCCTCTGAAGGCGGGTGAAGAGCGCGATTTCCGTCTCATCTTCGACCGCGTGGTTCCCGACTGGGACGGAGCTTATCCCCAACTCCGGATTCTTCACGTCCAGTTCCAGTAAACGTTCCTCCAGGCGGACTGGGTAGAATCTACCGGGCGCCGGACCGGTAGAAAGTACCGCTGCCGGTAAAAAGTACGTAGGCAGCGTCGCCGGCTGTTTGCACTTGGTCAAATTGGACACAACTGGCTTTCGCGGTAAGTCGTTATTTAAAAGTAGCTTCCCCGATTTCCTCGGGTACCCCGTCACTTTGGCAGATGCATTGCTATCTACAGGGCGAGCAGGCGAAATCGCCACTCCCGCGAGGTACGCGGCAACCCTTTCCACACAAACAGAGGCAAACTTTAAATGAGATCGAATTCAGCACGGAACTTCCCGAGCCATTTGGCTATGTTCGCCTTGGCAACTGCAATCGCGATTCCCGCGGGCGCGCAGCAGGGGCAGTCCGCATCCGGATCGCAAGACAGCAACCCTCCTTCGACCGCACAACAGCAGCCCTCCCAAACGGCCAAGCCGTTAAACAACCAGTCGAAGGAGGGTTTCTGGGGTCGCGTCAATCCCATGGCCCGCAAGAAGTGGGTAAAGAAGCAGACCGATCCCATTAATGACCGGCTTACCGAACTCGATGAAGTGAACGCCAAGAACGCCAAGGACATTCAGGACGTAGACGCCCGCGCCCAGGCGGGGATAAAGCAGGCGCAGTCCACCGCCGACAAGGCGAATGAAACGGCCACTGCGGCTTCCACCCAGGCTCAAAATGCGAATCAGGTCGCGACCACGGCTTCCGGCCGGGTCGATACCATGCACACCACGGTCAACGGAATCGACGCCTACAAGCCGATCAACGAGCTTGACGTACCGTTCAAGCGCGGATCGAGCATGCTCTCCGAGGACGCCAAGAATCAGCTCGACCAGCTGGCCGGCAGCCTGAAGGATCACAAGGGCTACATCGTTGAGATTGAAGGTCGCTCGCCGGGACGCGGAGTGACAGGAATTCAGAACTCGGAGCGCTTGACCGAAGCGGTTAAGCGTTACCTGGTTGAACACGACATTCCCGTCTACCGGGTGCACGCAATCGCATTGGGCAATGCCCAAACGGCTGCGAATAACGCTGGCGCAGAGGACAATAAGCCTCTGAAGACCAGCAGCGTGCACGTCCGGTTGATGGAAAACAGTTTGGCGGCCCGGGATGCCGCATCACCCCAGGGTGCAGCATCCACGACCGGTGCGGAGCGGCCCTAAGACCGCGCAGCCACTCCCCCGAGGCTCTATCCGCGCCGACGGCCACCCCGCCGTCTGGCCGCCAATCAAGCTCTCGTAACAGAGAGAACCAAGGCAACTTGGCCCCCGCCGAAAACGGGGGCCGTTTTTTTTT
>DASXXV010000302.1:0-4048 GCA_036502905.1 Occallatibacter sp. | reverse complement strand
CGGAGACACCAAACGGACACCGAGGCGACCCCCGGCGAGAGTCTCGCTTGCGGGAAGCCGTGAAGGCATAGAGCAATTCAGGAATTGCCGCAGGATGTGGCCTTTCGCTCACTGACATCATTTTCTCAGATGAGGATAGGGCCGGAGGGGATTCGCACAGTGGACTCCAACTCTGAGGGATTGTTATGCCGCGAGGGAGCTTGAGAGATCGACGCGCGTGGTCTCCCACCCCTTTCGCGCCGATTGTTTCAGTGGTGCGAAAAGGATGGGAGACTGCGGAACGGGGTTAGATCTGTTGTTTCTTCCAGCGGCCCTGGCGGAAAAGGGCGATGCCGGCGACGGCCATGGCGCACTCGGCGATGACGAGGGCCAGGAACGCGCCTTCGGCACCAAGACGCAGCGTGACGGCGAGCACCCAGGCCAGCGGCAACTCAAGAACCCAGAAGCCGAAGAAGTTCACCAGGGTGGGCGTGAACGTGTCTCCGGCGCCATTGAAGGCCTGCAGCATCACCATTCCGTAAGCGTAGCCAACGTTGCCGCATGCAAACGTGCGCAACGCCAGCGCGGCGATGGGAATGACCGCCGGATCGTCCACGAACAACTTCACTACCGGCGTGGCGAACACGATGAAGAAGATGCCGATGGAGCCCAGGAACAGCATGTTGTAAAAGCCGGTGCGCCAGACCGCCTGGGCGGCGCGGTCGGGTTGGCCCGCCCCCAGGTTCTGTCCCACCAGCGTGGCGGCGGCATTGCTCAATCCCCACGCCGGCAGAATGAAGAACACCACGATGCGAATCGCCACCGTGTATCCCGCCACCGAGTCGGAACCAAATACCGAAACGATGCGCACCAGGAAAATCCAGCTGGCGTTGGCAATCGCGAACTGCAGCATTCCAGTGAGCGAAACGCGCAGCAGGCGGGCCATGACGCTGATGTTGATGCGCAGGTGGCGAATCAGTATGCGGATGCGTTCGGAGCCTTTCATCAGCCGGTAGAACTGGTAAAGCACGCCGATGCTGCGCCCGGTGAACGTGGCCAGGGCCGCGCCGGTGACGCCGAGACGCGGGAATGGCCCGATGCCGAAGATCAGGAGCGGATCGAGGACCAGGTTGATGATGTTCGACACCCACAGCAGGCGCATGGCGATGGCCGCGTCGCCCGCGCCGCGGAAGATGGCGTTGTTGAGGAACAGCATGATGATGGCGCCGCAACCGCCGAGCGCGATTCGCGCATAGCCGGAGCCCATGACAACGATTGCCGGGGACGCGCCCATCAGCTTGAGGAGTTGCGGGGCGAAGATGCCGGCCGGGATGCCCATGCCGAGCGAGATCCCGAGACCGAGCACGATGGCCTGCACCCCGGCGATAGCCGCATCTTCAGGGTCTTTTTCGCCGATCCGGCGGGCGACCATGGCGGTGGTGGACAATGACAGGCCCAGGCCGATGGCGAAGACCAGCGCGAGCAGGGATTCGGTGAGCCCGACGGTGGCCACGGCATGGGCGCCAAGCCTGCCTACCCAGAACACGTCGACTACAGCAAACAGGGACTCGAGGACCATCTCCAGGACCATTGGAATGGCGAGCAGGAGGATGGATCGGTTGAGGCTTCCGGTGGTGAAATCGCGGTGCGAGCCGCGCAGAGCTTCGCGTACCGAGGACCATAGACTAAGGTCTTCGGCGGGCGGCATCTGGCTATCGGCCGGCTGCGGCACGGCCGGCTGCGGCACGGCCGGCTGCGGCACGGTTGATTCGATAACGGACATGGGGAAACTCCACGACGGTGCTGCGCTGAAAGAAGCGGGCACGAGCGAGGGGGTCACGCTGCGGTGAATCTGGATTGTGCAGTGTAATCACCCGGGGCTGAGTCATCCTCGGGATTGCCGCGGATGGCGGCAGGGGCTAGCCCCCGAGGCAATGTTCAGCGGGACAGTCGAGGTCGAATGACGATGACGGGCTGGAACACTGTTCTCCTCCGTTGGCCGGAGTCCGGCGGGTAGGTAGAGTGTAGCGCAGGTTCAGGCGCGGATGCCAGCGAAATGATGGGGCCGAACTGTATGCCACCTCGCCGCGATTCAACTGCGCGCAAGAGCGGCCCCCGGCCAGGCGCCGGGCGTGATCAGATGCAACAATGCGGTCGCTCGTTAGCCTCGTCAACGAGTTGGCGAAGGTGCTCGGCCGACATGCCATGGAAGAGGTTTGATATGACTTCGCCGTTATAAACGATATCGAACGACGCATAGGGCGATGGCGCAGTCTGCCGGACTTGCGCGAGCGTGTTCAGGCGGAGGGAGAGGGCGGGAATGCCGTTGGCGTGCGCCAGAGCTACGATCTGCTGCGCGCCTTCATATGTGTAAGGACACTGCGGCGTAGAAATGACCGTGAGACCGTCACCCAGGGCTTTCGCTTTCTTCCTCAGGTCAGCGGCGAAATAGGGGTCTGCGCTGGCTAGATCGAATTTGAGGGCCACAAGGTCTATTCCCGAGGGGGTGGTCTGGACGACGTGAAAGCCGTGATGCAGGAAAAAATCGGTATCAACGAAGCCGGGTTTGCCGTGAGCGGTGACCACCGCGATGCCGTGCATCCGGGCATTACGCGCGTCGCGGATGCAGGCGTCGAGCAGTATACCGCCCGTGCCTTGGCCCTTGGCCTTAGCGGCCACCAAGAGACAATGAATCACCATGTACCCGGGGGCGTCGATGCCCCGCCAGGCCATCTTTCCCGGCATGTACTCGATGAAGCTGCGGCCATCCCGGTCGCCGCGAGGGTCGCCCTCAATCATCTTTATGCGGAGCCCCTCTGCGAATCGGTCTTTGAGCCAGGCCAGCTTTTCCCCGTAGCCGGGCGAGCCGGGCTTGCTCATCGCGCAGAAACATCCAATTTCGTCCACGTTGGACGCGTTGACGTCAACGATCTCAATGGCGGCCATGGTGCGACTGGTATACACCCGGGTGGGTCCTAAGGGACGTGATCTTCGACACTCAGCAGGCCGCGCGCCAGCGCGACGATTGCGGGGCGCACGTGCTGCCAATCCTGCCAGACTGCCTGGCACCAGCGGCGAATCATCGCGTTGCGACTGGGGCCTGGAGGGCAGGCGAGGACGTCGGCGATCCCAATGGCGGCGCTCCGCTGCTCGGGAAGGGGCGGCGCGGCCCACGGCTGGCGCCGGCGAGCAATCTGCATGTGGGCGAGCTGTACCTGGCGGCCGGTAAAGTTCTTTTCGAGATGAAGATACAGGCCGATCAGTCCGAAGACGATGGCGATGGGTTTGCTGTCGGGGCCGGCGTGCTGGACCGCGTATGCGTCCACGATGTGCTGGTGGATGAACTCCGGGTCACGGAGTTCGAGGGTGTAGAAGGCGAGCTGGTGGTACAGCTCAAGGTCGGATGGCACTTCGGTCACACGAAGAGTTTGCCATGCGGGAATGGATCTTGGATGAGGACAGTTTAACCACGGCCGTCGCCCACGGCGTACATCATGAGCACGAGGGGGAGCGGGCGATATGATGCCGGTCACAGGGCCGCGTGGCGAGATCGAATGGAGCGTCCGGACCCTGCCCGGGCCCCCACCCGGTGGGCATTTAGTAGAATGGCCCTTGGCAATTGGCTTTCTCCAGCGAGGAAGATACGATGGCAGTCTCGACCATGGCCGGCATCCCGGCACTGAAAGATTTGAATGCTGATCTGCGGCGGCGCATGGACCAGGCCGTCGCCACGTTTCAGTCCAGCCTTGCTTCCACCCGCACCGGCCGAGCCAGCGCCCACATGCTGGACCAGGTGAAGGTGGATTACTACGGCACGCCTACGCCGATCACCCAATTGGCGCAGGTGTCCACCCCCGAGCCGCAGACGATCCTCATCTCGCCGTGGGACCCCACAGTGTTGAAGGAGATGGAGAAGGCCATCCAGGCGTCGGACCTGGGGTTCAATCCGATCTCCGATGGCAAGATCCTGCGCGTTCCTGTTCCCGCCATGACCGAAGAGCGGCGGCGCGACGTGGTGAAGCACCTGCACAAGGTGCTCGAGGAGCATCGCACCGCGGTGCGGAACGTA
>DASXXV010000301.1:0-3157 GCA_036502905.1 Occallatibacter sp. | reverse complement strand
GAGTGATCCCGCTAGTGTGGTGTCCTGGATAAGAGTTGACAAGGGCCAGTGGGGCGGGCGCCCTCGCCCGCAGCCCGACCCCGGTCGGGCTGGCTGCAAACCCTGGAGGATGTTCGTCCGTTCGAAGGCCGGACGGGGCGTCCGGCGCGGTCCAGGGGCCGCCCCACTATTCGGACCCCGCAATTATCGTACTGGCCGCCGCTACCCATGTCGCCTTCGTGGCTGAATCCAGAGCGGTGAACCAGGGAACCATGGTTTGCCAATGCGTAATGATAACGTCCCTATCATACGTATCAACAGCGAAAGGCAGAGGTTAGTTGCTATATAATCACGCCGATGCCCGCCGCCACTTTCCCAACGCGGCTTGAAGCGATCGTCTACGATCTTCGATTCGCCTGGCGAGGTTTGCGTCGGGATCGCGCTTTCACGCTGACCGCGATTGCGACGCTCACGCTCGCGATCGCGCTGAATGTTACGGTGTTCGCAGTCATGGACACGGTGCTGTTTCGAGGGTTGCCGCTCGCGTGGCGCTCGGACCGTCTGGTTTACATTCAGGAGCGCCGTGCGGCCGGGGGCGGCGGCATTTCGTATTCAGATTTCGAGAATTGGCGCACGGAGGCCAAGTCATTTGGGTGCGGCTACTTTGGAACGACGGCCAACTATACGTAGACTCAATCAGTTAGGCTGATTCGACCGGTCTTTGATGATGGCTTAAGGCCGGGATATCGGAATAACCCAGGTTTTTGCTATCAATCCGGGCGCTCAGACTCTGCCAGTTTGGCTTGGTGACGCAGGATGATTTGCGAGAGTTTGTCGAGGCGGTTGAGCAGGGTTTTCAATTTGCGGTACTGCTGGGCGGCGGCCTTATACAAGGGAGCTGCCTGCGGTGAGAGCTTCACATTGACCGTCTTGCCATTGGCCTTGTAGGTGAGCTCGAAGTAGGGCCCGTGACGCTTGGTAGGGTCGGAGGCACAGGCGCAATGGGCTTTGCCGCACTTCATCATCCGCTTCAGAACCGTACCTTTGCAGAAGTACTCGATTTGTTCGAGGCCCCGTTTGAGTTCCCCAAAGCGCTGGGTGTGGCGTTCCAGAAAGGCATTCGGTGGGACGCGGCGGATTCCGCCCTTAGAAGTGGGGACACGTGGCATAGATTCTTACGGTAATACTACCGTAAGCATATGACAACAGCAACCCCGGTCCCCTCTGACGCTACACCAGCGGCTCTGGAGTTCTCTCTGCTCCAGGCTTGGCTGGCATCCTCCACCGTCCTCCAACTCCCCCTTCACCAGATCGAGTCCCAGCAACAGGACAAGGGCCGCGAGGTCCAACGCCTGCTCCTCCAAGCCCACTTGGAGCAGCGCGGCAATGGAGACGTCGGACCGGCCTTGCTCCTCCCGCAACAGGAAGGCGAGGTGCTCTACTCCCATCGCCGGCTTGGCACCCGCTCTCTGACCACCGTCTTTGGAACCGTGGACCTCGTTCGCATGGGCTACTCCCGGCCCGGCGCGCCCAGCATCTTTCCACTCGACCAGGCGCTGGCCTTGCCCGCGCGATCCTTCTCCTACGAACTCCAGCGGCGCCTGGTCAAGGCCGCCGTGCAGAACCCTTTCCTGGAATCGGTTCAGACCATAGCCGAGTTGACCGGCGTTTCTGTCTCCAAGCGCAGTCTGGAAGAGATCCTACCGAATGCCGCTCAGGACTTTGATGCCTTCTACCGCCAGCGCTCCGCTACGCCCGCCACAGGCTCGATCCTGGTGGCGGCGATCGATGGCAAGGGCATTCCCATGGTCAAGCCCGGCGGCGCACAACCTACACACCGGCTGACCAAGGGGCAGAAGGCCAACAGGAAACGGATGGCCACGGTCGCTACTGTCTTCACCCGTGCGCCTTGGGTGCGAACTCCGCAACAGGTCATCGATAGCCTATTCCCCACTTGCCGCCGGACTGCGGGTGACGCACCCCCGCCCCCGCGTCCGGAGAACAAGCGGGTGTGGGCGAGTTTGCTCAAGGGCAAGACCGCCGTCATCCAGGAGGTGTCCGAAGAGATGGAGCGCCGCGATCCGTCCCGATCCTTGACTTCCCTGGCCTTGACGGACGGCGAGCGCGCCCTCCAGATTCGAGTCGATCAGAAGCTCAACGTCACCTTGATCCTGGATCTGATGCACGTGTTGGAGAAACTCTGGAAAGCCGCTTATGTCTTCCACCCCGAGGGCAGCCTGGACGCCGATCTCTGGGTCCTGGACCGAACCCTACGGATTCTGTTCGGCGATGTCGGCCAAGTGGTCAAGGGCATTCGCCAGATCATCACCAAACGCGGTCTGTCCGGAGCCAAGCGCAAAACCTTGGAAGCAGTCGCCGACTACCTCTACCGCAACCGCACCAGAATGCGCTACGACGAATACCTCGCCAGTGGTTGGCCGATCGCCAGCGGCCCGGTCGAAGGCGCGTGCAAGAACCTAATCAAAGATCGAATGGAGCGCTCCGGCATGCGTTGGACTGAACCGATGGCAGAGGCCATCGTCCAACTCAGAGCCATCTATCTCTCCGGGGACTTCGACCGCTACTGGGAATTCCACATTGCACAGGATCAGCGGCGTCTTTACCCCGCTGTCTGGAGCGTCGTTCCAAAGTAGCCCACACCCAAATCATTTCTGGCCCGGAATGTTCAATGGCCGCACAGTCCAGGACGCCCACGCCGGGCCCAGAAACGCGCCCAGGCGCGCCAGGAACCCCCGGGCAAGGAATGGTCCCCGGCGTAACTCAGGCGCGTTTAAATGCCCGAGGATCGAAATGTTTCGGAGTGTTCGGTCGGAAGAATCGGCTTTAGCGGGCGCAGGCGGTTTGCTTGAGCACCCGCGCCACTGATTCCAGTCGCCACGGTGTGCCGCGCCGGGTCCGATACTCGCGGTGGTTCAGCGCGATGGCGATCCCTCGAAGTGTGGCGCCTTAGACGCGAAGCCGGCGGATTTCAGTCAGCGCGGACTGCTCGGCCGGGTCCCGCGCTCGGCATGAAAAATTTCGAAAAAACCGGGCGCCAAGGGAGGCGGGTGGGTGTATCCTGTTGTCATCCGGGAAGGCAAAATGGAAATCCCGGCTTATGCCTGGTTCCAAATTGGAAATCCTGGATGAGGTGATGTGTATGTGTATGTACTCAGTC
>DASXXV010000300.1:0-3903 GCA_036502905.1 Occallatibacter sp. | reverse complement strand
ATCGAAATCGGAAAGAAACGGGCCGGGAGTGGCGATCCCGCGCATGGCGGGAATGGACGAGCGCTGCAATGGCGCATCGGGGATCTGCACATAGCTCAGGCGCTCGCGGGAGATGGAATACAGAGTGCCGCAGACGAGAAGCGTGGCGGAAATGACGGCGGCGGCGGCCATGGCGACAGGGCGCGCGGGGGGCGGCAGTGTACCGAGGACAAAGGCAGCGAGCACCATCAGCAACGGCCAGAGGGCGTAGGTCGATCCCCAGAGTTGCTGGGAGAGAAGCGCGCCGTGGATGGCGGCCAGGATAAAGAACGGAACCAGGCGCTGGAGGGTGACTCCGCGGCGCAATTCGAAGAGCGCTATCAGGAGGGCGGCGAGCAGGAGCAGCGGCCAGAGGGTGAGCAGGGTGTCGGCGCGCTCGTCGGCCTCGTCATTGTTGAAGAGAAAGATCACAGTGCCGGCAAAGGGAGCGGCGACGAGGCAGAAGGCAATGATTCTGGCCCAGAGGCGCCCGATGATCGGGGTGTGGCAGAGGATGAGGCCGGCGGCCAGGGCCGGCAGCATCCATGCGAGCGCAGCCTGGTTGTAGACGGTCAGCATGGAAGCCCAGCCGGGCATGCGGCGCTGTGCAGCGAATTGGATGGTCCAGTGGATGTAGTTGCCGAGGCCGGCGGTGGCGGCGATTGCGGCCAGGCCCGCCAGGAGCGCAGCCAGGATTCCGGTGAGGATCAGGGCGGGCTGGGAGCGGAGCGCGGAGAGGAGTGAACGCGTTTGTTGGAGAACGGCGGCGAAAAGGATCAGGATGCCGGCGGCAACTACGGCCAGAAACGGCAGGCCTATGTTTTGCTTGAAGAAGAGGGGCAGAACCGTGGCGGCGCCGGCGGCCAGCGGCGCGAGCCGGATAGGTTGGACAACTCCACTGAGAACCAGCCGGCTGAGAAGGACAACCGCGGATCCTTCGGTTCCGCGCCGCAAAGCGGCGCTTCGCTCCGGATGACAATCCTTAAACTTCTCGCCGCTGGTTAATAACACCTGCGTTGATTGTGGCGTGGCTTCAGGTTCAGCTCCGGGCGCGGGGTGCGGATCCAAACGAATCAGGAGCAGAATCGAGAGCAGGATTGCCAGGATGCAGTCGCAGTCGTAGATGGGGTGGGGGTAGATGGAATAGATGCCGATGACGGCGAGCGGCGCGGCCATCAGCAGCGCCATGAGCCATGTCACGGGACCGAATATGGCCGAGCCGCGTGCGATCCGCAGCAGGATACGCCAGGTGAGCACGGAGGCCAGGCCGCCCGCGGTTGCGGCGTACGCGATCACCAGGAAAAAATGGCGGCCGGCGACGCGCATCAGGCCGGTCTGGATAAGAAACGTCAGGGGTGCGTGGGCCAGGGGAAAATCGCGGTACGGCATCTGGCCTAACGCGATGCGCCAGCTGGTGTCGAGCAGGTAGCCGAGGTCCCAGAGGACGGCCACGCGCGAGTTCTGCCAGGCGACGAAAGTGGCGGTCGCGCAAAAAAGAAAGGCGGCCGCGAGATAGTCTCGCCGCCGCCATTGGTGTGTCTCCCGAATCGGGCTGGGGGAGACTTGTGCTCTCCCACCCTTCTCGCCAAAAAGGCGGCGAAAAGGATGGGGCACGGAGGTCATCCAGCTCGAACCATGGCGCGGCTTACGCCACGACTTCGATGCCCATGGAGCGAGCCGTGCCCTTGATGCTCTGGATGGCGGCCTCGACGGAGGCGGCGTTCAGGTCGGGCATCTTCTGCTCGGCGATTTCGCGAACCTGCTTCTCGGTCACCTTGCCCACCTTGTCCTTGTTGGGGGTGCCGGAGCCCTTCTCCACCTTGGCGGCCTTCTTGAGGAGCACCGCGGCGGGCGGGGTTTTGGTGATGAAGGTGAAGCTGCGGTCGGCGTAAACGGTGATCACCACGGGGATGATCAGGCCGGCCATTTCCTTGTTCTGGGTGCGGGCGTTGAACTGCTTGCAGAACTCCATGATGTTGACCTGGGCCTGGCCCAGGGCGGGGCCGACCGGCGGCGCCGGAGTGGCCTTGCCCGCTTCAATCTGCAGCTTGACTTGCGCGGTTATTTTCTTCGGAGGTGCCATGAAAGTTTCCTTCGGAACCAGCTGCTAGCTCCTGGCGTCTAGCTCTTAGCTGGTCATTTCCCGGTGCGAATTTTGGTGTTGCGCTCAAGCGTTCACAATCCAACCGGCGGCCGCCAGGTGGCCAAACCGGCTAGAAGCTGGAAGCTAGTAGCTAGAAGCTGCAACTACTCAATCTTTTCCACTTTGCCGAACTCGAGTTCGACAGGCGTGGAGCGGCCGAAGATGGTCACCATGACCTTGAGCGTTTCGCGATCTTCGTTGATCTCGTCCACCACGCCATTGAAGTTGGCAAACGGGCCGTCCGTGATGCGGACCTGCTCGCCCTTTTCGTACTTGACCTTGAGCCGCGGCTTCTCCTTGGCCACTTCGGAGCGGAAGAGGATGGAACTCACTTCTTCCTCCGACAGCGCCACCGGCTTGTCGCCGGTGCCCAGGAAGCCGGTCACCTTGGGCGTGTCCTTCAGGACGTGCCACAGGTTATTGTCGAGATCCATCTCGACCAGCACATAGCCAGGCAGGAACACACGCTCGACGGTGCGCTTTTTTCCGTTGACGATCTCGGTCACCGGCTCGGTGGGAATCATGACGCGGCCCACCCTGTCGACCAGGCCGAATGCCTGCACACGGCTCTGGATGGACTCCCTCACCTTGCGCTCGAAGCCCGAGTAAGCGTGCAGGATGTACCACTTGAAGCGCTCATTGCGCTGCGGCTGGCCTTCGCCGGTCTGTTCTACTACTTCGTCTGCCATTCTGTTCTCGATCTGGGGTTCCTGCATTACTGCGCGCCACCCAACCTGTGCAGGATCTGGGATATCACCCGGTTGAAGACGAAATCCGTGATCATGAAGAAGAAGCCGAAGCAAAACACCGCCACCAGCACGACGGAGGTGGTGGCCTGCACTTCCTTGCGCGACGGGGTGACAACCTTGCGCGTTTCGGAGCGCACGTCGGTCAGGAAGCCGGTGATCTTCTCCCACATGCCGGCTACATTGCCGGAGATGTTCTGGACGGCACTGGGCTCCTGCCGCTTGAGTTGCGCGGGGCGCTCTTCGCCGTTCGCTGTGACAGCCTTTGCCATACTTCAATCCTTGTTCCCCCGGCGTCGTGCCGGGATCGACTACTGGCATTCTCGCAGTTTTCGAGCCGTTTGGGGACTACCACCTTCGGGTGGGCACCAATGTTGGTGCACCGATGGGTGCTGCACCTACGGGTGGTACACCTGAGGGTGCTGCACCTACGGGTGGGGCACCTGAGGGTGGGGCCAACAGGCCTTCCTCGAATACCACAAATGCAAAACTGGCAGGGGCGGAGGGATTCGAACCCCCAAGTTCGGTTTTGGAGACCGACAGTTTAACCGTTGAGCTTACGCCCCTGAATCAGGGGTCAGGTTTCAGGGGTCAGGGGTCAGTTCGAATGCTATGCCGTCAGCCATCGCGGCTCACCGATCACTGCAGTCTCTGATCCCTGATCCCTGATCCCTGATCCCTGCTTTACTTCGTTTCCTTGTGTGACTGGTGCTTGCGGCAGCGGTTACAGAACTTGGAGAACTCCAGACGGCCGGTGGTCGTCTTCTTGTTCTTGGTCGTCGAGTAGTTCCGCTCCTTGCACACAGTACACTGCAATGTCACTATTTCCCGCATTTTCTTATCCTAACCCATTCCGGGCTTCGCCCGCTGTTCGCCGGCTCGCCACTTACTTGATAATCTCGCTGATGGTGCCCGCGCCCACGGTGCGGCCGCCTTCGCGGATAGCGAAGCGCAGGCCCTTTTCCATGGCCACCGGCGTAATCAGTTCCACCACCA
>DASXXV010000299.1:0-3190 GCA_036502905.1 Occallatibacter sp. | reverse complement strand
GCTGCCGCACGCGGTGCGGGCTGCCGCAGATTGTACGGGCTTTCGCGCGGAGGTTGATTTACACTCCTGTCCAACTTCGTAAAATGGCGGTTACCCATGAACATGGTTCGCTTGCTGGTCATTGCATTCGCCGCAATCTCTACTGCCCGCGCGCAGGAAGCCGTCCCTCCGGCGCCCAATCCCAATGCCACGCTCACGTATATCCACTCCGCGTGGGACACGCTCACGCGCTCCATGACGGATTGCCATTCTCTGGTCGACATCAAGGTGACCGCCCATCCGATCCTCTACATGCCGGCCGACGTGCCCCCGCCGCCCGCGGTTACTGACCTGGTCGAGAAATGCCACGTCAGGGTCGTGGCTCTTCCCCGAAAAATCGAAAAGCTGGGCGACGTTCGGCCGGAGCAGTTACCCAATCCCGGCCTGCTCTATCTCCCCTGGCCCTATGTCGTGCCCGGCGGCCGCTTCAACGAAATGTACGGCTGGGACAGTTACTTCATCCTTCTCGGACTGGAAGCCGACCACCGCGAAGCATTAGCCAAAGGGATGGTGGATAACTTCCTCTTCGAGATCGAGCACTATGGCGGGGTGCTCAATGCCAACCGCACCTACTATCTCACCCGCTCGCAGCCGCCCTTTCTCACGTCCATGATCCGCGCGGTGTCTGAGAATCCGGCAAGTTTCCCCGCCACGCCCGCAGGCCGCAGCGAAGGGCGCGCCTGGCTGGAGCGCGCCTACACGCTGGCCGAAAAGGATTACTCAACCTGGACGCGGCCCGAACACCTCGCGGGCTCCACCGGCCTGGCGCGCTATTTCGACTACGGCACAGGCCCAGTGCCCGAAATGGCCGACGACAGCACCTACTACCCGGACGTGATCCGCTGGCTCATTGATCATCCCGGAGATGCCGCGACCTGGGGTTTTCTGGTGAAAGGCTCCGAGCATCCCGACGCGTCTGAATCCGCGCGTCTGAAGCAGGCAAGCTGCGATGTGAATGCGAGCGTGGTATGCATGCACTCCTGGGCCGGCGGCTACCGGCTCAGCAAGGATTTCTACATAGGCGACCGCGCCATGCGGGAATCGGGCTTCGATCCCAGCAACCGCTTCGGGCCTTTCTCGGGGGCCACGCATCACTTCGCGCCGGTATGCCTCAACAGCCTTCTTTATCGATACGAACGCGATCTCGAGCACCTGGCGCACATCCTGGGGAAGCCCAGGGACGCCGCGCATTGGGACCGCCGCGCCCAGGCACGCAACACTGCCATCCATCGCTACCTGTGGCGGGCGAAAGACGGCGTGTTCGCCGACTTCGACTTCACCCACGCTCGCACGTCCACCTACGCCTACATCACTTCGCTTTATCCGTTGTGGGCGGCGGCCGCCACCCGCGAGGAAGCGAAACAGATGGTCGACCACCTGAACCTCTTCGAGCGCCCCGGCGGCCTCTCCATGAGCAACACCAACACCGGCCTGCAGTGGGACGAGCCCTTCGGCTGGGCGCCGACCAACTGGATTTCGATCGCCGGCCTGGATGCGGAAGGCTTTCACGCCGACGCCGCCCGCATCGCTCAGCACTTCGATGCCACCATCGACCAGGGCTTCGCCGAAGACGGAACCATCCGCGAGAAGTACAACGTGGTGGCGCGTAACGCCAACGTCCAGGTGAGCACCGGCTACAAGCAGAACGTGATTGGCTTCGGCTGGACCAATGCCGTGTATCTCAAGAACAGGCAGATCGTGGAGCGACCGGCGGCGGTGGCGGGCGTGGCCTTCGTAACCGGGATGCAGGGCGACGACCGCAGATATTTCGGGGTGATTTCTACGCCGCGGCAGGAGGCGGTGCACAGCGCGCCGGAGCCCACGCGGCACAGTGCCGATTCAATCCCCGATATTCGATGAGCAGCCTTCGACGGCCGGCAAAACCTGATCCGGCGAGCGCCCCGGTGTAACCTGCACGGGTATCCATCCGTAAGAAGGGTCAGAGGCGCAGAAGATGCGGGACATCGCGAGCAGCCCTCCGGAGACAGCCGCCGGCCGCGAGTTCGATCCCCTCGTGCAGTTCCGCGAGGGTGAGGGCGAAGTTCGCGAGGCTGCATTCGAGGCTCTCTTCCGCCGTCATCAACGCGCCGTACGCGGCTGGATCCTGCGCATTGTCCGCGATGGGGGTGCGGCCGACGAACTCACTGTAGAAACGTTCTGGCGCATTTATCGCGCCCGCGACCGGTTCGAGCCGGAGCGCGGGTTCGAGCCGTGGGCGCGGCGGATCGCCACCCGTGCGGCACTCGATTGGCTGCGCGCGCAGAAGCCCGAGTTTTCCACGCCCAGCGGGTTCTTCGAAGCCCTGCCGGCGGGAAAAGGGCCTGACCCGGCCATCTCCGAGGAGATCCGGCGTAAGACGGCCCTGGCATTTGGGCGCTTGCGTCCGCCATTGCGTGTCGCCGCTACGCTCGCCGTGATTGAAGAGCGGCCTCACAAGGAAGTCGCCGCAGCGCTGGGCATCTCGGTCACCGCCGTGAAGCTGCGGGTGTTCCGCGCACTTCGATTACTGAGGAAGGATTTAGAGCTACAGGGGATTGAGCCATGAAGAAGCAGGAATCAGGAATCAGGGATCAGGGATCGGACGGGCTGGTGAAGTTTCTGCGCAACGCATTGCCGCCCATCGAGGACGAGTCCGCTCTCTCATCCGATCTGTGGCCGGCGATGCAGCGCAGGATGCGTGCCGAAGCGCCGGAGTCAACCAAGCTGCGCGTGCCCTGGTTCGACTGGGCCCTGGCCGGCGGCCTCGCGGTAATGCTTGCCGCATTTCCCGCATGGATCCCGGTGTTGCTCTATTACCTGTGAACCTGCCCGCACGCGCCCCGCGGGGCTACGTGCACGCGGGCAGGGCGCCCGCTGAAAGGAAGATTGCCATGAACTCCCATCCGTACCTGCGCGCGTTTCTCGCCGGTGCATTTGTGCCTACACTGGTGCTCCCGCTGCTGCTCACAGGATTGATCATCCTGCGCCTGGTGCTGCAGGTCCCGTTTCCGTTTGAGCGCGGGCTGGTGTTCCCCATGGCCCTGGTGCCGTCGCTGTGGGCGTTGTGGAACATGCTCTGGCTCGGGTCGCGCCATCGAACCCGGCTGCCGATCGGCGTGCACGGAGCGATACTGCCTGTACTGTTAGTGCCGTGCGGCACCATGCTTGCCAC
>DASXXV010000298.1:0-33892 GCA_036502905.1 Occallatibacter sp. | reverse complement strand
CCGCCACTGCGCCGCCAAGCAGAAATAACCGTCTGTTCATGTCGCGAGTAAGAGTACTCCGGCGAGCCGCGGAGGACCAAGCCGGCTGAGAGTACGGAAGGTCCAGACGCCCGATCCCCAGATCCTTTGGCTGCCTTCAGCCATGCCAGCCTATTCACCCGCGCTGCACTAGTGGCCTGTCGCCGAGAATCCATTACCAGCATTGGGCGGAAGCAACGGCAGTCATACATGGCGTCTCGTGCCACCCGAAAAGCATGAAAGTGCAACTGCGGATCCTTCCCCTTCCCCTTCGCGTTGCTCAGGGTCAGGGTCAGGATGACAGGCTATAGGGTTGGTTGAAGCAATTTTCAGGGCAGTCAAACATGGAACATGGTTTCAGCTGAAATCATGAAAATGCAACCGCGGATCCTTCCGCTTTCCCTTCGCAAGCTCAGGGTCAGCGTCAGGATGACAACCATTTTGGTTGGCGTTGGCTATTTTCACAGCAGATCCTTCCCCTTCCCCTTCGCAAGCTCAGGGTCAGGGTCAGGATGACAGGCTATTGTTTTCATCTGCATGTGCAGATGCCACAGTAACGCTTTCACCGCGACAGGCCACTAGTGGAGGGACGATGCTGTGTGTATCGCCAGCAGAGTCTGCAGCAGGGGCTTCAGCAAATCCAACCGCAGCGCATTGGCGCCATCCGATTTCGCGCACGCCGGGTCGTCGTGGACTTCCAGGAATATTCCGTCCACGCCGGCCGCCACCGCTGCCCGAACGAGGACGGGGATGAACTCCGGCTGGCCGCCGCTGACGCCGTTGGCTGCAGAGGGCTGCTGCACGGAGTGCGTCCCATCAAACACCACCGGTGCAATGCGGCGCATGACGGGAAGAGACCGGTAATCCACCACCAGGGTGTTATAGCCGAAGCTGGCGCCGCGCTCGGTCAAAAAGACGCGTTCATTCCCGGTCGAGCGTACTTTTTCGACCGGGTGCGCCATGTCCCATGGGGCCAAGAACTGACCCTTCTTGATGTTGACGGCCCGGCCGGTCTTGCCTGCCGCCACCAGAAGGTCGGTCTGGCGGCAAAGAAATGCGGGAATCTGCAGCACATCCACGGCCTCCGCGGCGATCTCGCAGTGCGCTGGCTCATGGACGTCAGTGAGCACCGGCAGGCCGGTATCCTTGGCGAGGCGCGCGAGGATGCGCGTACCCTCCACGAGTCCGGGACCGCGGAAGCTCTTCACGCTGGTCCGATTAGCCTTGTCATAGCTGGCTTTGAAGATGTAGGGAATGCCCAGGTCGGAGGTGATTCTCTGGATGGCTTCAGCCATGGTTCGGGCGTGGGCTTCCGACTCAATCACACATGGCCCGGCGATGAGGAACAGGCGGCCGGTCCCGGCCTGGACCGGCCCGATTTCAAACGATGGGTTCACCGGTCGATTGTAATTGCAGCTGACGCAACCAGATGTTCCGGCAGATCTGCCCGGGCCTCCTCCCAGGTCTCCAAAACTCCGTCTCTAAACGGCCGTCGTCTCCAGCGCACCTTCGCATTGGTTCTCCGCCCACTGGCGCAGTGCGCGGTCCAGGCTGCGCAGTGGCGTGCCGGGAAGATCGTCGGGTACGGCGCTGGCGGCGACCACGTGGTTGCAAAACGCCAGGAAATCCTCGTAGAAATGCACGTCCTGGCGCGGATAGCCTAACGCCTCCAGGACATGGCAATCCATCACTGTATAGCGTTCCGGGAAAATAGCCGTCAGGATCGCCGAGGCCACGGGAAGGTCCACTCCGTGCAGCGCCAATAACGCCGAAACGGCTTCGAAGGTAGACGCTTCCGGCGCCGCCGCCACTTCAAGCGCCCGCCGGATGCTGGCGCTGCTGTTGCCGATCAGGTAGTGCACCGCGCGTTCCGATTTCCAGCGCACGATGGCTTCCACGTTCCCCAGCGTGTAGTCACCATTGCGGATAGCTGCTCCGGCTTCAAAGGCTTCTACCTCCAGGCGCTGTTCCCGTTCTCCTGCCTCCTGCCGGAACTGCTCGGCAAGCTGTTGAAGTTCCGAAATGGCAGGCTGAAGCTGAAAGTGCGAGGTCATAATCTATCCCTCCTTGGGAAAAGCGAGGGAACAATAGGCCCGGGCGGAAACGACTGTCAAGTGCAAGTAGTTCTTATCACACGGCCATGTGATTTAGCGCCATCCGCTTGCACAAAGATGCTATTATATATTTATGCGTACCACGGTCGACATCCCGGATGAGATCTATCGCGAACTCAAGATCAAGGCTGCGCGCGAAGGAACCGCTCTACGCCAGATTGTGCTTCGCGGCATTGAGCGGGAACTCAGGCCAGGTGAAGAGCAGCCGGAACGCAGGAAGTTTCAGATCCCGCTGATTCGCTCTAATCACCCGGGCACGCTGCATATTAGCAACGAACAGATCGATGACATCCTCGCATCTTCCTGATGTGAACGTATGGCTGGCGATGCACGCCGAGCGACATGAGCATCACAGGATCGCCCGTGCCTGGTCTGAAGCTCTCGATGAACGGCGTCCGCTTGTCTTCTGCCGTCAAACCCAACTCAGCCTTTTCCGCCTGCTGACAAACCCCGCGGTCATGGACAACGAAATCCTGACTCAGCGCCAGTGCTGGGCGATCTATGACGAATGGCTCGGTGCAGGCCGCGCGGTTCTGGAACCCGAACCACTGGGGATCGCACCGGCGTTTCGTGGGCGAACACAGGCCGCCGAACCGGCCACGAAAAGATGGACGGACTCCTACCTGGCGGCGTTCGCTGAGGCGGGAGCATTCACGCTGGTCACGTTCGATAAAACGCTCGCAGGCAAGGTGAACGGGGCCGTGTTACTGGCGTGAGTTCAGGCCGGAGTGATGCTTCGTTAGCCAGTTGCCCGATAACCATTGAATCTCCGCTCCCATCACCGCCAAGATGAGCACAAGCACCGCGGCTCCGGCCCGTTTACTTAAAAGGATGAAAGGATAGATTTGCACTCCCGCCCGGATGCTCCCGAGTAGTAGCAAAAGAATGGCGAGATGAATCAGGACAATCCTTGTTCGCGAGCGCATGTCCTGAGATGAGAACAGGAACTGCCTTTCATCCATCCATGCGTAGCCGAATGCGAGAATCGAGTAAGCCGCCACTGCCCCGACCCAGATCGCTGCCGCCGGAGCGATCATTGCTGCCAGCAAGCCCGTAACAAAGCCGGCGATAACGGCGGGCACGCCGACCACTATCTTCTGCGCTTGCCAATTCATCCTGGTGAACCGCGAACGCATGGCTTCAAAGTCGGAAGTCTCGTGATCAACATGCATCGTTTAACCAGCCTTGCTTCACGATGAAACTACCTTGCTTGATCGCCTGGCCTCTATCAACGGGCCGGGGCGGTTCTGCAGGCGGTTGTTGTAACTCGCTGTTACGAATTCGCGAAACAGCGGATGGGGCTCCAGCGGCTTGGACTTGAACTCGGGGTGGAACTGGCAACCGAGGAAGAAGGGATGGCCGGGAATCTCAACGATCTCGACATAGGTCGAGTCGGGAGTGGTGCCGGAGATCTGCAGGCCGCCGCCGGTCAGCAGTGCCTCGTACTCGCGGTTGAATTCGTAGCGATGGCGATGGCGCTCGCTGATCTCGGTGGTGTCGCCATAGGCGCGCGAGGCGAGGGAATCGGGCTGAAGCACGCAGGTCCAGGCGCCCAGGCGCATGGTGCCGCCCATCTCTTCCACGCCCAGCAGTTCGCGGAGCTTGTAGATGACGCGGTGCTGGGTGGCGGGATCAAACTCGCTGGAGTTCGCATCCCTCAGGCCGCACACGTTGCGCGCGAATTCTATACAGGCCGTCTGCATGCCCAGGCAGATTCCGAAGTAGGGCACCTGCTTCTCGCGCGCATAGCGGATGGCGTTCAGCATCCCCTCGATGCCGCGCTTGCCGAAGCCGCCGGGTACCAGGATGCCGTCGAATCCTTCCAGCTGCATCTCGTAGCTGCGGTCGTCGGGCGTTTTCGATTCCAGGCCCTCGGCCTCGATCCAGGTGATTTTGAGCTGTAGTTGCTGGGACAGCGCTCCGTGTGTCAGTGCTTCCTTCAGGGACTTGTAGCTGTCCTCGTATTCGACATATTTTCCCACGATGGCGATGTGAACTTCGTCCTTGGGGTTTTGCACGCGATCCATCAGATCTCTCCACCGGCTGAGGTCGGCTTCGGGCGCTTGCTTGTGGAGATATTTCAGGATGAGCGCATCCACGCCTTCCTGCGCGAAACCGAGCGGCACCTGGTAGATGGACGGCACGGTGGTGGCTCCGATCACGGCGCGCTCCTCGACGTTGCAGAAGGCGGCGATCTTCTGCTTCATCTCGCGGCTCAGCGGCCGGTCTGAGCGGCACATCAACACGTCGGCCTGGATCCCGATGGAGAGCAATTCCTTGACGGAGTGCTGGGTAGGCTTGGTCTTCAACTCCTGTGCAGCCGAAATCCATGGAACCAGGGTCAAGTGAACAAACACCGTGTTTTCGCGCCCGAGTTCCTGGCGCATCTGGCGGATGGCCTCGAGAAACGGCAGCGATTCGATATCGCCCACGGTTCCACCGATTTCCACGATGGTAACGTCGGCCCCGTTCGCGGATACCTTCCGCATGGCGTTCTTGATCTCGTTGGTGACGTGGGGAATCACCTGGACTGTTTTGCCGAGATAGTCGCCGCGCCGTTCCTTGAGGATGATCTGTTCATAAATGCGTCCGGTAGTCAGGTTGTTATCGCGTGAAAGGGGCGCATGGGTAAAGCGCTCGTAATGGCCCAGGTCCAGGTCGGTCTCGGCGCCGTCGTCGGTCACAAAGACTTCGCCATGCTGAAAGGGCGACATGGTTCCCGGATCGACGTTCAGATAAGGGTCGAACTTCATCATGTTGACCTTCAGGCCGCGACTCTCCAGCAGACAGCCGATGGACGCCGCGGCAAGACCCTTGCCTAAACTGGACACGACTCCGCCCGTCACAAAGACATACTTTGCCGACATCGATGCAACCTCTTGATTGGAATGTTGGGATTGGGCGTACCTGGTGGGCACAGTCAAGTATGACAGAGTTCGACGTTGCGGCGAAAGTGGAAATTCGGTACGGAACCCGGGCTCTTACTGTAAGGAAAGCCTATCTTTTCTGAATTGATGCATATAGCTCAATCCTCGAAGTTGGGAGTGGGGAAACCGAACGAACTCGCCGAGTGCCCGACTGCCACCGGTCTTCATCCGTTGACGAACCTGCTGATGCGCGCCGGGTGCGAATCGATCAGGCGAATACCTTGAATTTGCCCGACTACGCCGATCGGGCCTACCATTTTGGGTGAAGGAGCCTACAGTCATGTCCCTTTCCACGGCCGGCAAAGTCGTACGAAAACTGGGCGCCGCCGGCCCCGAAGTCTTCCCCCTCGCCCTGGGGTGCATGGGCATGAGCGGGATGTATGGCGCCTCCGACGAAGCGGAAAGTCTGGCGACCATTCATGCGGCCATGGATGCGGGGATCAACCTGATTGATACCGGTGATTTTTATGGAATGGGTCACAACGAGCTGCTGGTGGGCCGGGCGGTGCACCTGGAGCGGGAAGATGTTTTCCTCTCCGTGAAGTTTGGGGCACAGCGCGGCCCCGACGGTTCATGGCTGGGATTTGATGCCCGCCCCGCGGCGGTGAAAACCGCCCTGGCCTATTCCCTCAAACGCCTCGACACCGACTATGTGGACATCTATCGCCCGGCGCGTCTCGATCCAACCGTTCCCATCGAGGACACCATCGGGGCGATCGGGGACATGGTCAAGGCCGGCTACGTTCGTTACATCGGCCTGTCGGAGGTCGGTCCCGACACCATTCGCCGCGCCGCCTCGGTTCATCCCATCGTGGACCTGCAGATTGAGTATTCACTTATCAGCCGCGGGCCGGAGGCGACCCTTTTTCCGGCGCTCAAACAATTCGGCATGGCTTCCACGGTGTACGGCGTGCTCTCGCGCGGCTTGCTCTCCGGCTCGCGGATCAACGCGAGCGGCGATATGCGAACGCATTTCCCGCGCTTCCAGGGCGAGAACCGGGCCCGCAACGAGAGCGTGGTCGCGAAGCTTCGAGAAATCGCGGAGTCGCGAGGGATCTCGCAAGTCCAGTTGGCGATCGCCTGGGCGCTAGCCAAGGGCGATTTCATCGTACCGGTCATCGGGGCACGCACCAGGACCCAGCTTGCCGAAAGCCTCGGCGCTCTCAAGGTGAAGCTCTCGGGGGAGGAGATTGCCGCCCTCGAGGCCGCCATCCCGCCCGAAGCTGTCTCCGGAACGCGGTACGGCGAAGAGCAGATGCGTGTTCTGGACAGTGAACACGGCGCCCAATAATGATGTCGCGCCTGGTGTAAATTTGCCCATCGGAAATCTCGATAGACAATCGCAAGACGCGCAGCTTTATCCGCATATTCACGATCCGAAGTCAGGGTCGTTTGCGGTTTCGCCTCTAAAGCGTTTCGCGCACTTTCGAAATTCTGCTACACTGGTGGAACCCAATTTGAGGAAAGGAAGGAACCATGAAGACATCCAATTTCTCCGGTGATCCTCAGTCGCCGATCGCGTTCCTCCCCGACCTCTCGCGCCGCTAGATCTCTTCTCCAGTTTGATTTGAAGATCTTCAGCGCAGCCTGAAGGCGATTCCGGCACGTCTCTTCCAGTTTTCAACGCGATTGGTTCATTGGGTGTTGAACCCACCGCTCTCCAGCTTCTCCCGGCAGGTCATTATGAGCAAAGGTTTGAACCAGAACGCAATGCGTGAAGTGTTGGCCTTTCTTCTCCGCCACTGGCGGCGGGAGAAGTGGCTGGTGGTATGGGTGTGTATCTGCATGATTGCGGCGACCGCCGCAGACCTGCTGATGCCAGTGTATTCGGGCCGGCTGGTGGACGCGGTGGCTACGCATGCAGTTGCGCGTTCCCTCGCATTGCATGGTGCTGTCCGTGCGATCGGGATGATGGCGCTCCTGGGGGTCGCGTTGGCTGCCCTGCGCTATGTGGCGTTAGCGGGAATTATCCGTCTGACGCTGCGGCTGATGTCGCGCTTCGCAGGGGAAGCATTCTGGCGGGTGCAGCGGTTTTCAACCGAGTGGCACGCAAACAACTTCTCCGGTGCGATCGTGCGGCGAATTACGCGCGGAATGTGGGCTGTCGACACCATGGACGACATCCTGCTGCTGGAGTTGCTGCCCGCACTGATGGTGCTGGTGGGTTCATCGCTGCTATTGGGGTTGCACTGGCCGGGCATGGGCATGACGGTGGCAATCGGCGCCGTGGCGTATATCGCGGTGTCGGTTTCGCTGTCGCTGTATTACGTGGCTCCGGCGGCACGGCTGTCGAATGCGCAGGATACGAGGATTGGCGCAGCAATGGCGGATGCGATCACGTGCAATCCGGTAGTGAAGTCTTTCGGCGCAGAGAAGCGCGAAGATTACCGCCTGGCCAAGATACTGGATAAGTGGAATCACCGGACATGGCGGACATGGACGCGGGCGACACGCAACGGGACTCTGCAGACGTTCCTGCTGCAGGGGTTGCGCACGGTGGTGCTGGCGTATGCGGTGTGGCTGTGGTGGGAGGGCCGGGCAACGGCCGGCGATATGGCTTTCGTGCTGACAAGCTACTTCATCGTGCATGGCTACCTGCGTGAAGTGGGTCAGCATGTGCGGAACCTGCAGCGCTCCGCGAACGAAATGGAAGAGATGGTGCAGTTTTACTCGCGGCCGCTTGATGTCGTAGATCGCGATCATGCGAAGCCGATCCGGGTGAGGAAGGGGGAGATCCTCTATGACCGGGTGACGTTCCGGTATGGAGGGAGGACCGATCCGCTTTTCCAGGATTTCTCGCTGCGGATCCGCGCGGGCGAACGGGTGGGCCTGGTGGGGCATTCCGGGTCAGGCAAAACGACTTTTGTAAAGCTGCTGCACCGGCTGTATGACTTGGGTGGCGGAAAGATCCTGATCGACGGTCAGGACACCTCGCTTGTAACCCAGGAGTCGTTGCGCGCGCAGCTGGCCCTGGTGCCCCAGGATCCGATCCTGTTTCATCGGACGCTTGCGGAGAACATTGCGTATGGCAGACCGGACGCATCCATGGCGGAGGTGGAGCAGGCAGCCCGGCTGGCCAATGCGCACGAGTTCATCCTGCGCCAGCCGAAGGTTTATCACACGCTGGTGGGCGAACGTGGTGTGAAGCTTTCGGGCGGCGAGCGGCAACGTGTGGCGCTGGCGCGGGCGTTTCTGGCGAACACCCCGGTGCTGGTGCTGGACGAGGCGACATCGAGCCTGGATTCGGAATCCGAGGCGCTGATCCAGGAGGCCATGGAGCGGCTCATGGCCGGCCGTACATCGATCGTGATTGCACATCGTTTGTCGACGGTGCGGATGCTGGACAGGATCCTGGTGTTTGAGCACGGTCGAGTGAGCGAAGAGGGAACGCATGAGGAATTGGTGCGGCGCGAAGGCGGCGTATACAAGCGGCTGTTTGAACGCCAGGCCCTGGGACTTGTGATTGACAGAGAGGAGAACGAACTGGACGGCGAATCCGATTTCTCCGACGACGCGGTAGCCTGTTAACGCCCGTGCGCCATCTACAATGCGACCAGAGTGTGCGGCGAATTTTGTGCCGCGCTGATCGCGTTGGGAGTGATATGCGCAAGCGTGCCTGGTGCAGTCGATGGGTTGGGAGTTCGGCGGGGTTGTTGTTACTGTTCGTGGCAGGGGCCGCAATAGCCTCGGCGCAATCGAGAGGAAATTCCGAGACGGATCCGGCGACACTTGTGAATCCGTTGATCGGGACCACCAATGGCGGCAACGACTATCCCGGCGCGACATTGCCGCTGGGAATGCTTGCGTGGAGTCCGGAAGAACCGCGGATCCATCCCCGGCGCCAGGTGCAGGGTGTGCCTGGTTCGATGCGCGATGATCACGGGCGCCCGGCAGCTCCGGGGGGATATGAATATTCCGCCAGCCGCATCAGTGGGTTTTCATTGACCCACCTGATGGGCACGGGGTGCGCCGGCGCCAGCGGTGATATCCCATTCATGCCGTACGTGGGCGGCGTGACTTCATCGCCGACAGACGATGTTGGTGCTGAGATTTACGGGAGTACTTTCTCCCACGACAGAGAGACGGCAAGGGCCGGCTATTACACCGTAGCGCTCGACAATGGCGTGGCCACAGAACTTACGGCTACGCTTCGCTCCGGGTTGGGACGATTCACGTATCCTGCTGGAAAGCCCGCGGTGATGCTGGTGCGAACCGCCAATTCGGAAACCGGCAGTTCCGACGCGGGGGTGAAAATCGACAGCGAAAAGCGCATCGTTTCCGGATATGTCACTAGCGGCAATTTCTGCGGATATCTCGGCACTGCCGACCGGCGAAGTTATTACACGCTCTATTTTGTTGCGCACTTTGACACGCCATTCGTAAGTATTGGGACGTGGCAGGATTCGGCCGTGCGAGCCGGGACGAATGAGGCGCACGGCGGCACCACTTATGGCACCAATGGCTTTGTGCCCAAAGGGAAAGGATCGGGCGGGTGGATCGTCCTTGACACCTCAGAGTCGGCGAGCGTGATTGTGCGCGTTGGCATCTCGTATGTAAGCGAAGAGAATGCCGAAGCAAATCTCCAAGCCGAGAATCCACCGCGCACCACCTTCGAGTCGCTGCGGGATAAGGCACACGCGGCGTGGAGAAGCGAGTTGAGCCGCGTGGAGATCGAAGGCGGCACACATGATGAGCAGGTGGTCTTCTATACGGCCCTCTACCATTCTCTGCTGGGCGAGAACCTGGCCAGCGATGTCGACGGGCGCTATCGCGGCATGGACGGAAAGGTGCATTCCGTGGCCGCTCCGCAGAAGGCGCAGTTCGCCACGTTCTCTGGATGGGATGTGTATCGATCCCAGTTACAGTTACTCGCACTGCTGGATCCGAATACGGCGGGAGACTTCGCCCAGTCGTTACTCAACCAGGCAAACCAGAATGGCGGCGAATGGGATCGCTGGACGCATAACTCCGGGATCACTCATGTGATGAACGGCGATCCCTCGGCTCCTGCCATTGCGGACATCCTGGCGTTCGGCGGAAGGAATTTCGATGTTAGCGCGGCTTATAAGTCCCTGGTGCGCGCGGCCACCGTTCCAACCGCACACGATCTCAGCAAGGAAGGGTGTGAAGTTGAGTGCGTAGGCCAGAGGCCGTCTCTCGATTTGTGGCTGAAGCTACACTATATCCCCGTGGGCGCAAATGCATGGGGACCCGCGGCGGACACGCTGGAAGATGCCACGGCTGATTTCGCCATCTCGGAACTCGCGAGACGCATGGGCGACAACGCGATGCGACGGCAGTTCCTGGAGAGGGCACAGTACTGGAAGAATATCTTCAATCCCCACGCGGCCCCGGAGGGCGGCTATATTCAAAATCGCAATGCGGATGGCACGTGGCCAAAGTTCGACCCGGCATCCGATGATGGATTCGTGGAGGGAAGTGCCGCGCAGTACCTTTGGATGGTGCCGTTCAACGAGAAGGGCCTGTTCACGATGCTGGGTGGAACAGACATAGCCACCCAGCGCCTGAATGCATTCTTTTATAACCCAGACGGCAGCCTGGCTGTGACGCAATCAGGCGGCCTCCATGCAGAGCTGAATAACGAGCCTTCCATCGAGACGCCTTGGCTTTTCAATTTCCTGGGACAACCATGGAAGACCCAGGAGGCTGTGCGGAGGGTATTGAACACCATCTGGACCAACTCGCCAAAGGGGATGCCGGGGAATGACGACCTCGGCGAGATGTCGTCCTGGTATGTCTGGTCGGCAATGGGAATGTATCCGGAGATTCCAGGGCGAGCGGAATTGGTGTTAGGCAGCCCTCTGTTTACATCGATTGGGATTCGGCGTACCGCGGGCGACATCGTGATAAAAGCTCATGGCGCTGACACCAATGCGCCGTATGTGCGAAGCCTGAAAGTGAATGGCAAGGACACGACGAAAAACTGGCTGCCGGAGGATTTTGTGGAGCACGGGGGGACCATCGAATTTGAATTGAGTACAACACCTGACAAAAACTGGGGAACCCGGGCAGAGGACGCGCCTCCGTCGTTCGAGCCGTGACGCGCAGATTATGATGGCGGACATATGGGAACGGATGTTCAGCGCGCTTATGAATGGACGGTCGAGTTTATAGCCAAGCCGTTGGCGATCTCGTCGTTTTTCGTGTTGCTCGCCCTGCTGTGGACATTTCCTCTGCAAAAGGTAATGGCGTACCCGTTCGTGTTCTTGTTCTTCGGCGCGATCATGTGCAGCGCGTGGTTCGGGGGATTCGTCGCGGGTACCATGGCGGTGGCGATGTCGTCTCTGGCCATCGACTATTTTTTTGTGCCGCCGTTCTATTCCATGACAATCGGCAGAGAGTTCCGGAGCTACGTGGCGGCATTCGTTATCTGCGCAATTGCGATCACCGCGGTCAGTTCGGCGCGCCGCAAGAGCGAGACCGCGGTCAAGACGGCTCGAGATCAGCTAGAGGTCAGGGTGGAGGAACGCACGGCGGAACTTCAGCGGTCGAATGCCGAAATCCTTGAGAGGGAGCGCCAGCTTCGCGAACTTACCGAGGCCATTCCCCAGCAGATCTGGCGGACTACTGCGTCGGGGTCTCTTGAGTACTGCAACCGTAATCTTAGCGAGTATCTCGGAAAAGAAGCGCACGAGCTTGGAGATGGAGTATTTGCGGGCATTCTTCATCCGGAGGATGGGCCTTTGTTCATGCAGAGCTGGGATGCAGCCAGGGAATCGGCGCGCCCGTTCGAAGTTCAGGCACGCGTGCGCAACGCCGAGGGAGGCTACCGCTGGTTCCTGATCCGAGCGAATCCGCAGATGGGCGCAAAGGGCGAAATCGTTTGCTGGTACGGAGTGCACATCGATATTGAGGAGCAGCAGCGGACGCACCAGGCGCTCCTGATTTCCCAGGAGAAGCTGTCCGGTTTTTCGCGGGTGATGACCATGGCGGAAATGGCGGCCTCCATCGCGCATGAACTGAATCAGCCGCTGACTGCGCTGGTAGCGGACTCGCAAGCCTGCCGGCGGTGGCTGAATTGCGAACCGGTAAATATACAAAGAGCGATGGCCACTACGGAGCGCATCGTGCGCGAATGCACCAGGGCGAGCGCGGTCGTGAGCAGGGTGCGCTCGTTGTTCACCAGGAGCGAATACATTCGCGAGCCGACCGATATCAACGGGCTTATCCGCGAATTGGCGCGTTTGCTTCGAGACGACGCGATTCGGCGCAGTGTGTCGATCAAATTGCGGCTGGCGGAGAGGCTTCCGTATTTGAGCGTCGACCGGGTGCAGATTCAACAAGTGCTGTTGAACCTGGCCGTCAACGGCATGGATGCGATGAGTGATTCGGAAAACATCCGGGAACTGGAGATCTCGTCTGAGATTTCGGGTGGCGACCAAGTCACCGTAACGGTGAGAGACACCGGTGCCGGTCTCGCAGAAGAAGCCCGGTCGAGAATGTTCGACCCCTTCTTCACCACCAAGCCGGGCGGGACAGGGATGGGGCTTTCGATCTGCCGCAGCATCATCGAGGCGCACCAGGGGCGCATATGGGCGGACAGCCTGCCTCGTGGCGCAGCATTTCACTTTACATTAGGATCGAATGCATGAAGGACGAGTCCGCGCCGGAGTTGAACCTGGAGCAGAGGGTATTCATCGTGGACGATGATCCGGCCATATGCGAGTCGTTGTGCGACCTGGTGGAGTCAGCGGGATTGGTGTCGAGTCAGTTTGCTTCGGCAGAAGAGTTCCTGGAGATATGCTCGCCCGAACTCGCCGGGTGCCTTGTTCTGGACATGCGGCTGCCTGCAATGAGCGGAATGGAGTTGCAGACGAAGCTGACCAAATCCGGGATTGCGATTCCCATCATCATCATGACCGCGCACGGAGATATCCCGATGGTGCGGAACGCCATGAAAGCGGGAGCAGTGGAGTTCCTCACCAAGCCGTTTCAGGATGAGGAACTGCTTACCGCCATTGAGCAGGCTTTTGCGCTGGACCGGTCGCAGAGACGTGCGAAGTTGCTGGAGAGATCGATCATGGTGCGGTGGCGGACACTGTCGGAGCGGGAACGGCAGGTGCTGGAGATGGCAACGGCAGGCATGCTCAACAAGCAAATTGCCGACCAGTTGAATTTGAGCCTGATTACCGTGAAGTTGTACCGCCGCCAGGTGATGGAAAAGATGCAGGCCGAAACCTTTGCCGATCTAGTTAAAATGTGGGAGCGAATGAAGAGTTCACACGGGTCAAATGCCTCCACGTGAGATGAAAGATCCGCCGGTCAGGCACCGGCAGGCTGTTTTCGGCGATTGCCCGCACTTGAAACGGTCGACTATACCTTGGTATAGGTTGATGGTTCTTTCCCCGCTGACTATACTCGCGACGGCCTGAGAGATCAGGCAGTTTCTCGAGCCGTGCAAACGAGCTCGGGTCAGGCGGTTGTGTCCATGGCGTTCAAGATGATGTTCTGGGGCAAGAACGTTCTGGAATGGATGTTCTTCACCGGCCTGATTGGCTGCGTTTCGGTGGTGCTCTTCAGCTGGGTCTCGATTCTCAAGAGCGCTTTCTCAGAAAGCGACGAGGACTGACCGCGGCTGCCCATTGCTCGGCAGCCGCAGTGGGCCTGGTGACTGACACAGGCGTTCCGGCGGTTACTCGACGAGAATCCCCTGCGCGAGGAAGTCGCCGATGCGTACGTCGACGCGGGTTCCGGGTTTGACCATGCGCTCCTTGTTGGAGAACACCATCCAGTAGACCCGGCCGGGTTCCACCGCCGAACTCTGGCGGAGCTGGCCGACTTTTTCCATCGATGGAACTTCCAGGCGTACATGACTGGTGACGTCGTAGAGATAGGGAGTGGACTTCTTGTCATTCAACGCCTGTGCCTTGTCGGCGTCCAAAACACGGTAGCTGAATCGCAGCATGGCTCCTGATTCGACAGCCTTCACGCCTACAATCTCCACTCCCCACATGTTCTCGTAAAATCGCTGCGCGCTGGGCGGCAGCTCGGTGCGAGGAACGAAGCGGCGCTTCTTTGGCGGGGTCGACGGGGACGCTGCAGATTTCGGTGGATGAGCCTCGTCGATGGCTGCGGACACGCGCGCGAAGGGCGCGCACAGGGCGAGCGCAATGGCTGTACATACGAACGCCGACTGCAATTGGTGATATCTGGACGAAACAACCTTGATTGGCATTGAGTTCACCTGTATTCAATGTTGCGGGTTCGCCGGCGCCACGGATTCCCCGGTAAGCATCGTTTTCTGGTTCCTGCGTGCTTCCCGGGGTTGCGACCGTGAGGGGGGAAAGGCTCAGGCCTTTACTACCCTGTTACGAAGAGCTGGGGCGGTGGCTCCGCTAATCGATCATCTGGACCGCCCCACTTTGTGGCCGCTATTGCATCCCTTTGATCAGAGCAGAGCAGTTTCCTGCTCCCAGATTGGGGGCCAGTTTGTTCAGGTCTTGATTCACGGCGCCGAATGCGAATTGATATCGCGACGTGCTGCGGTCGCCCTTGATCTCACTATCAGAGTGGCCGCGGACAAAAGCCGCCGAGCGCTGCTGGTAAAGAGAGGAATGCTGCGGATCGACGCGGCCGCAATAACTGGCGATGCCATCCACGCGGGCAAGGGATTCGATGTTGATAGTGGTTGCATCCTTCGTCTCTGCGGTTGCAAGGACGGCGGCCGATAGTGCCAGCGCGAGCGCGCATAAAGACTTGATTCCCATGTTTCCCCCAAGGCAATTGAAGTATTCAGATCTGAGTGATTTGAGCTTGTGGTGGTTTGTATTTGTGGGGTGCGGCGCTGCCTGGGAGCTCATCCAGGCAGCGCCGGCTGGTGGTTGCGCTGTCCTAATTCGCCTTGCCGGACAGGGTGGAGGATTGAGTGCCCGCGGCGTCAGTTACTCTCACTTGGGCGTTCTTGGTGCCCGCCGGCTCCGCGGTGAGGGGCTTGAACTGAACCGTGATGGTGCAGTTCGCACCTGGCGCAAGAGACGTGATGTGCACCAGTTGCCCGCTTCCCGTACCGCACGTCGTGAGCCCGCCCACGATGGAGTAGTCGGCGATGTTGGCTCCGGTCAAGGAGACAGCTCCGATGGTATTCAGAGCGACGTTGCCGTTGTTAGTCAGAGTGAATCCCTGGTTCGGATCGGTCGCGCAGGCAAAGCGTTGTGCGAACGTCGTTCCCGGGCAGTTGCGGGTTTGTGTGGGGCTCCAGCTTCCCGGGCTCAGAGCTGCGCTTACGATCTGCTGCGCTCCGTTTCCGGTGAGCGATACCGGCGAACCTGTCACCGATACATTGGAGGTATTGGTGATGGTGAGCGTGTTGGCCACCGAACCGAGAGCGGTCGGCTGGAACACGACGGTGATGGTGCAGCTGCTGCCGGCCGTCAACGTGGTTCCACAGCTTCCTCCGGACCTCGAGAACTGCCCGGTGAAAGTGAGGCCGATGCCGGTCAGGTCGCCGGTCCCGGTATTCTGCATAGTCAGTGTCTTGGCGGTGCTGGTGGTATTCACGGGCACATTGCCGAAATCCAGCGGACCCCCGGTCACAGCCGCAATCGGAGTTCCGGTGGATTGGAGCTCGAACGCGCCCATGTCGTAGTCGGTGGCCGTCGAAGTCCGGCTCGGGCAAGCAGGGTAGGGCCGCGGATTGCCGTCGAAGTCATAACTCGGGGCAAGGCTGCTGGCCACGTTGCAGGGCACCGCGTTCCAGGCGGATGAACCGGTCTGGATATGGTAATCCCCAATGGCCTGTTGCGGCGTACCCGGCGCGGCGACCTGCGCCGAGTCAAACAAAGACAGCGGACCGAAGCGAAGATTGACCCAGTTGCCGCCCTCGTCCTCTGCGCCGACAGGTTGAATGGTGAAGGCGGTCTGCGGAGTCATCAGATCGCCGGCTGTTTGCGGTGGAACGCGCGAGCCGTTGCAATACGGACGCAACAGTTGCGGATCGCCTGCCGTGTTATTGGCCGCATACCCGGAGGTGTTGCTCAGCACCGAGTAGGTGGGCGAGAGTTTCAGAGTCGGGTTGAGCTGCGCCTGGCCAAGCACGCCGAGATCCCAGTAGTTCGCGCCATCGGGGCAGGAACCCGTGGAAGTCTGGACGAGACTCGGAACCAACGTGTTGCTGACGCTCATCACGTTCTGCGGATCGGTCTTGGTGGTGAAGTAGAACGACCGGTTGTGCCAGATCACATCGTCCATGAGAGTCGGATTGGAGAACGAGTGTCCCGACGTTCCAGTGCACTTGTAAGCCGCCGGAGCGGAGTTGAGTGCCGCGCAAAGAGCCGGGCTATGCGGTTCGGTGCTGATGCCGGCCGGTTGGAATGCGGTGGTGGTCGGGCTCGAGGTGAACACCGGACCGGCCGTAGCCGTGCTGTCGTTCGAAGCGACGGTGTTGTTGATGATGATGCTGTTCGCGGTGTTGTTCAGGGAGATGCCGCCACCGGACCAGCCCGCCACGTTGTTGACGATCACGTTGTTCTGGAGAGTGACCTTCCACCAGGTTCCGGGCAGGAAGGGCGCCCTGGCCACGTCGTCGCCGTTTACATCCTGGAGGCGAATGCCGCCGCCATGTCCGCCCTGCGCATCGTTGCCGAGGATCAGGTTGGAGTCAACGGTGACGTTGCCGGTTCCGAGAGACAGGGTGGTGCCGGTGCCCGTTTCACCCTCGATGGCAATGCCTCCGCCGCTGGTGGTCTGGGACTGGATAAAGCTCTCGTTGAACAGGATCTGGTTGTTGGCAATGGTGCCGTTCCAGCTCAGTCCGAGATGACCGATGCCGCCACCATCGCCTTCCGTGATGTTGCCGCAGATGAAGTTGAAGTTCACCTTGTAGTTGTCAGTACCGGTGCAGATGGATACGCCGCCCCCGGCTCCCGACTGTCCAAGGTTGGATTCGACGGTGCCGTTGTGGGTAATCGAGTTGTGGTGGATGCTGACGTTCTTGTCGTACCCGAACGGACCCGCGCCGGTGGTGCCTTCGAGATAGGGTTGGCCAATGAGAACGCCGCCAGCGAAAGTTCCCGAATTGCCATGGATGCGGTTGTTCGAGATTTCCAGGTTGTGCGCCCAACCGTTGGCGTAGATCGCGCCGCCGGCGTCGCTGCCGGTCAGCGTGATGCCGTCGATGCGGGCGTGAGCAACGTGGTGGTTGGTTGGGGTGATGTTGTCGTCAGCGCAGGAGAAGTTGCCCTGGCTGTAGCCGCGTTGCGTCGGGTTGCAGAGATTGGCGCCCAGGTTCTTGGCGAGCACCGTAACGCCGGGGCCCTGGACGTCGGTCAGAACCGAGGGCTCAAGCAGAGTTACTCCGCCGGTGATCTCCTGGCCGGGTAGGGCATCCGCGCCGTTGAATTGCGCAACGGGGCAGTCAGCGGTGGGGCCGTTCAGGGGATTGCCCTGGCCGTCGAGTCCGAAGAAGCAGTTGATCTTCGGCCTCCACTGGTCAAGCTTCTGGGTTGGATATTTCGCGGCGTTGATGGTGACGGAAGCGGCGCCTACGCCCTGCAGGCGGATCGGCTTCCACATGATCACGAGTTCCGGATAGCCGCCCGGTCCGAGCATGAGCAGATCACCCGGCTGAGCGGCATCGATGGCATCCTGGATGGGATGCGGCAGTCCGATTTCCGTGGCGGTAGTGGGTGCCGGCGCGTCAATGTACTTCGGCGCGCGGTATCCGGCCGCGGTGGGATCTTCAACGGTGACGGTAACCGAGTCAACCGACTTGACCGCCTTTGGTTTTCCGGTAGCCGGGTCAGTGACGGTCGCGGTGATGATCAGTTCCCCTGTCTTCACCTGCGGAATGTTATTCGCGCTGGGAAGAGTTGCAACGATCTCCGCATCGGTCCAGGAAATGATGTTGAGCGGCATCGGAGTTCCGTTGGCGCCGGGCATCGTAACCGAACTCAGCGGACCCTGGTTCCCGAAGCCATAGTGACGTGTAATCGTCGCCTGGTTGGCGGGGGCCGATGTCGCGGATGGCCCGCCGTACGCGTTGTTGGGTACCGCCACATCGCCGAGTGCCGTGATCGTCAGCTTCAACGGTCCGTTGCTCTTCAGGTATGGTCCAAACGGCCCGTCGCCATCAACTTCCTTGATGGCCGGGGTCGCATCCGGGTACGCGCAGTCGGGCGGATTGTAGCCTGAAGCATAAGCGGCCACGGGCAGTACAGGGGTATCCATGTACGACTCGTTGCCGGGCATAAATGGCCACGTGTAACAGAAGTTGCTGTAGTTGGGGTTGAAGTTCGGGTCGGTGATCATCTGTCCCGGGTGATTGGGATCAGGAATCGGGCCCGGATCGTTCATGCAGGTGATCATCATGTTCGGCGCATATCCCGTCGGGTTGGGCGGGTTCACGTCGAAGGTGGAGTATATGAGGCCGTTGAACATGCCGAATTGGTCGGCGTAGACACGGCTTACTTCGACTCCGTTGAAATCACGGAACGACACCGGGACGAACGGCACAGCGAACTTTTCGCCGAAGTCCGGATTGGCGGCGTTGAACTCCGACGCAAGGTCATCGAGGATCATGCCCGTGAAGCGGGACGAGATCGGGGTGGGGGTGAAGATGAAGAAGTCCGTCTGCGCCTGCATCTGGTTGCCCAGCGTGAGCTCGCGACGATCGCACAAATGGCGCGATGCGCTAGCGAAGGGCGCTACCTGCTGTGCCTGCGGATACAGGCTCAGGTAATCGGGGACGACGCGGAGATCACCAACGCACGGCGCCGGCATGACGGTAAGTCCGCCCGGGCCGAACCCGCCGATATCCTGCCGTCCCATGTCGGTGGTAGGATTCTGCGGATTGTTGGGGTTCTGCGCCTCTGCAACCGCAGCCTGGTCAGGCAGGATGAAGATGTTACCCAGGCCTGCGAACTGCTGAGAGACCGGCGCAATGTACGAGTCGCCGATGAGGATGTTCTTGTCTTCTTCCTTGACGATCTCGTAACCGGAAGGAACTTCCACTTCGAGTACGTATTTGCCCGTAGGCAGAATGGCCGGGTAGGCCAGGTTCGTCAGATTGGCGGGATCGGTGTTGGCGGGGTTCGCCTTGGTGGTGCAGGCGACAACCTTGCCACTGGCAGTTGTGAATGAGGCTCCGGGCGTGCTGCAACCCGCACTGGGGAACTGGAAGCGGCCGTCGTACGGCGCCGGCTGCATCTGGTTCCAGTTATGCATGCCGTCGTAGCACTTGAACTGATTCTGAGAGCCCAGCGTGTAAGTAAAGAACGGGTCGTTGGGATCCTGGCCCGGGCAGTTCATGTTGGCCACGCCGGTGGTGGGACTGATGCCGTTTGCCCAATCGTCCCAGCTTGATGTCTGGGTTGAGTCGACCATCGTGAGGCTCTGTGTTCCGTCGGCAGCGGTGTCCTCGCGATAGAGGTTCACCGTGACGCGCGGGACCAGGGGCGTCCACAGCGGCTGGAACAGCTGCTGGGGATCGTCAAACGGACGCGTCGAGGCATAAACCACATGCCCGACGATGCCGCCGTTCTCTCCCTTGCTGTAAGGTGTTTTGCCGAAGTCGATGAACTGGGGCTCGCTGATGAAGTCCAGAAGGCCTTCGCTCAACGTGGTCCCCTGATCGATACGGCCCGTCGAACCTCCGGGACCGCCGCCGGTGGGGTTGGTCATAAGGTTGACATCCGAGCAATCCGCAGTGGCGCAATAGACGGATCCTGGTATACGGTTTTGGGCCGGAAGCGAGAAGTTCTCCTTCGAAGACAGATAGCCCGCATAGGGACCATCGGTATCCACCGCCCCGCCGGCGTCATTGACGGTGTGGATGCCCGTGCCCTTGTAGCGCGTGGTATCCGATTCCGTCACGTACCAGTTGAACAGCGGGAACACTTCATTGAAAGCCGCATTGCCCGCCGAGTCGGTGGTGTTGGTGTTGGAGATTTGCCCGTTACGATAGCGAATCCGGACAGGGACCTGGGGCAGGCCAGGCTCGTTATCTTCGCGGATACCGTCCTGGTTCTGGTCGACATATGAGCTGGTGTACAGGCTATCGAACCACGAGAAGACCGTGAAGTCTCCCATGCTTACGTCACTTCCATTCACCGTGACGCTCTTGTAGTTGATGATCTGGTCCTGCCACTGGTCCCAGACCGCCAACTGGTATTGGCCGTCGGGCAGACCGGTGAGGGTGAAATTGCCGTCCGCATCGCAGACCGCGAATGCCACTGCCGCGCCCACGCCGTTCTGTGAATTGGCATCGACATAGCAGGTGGATTGCCCAATGGGATCGTGCGAGTTGCTGTCGAAAAGCTGCTCGCTCGAGGGACGCGACATGTGCAGGTTGGTAACCTTGCCGGTGACTTTGTGCGTTCCCTTCAATGCCGTGTTCACGGCCGCAATGTGAGCAGGGTTGATGAAGCCGATAAACGAGTGGAATCCGGGGGGGCCGTATTCCTGGAAGTAGGAGGGTTCTCCCGCCTTCGCGAAGGCGTCGTTCCAGTGCGTGCCTTCGAGAGTGGATGTTTGGATCCAGTTTTCGCCGGCCGCGATGCGGGCTGCTCCGGGAACTGCGGTCACGTCGAAACGATCGGGATACAGATTGCGGATCAGAGCCTGGCCCGCCACCGGAGAAGGCGTTCTGCCGTCCGACTCGAATGCGGGACAGGTGATGATCGTGCCGATTCCGACCTTGCCTCCGGCTCCGTCCGAAGCCGTATTTGAAATCGGGCACATGTTCAGGTGGGTAACCGAATCGATGGCGCCGTTCAGGGCGTTGGTCAACGGCATGTTGAACATGTCGTAAGTCATCAACCCGGTTGCGTCGCCGGTGGCGCCTGCAACATCTTGCAGAGTGACCTTGAATCCACCGAGGCCCTGGTTCTCTTCAACTCCGTCAATGTCGCCGTTGGTCGGATTGTTATCCTCGAACACGATGACACTGAGTTGCGCGGGGGGCAAAGGATTCGGTTCGACGAGCACCTTGATGGTCGAGCCGGAGGGCAGGTCGGCCGCGATCGACGACCCTCCCATGGTGTGGCCGCTCTCAGCATTTCCGGTAATAGCCGCCGTGGCCGCGTCACCAGGCAGCACCGAGAGGTAGTAGTGCTTGCCGGGTTCCAGGGCGACTTGACCCGGATCGAGCGACGGCTGGGCATCTACAGACACGTGCTGGCCATAAGTAGGTGAGGCAGGGTTGGAGTCGAGGACCGTCTGGCCATCGCCGCAGCTAAGTGGTCCTGTGCAACCGCCCGCCACCAGTGGCATGAAGCTCTTATGGAAGCTGGTCGCCAGGGTCTGCTGCGGAGGAGGCGTGGTGACGCCCGGTGCGGAATGGAAATTGGTGTCCTCTTCAATCACCCACTTATAGTCGGTGATCGGGGTGCCCGTCTTGGTGTCGTTCACCAGGAACGTGAGCCCGTTTCCGGTCGGGAACGTGACTTCCACGTCGACCGAGTTGCTGGTTGCGTTCTGCGAGTTTACCGCGTGATAGCAGAACTTATAGGTTCCCGGCGCAGAGATACCAGACACGGTAAACGATCCGTCGGTGCCCAGGGTCACCTGGCCGGAGTTCAATTGGTTGCCCGTCCCCACAGAGCAGGTCGCATCGAGCTGCGCTGTCAGCGGGTGTCCGGACGGATCCGAGTCGTTGCCGAGAACCCCGGGCCGGTGAATGCTCAGCGTCGTAGCCACTTTGCTGGTGTAGGCGTCGCTCTTGGCGACCGGCGCTCCGCCCAGGCAGGGCGATTGGCTACAGGGCGCCAAGGTTACGGTGGTGAATATGTTGGGATTCCCGTTGACGTAGTAGGTGAACGAATCTGCCGTGGTCCCGGCGTTGGGCACGTAACTAAACGTACCGTTGGCATTGAAGCTGGTGAGTTTGCCCGCGGTTGGAGGCGAGAGCAGCTGAACGCCGTAGACGTTCACGTCATTGGCGAGAACACCCTGCATCGGAGAGGAAACCGCCAGAGTGTTATCGGGTACCAGGTAGTAGGTGTCAGGGTTCGCGACTGCTCCTGCGCCCACGGTGGTGGGGGAGGGTGGAAGGCCGCCGTTCACCAGCAGATAAGTCGTCATGCCTCCGTCGCGCTGGTTATTGGTTGAGACGCTAAGTTCGCGATCGAAGATAGCATAGGATGCGGGGTTATAGGCTCCGTTGCTCGATGTCGGATTGACCACTACGTCCATCACCTTGCCGGCGGCCAGGAATGCTTCATTCTGAACGCGCGGTTTCCCGGGAAGGACGTTGCCGTCCTCCGCCACCAGCGACATGTCGAGCCCGACAACAGACGGGACGTGCATGCGCAGGCCCGCATTCACAAAACGCAACAGGACATTGCCGCTCACCACCGTCCCCGGGACGTTCAGCGCAGTGGATCCGGGGGACAGCTTGTTGAAGGCCTGCCCGTTTATGAGGAAGTAGCGTGGCGAGTAATTAACGGCCGGAGGATAGCATGCAGGAACAGGGCCGCATCCGGCCGTTCCCTGCGAGAGGGACGCCGCGGCGGTGGCATTGACGCCGCCCCCGTCCGTCAGCATTACGCTGGGCGCGGACGTATATCCGGTGCCGCCGCTGACGACGTTGATGGATGATACAGCACCGTTGCCATCGATGGATGCTGTAGCAGCCGCGCCCGTTCCACCTCCACCGCTGAGCGTAACGGTCGGAGCTGAAGCATATCCGGATCCGCCATTCACGATGTCGATGGAGCTTACGCTGTCCCTGAGTGTCCAGACGGCAGTCTCGCTGAACCCGGGCGTCATGACCGCCTTATCCACGGCCGCATTCTGAAGGGGATCAATTTCACTAAGCAGGACAACTGCATCGGTATCGTACGGAACACCCTTCTGCGATGCGGGCGAAGGATAGGCATTGCCGGCAATGCCGGTGGAAGGGTTGTTCGTCACCACTAAGACGCCGTAGAGCCCCATCGGCCCCTGGATGGACGGATGCGTACCCGATTCGATCAGGTAAGTTCCGGGCCGAAGAGATTTCCAGGTGGTAAGCGCCAGGCTTTGCCCCGCCGGAACTTCGTCACCGAAGGACTGGACGCGATCCGGCTGAGATGGCGGACTGAACACGGGGCCCGCAGTGGATCCCGCGGCCGCCCACGTGCCCGGAATCTCTGCATGCGTGGGGCTTGCAACCTTCGTCGGCTTGCCAATGCCGCCGCCCAATTGGCCGACAATAGTCAGGGAGGTCGGCACGCCGAGATTGTTGGTCAACGTTATGGTGAGGTTGGAGCCTACCGGAACCGTGATGACCGGCGGAGCCCAGCCTCCGTTGCTGTTCAGGTTGAGAGGCGAGCAGATGGCGCCGGGATCGGCCGAGCTACAACTGAGTCCCCACATCGGAACGGAGTTTCCATCAGGCAATGTGGCCAGAGTGCGGCTGGCCGTAAGTCCGACATTCAAGCTTTGCGCGACGCCAAATGCGCCGCTCACGAGAAGGAACGCCGCCGTCGCCCCGCGCTTGAGTAAGTTTTTCAACAATTTGGATTGCATGCGTCTTCTCCTCACTGGGTCTCGTCGATGTGAAACACGGCGGGATCTACAAGCATCATCATCATCATTCCGCCGGGAAACACGTCGTTGGTCGTAATCTCGCGTTCGTTGTGCGAGTGCCACATGAATGCGTAGCCTGCCTCGCTGGCTGAAGAATTCAGCACCGTTCCTGCAGGAGGAATCGGAGTTCCGCCAACGGCTTTGGCCGCAGCGTCGGGTCCCAGGTAGGGACTGCCTCCGTACCACGCCCCATCGGTCAGGATGAGGGCATCGGGCAGGGAAGCCGGACCTCCGCTACCTACGCTGCCGTAAGGATGCTTTTCCAGCGGCTTGTTGTGATCAGCGCACCACTCGTAGTAGTTCGGGGTTCCGGAAATCATGGTTCCGTTGCCGTCGAAGGCCGGCGGAGTGGCGCCGCTGGCTTCGGTGTAATACCCGTTTGCGTCCGGAACGCACGCGCTTCCGTCGTTCGGCTTGTGAGCGTAAACATCCCAGTTCAACCCTTTACCCGACCAGTAATAAATGGCGTCGAGCGCCTGCCCCGGAGTCGTTGTTGTTGTGAACAACAGGGGACCTGCAAGCTTGGAAGCATCCGCCGAACTGGTGAGCAAGTTGCCGTCCCTGGCCAGCAGTCGAACGTGATTGCCATGCTCATGGAAGGGATGCTGCCAGCGTCCCGTGCCTATGATCCGCAACAGCGTCAGGTCGCCGGGATGCATGTGAGGATTCCCGTTGTAGGGCTGGCTGGGATACTGCAGTGCGTAGTTCGGGTCCATGTCGTCCGGCATCGACCGCCCATTGATGAGAAAGTAAGCGGGGTGATACGGCTCGACCGCAACCGTCAGCATGTTCCCTGGGCATGGAGCTCCCGGCTTGGGTTCGCAATGCGCGATGCTCTCCGCTTGCTGGTGAATCCGCGGATCTATCTCCGCAAATTGGAACAGATACTCGCGGTTATAGCAGGTGGGATTCACCCCTGAGCCGGTGTCGTCATAGGCTGACGACCCCAGAGCAAACTCCCCTTTCGCCCCGCAGCCGCTGCTGGACTGGGGAAGCACGATAAGTGCGCCGTACAGCCCCATCTCGATCTGCAGATCTTCCTGGGTACCGCTGTAGTAAGAGTGCGTCCCCGGCTTATTGGCCACAAACGAATAGGTAACCGACGCGCCGGGAGCAGCTTCCGAAGTCAGCAGTCCCGGTGTTCCACCCGCAGGCATAACTGAGAATCCCGGAAACAGAATGGAGGTATTCCCGGCTGCCGCCGGAAGCTGGTTGTTCAGGGTGACGCTGACAGTATCGCCCTCGTTGACGATCAGGGTTGGTCCTGGGACCTGCATGGTATTGCAAAATCCGCTGAAGGGCGCAAAAGCCGGTTTACTCGCGGACGAATCGCAGCCGTAGCCCCACGAATAGATCTGAGCGCCATCGGGCTGAGTGAGGTAGTTTTCCTGCGCTGTCAACACGAACGTGGGTCCCTTGATCCCGGGAACCGCGGCGTGCGCACCCGCAGGAAGCAAAAGCGCCAGCGCCGCTCCCAGCGACGGAAGAACGCGCGCAATTGAATCCTTGAATCTTGCGTATGTCTGCATCATGGCTCTCTCCTAGTTGGTGACAACCACCTCGGTCATCAACCCGCCGAAGTTCTCTGCATCGTTGGAAAGGTGATCGAGTTGCGGGGTGTACAGGTAGTAGGTGCCGGGGGGAACATTGGCGGAATCGAGAATGACGTCAAGCGACTCGCCGCCGGCCAGTGTCACGGAGTTGGTCTGGTAGTACATGTTCTGTCCCGCCTGGTCGCGCAATATTCTTGCGTTCAGCGCAATCACTTCCATCGGAATTCCGAGCGAGGCGAGGGTCTGGTACTCGGTAACGTCGAGGTCGGAAATCCGGAGAAGCGCGCGTTCGCCTTTTTTCAGCGTGATGAGCGTCGGCAATGGCTGCGAAGGCCGTGACAGCCCGTCCGAGGCCTGCGTGTAAAGCGCATTGCTTCCACTGGTGTTATCGCTGGCGTCCCAGTTGCCCGTCACATTTGCGGTATCGGGATAGCTGCGGCCATTCAACAGGAAGTACTTGTCCTTCATATCGGAGAAGCCTTCCGGGTTGAAGGTCATACCGGCGAAGTGGAAATTGGGATCGAAGCCGTGAATCTGGATGGGATATTCAACGTCGTAGCGCGTCGATCCGTCGCCATCGTTGTAGGCGTATTTTTGCGGTGTGCCCGAAGGAATCCGGGCATCGATGCCCGAAAACGGATCGTTCTCCTGCATAGCCGTGTTCGACGCAGGGAGCGGCGTCGAGCACAGAATGTCAGCGGGACCACATGCGGTGCGCAGGTCGTTCTGCTGCCACTGCAGCGCCTCAAACAGGCTTGCGCCGTTCTTCACCCGGTTCTGGCGGGGACGCACATAGATCTGTCCCACCATGCCCATCTGCAGGTGCTCGGGAGGGGTGATATGGCAGTGATAGAAGTAAGTGCCGGCATCAGGCGCAAGGTAGTAATACGTGAAGCTTCCGCCGATGTTAATAGCTACAGAAGCATCCGGAACACCATCGTAAAACGAGGACGCATTGGGGTAGCCGTGGAAGTGAATTGTGTGCTGTTCGAACAGATCGGGCCGCATGATCATGCCAACGTTGGTCAACGTGAGGAACAGTTCGTCGTCCTCGTCGATCGCCACCGTAGGTGCCGGCATGTTGGCGTTCATCACGCCGGTGTTCATGATGGCCGCAGGGTCCGTGATGGCGCCATTGGAATTCCGGGTCAACGGATTCAGGTCAAACAACGGATTGGGCTGGCCATTCAGAAAATTCGGACCATCCGTGTACGGCTTGTTGAAGTCCAGCGCGAGTTGGGTTCCAGGCTGACCCGAACTGATGAGCCCGAGCCCGGACAACGGCCCAAATCCAAAGAGATACGTCTGAGTGCCGTCGGCCATGGTGGCGTAGCCGTCGCCGCCCGATACCTGCTGACATTTCACCGCTCCGCCATTGTCGACAAATGGCTCGAGGAACGAAGTGCCTCCATCCTGCTTGATGCTGACTTGACGTGTTATGGGTCCCGTGTATGCGCCCGACGCCGTTCCCGAGGGATGAAGGCTGGTGGCGGTGGGGCATTGAACCGAGAAAGATTGTGCTCCGGCTGCTGCACAGAGTGCACAGCCGAGCAATGCCAGCGTCACGAATTTTCCGCGATGCGGATGTGACATAGTTCAGACCTCCTGTTAAACACATTCGCGATTGTGTTGGTAAATGGGTTGCAACCTGATGCTCTAGCCACTGGTTGAGCCCGAGTAGCCGGGCAGCATTGCGTCGCGTCGTAGATCCAGGTGCATGAGTTGCGCGCATATGAACATTGCGATCCTTAGTCCCGACCCACTTTGCTATTCAGCAAGGATTACCGAATCGTCATGTAAGGCGGAGTTATGGGCGCATGTTTTTGCGTGGGGTGGATCGCATAAGTCATCCTTCTGCAAGGTGGCGACCGGTTTGTTAGACCTAGGTCCTGGTATCACCCACGCCGGACGACTTATCCAACAGCGCGCGCCGGCATTTACTACGGTGAGTCATTGTCATTTTTGACCCCCACATTTGCTCTATCCATTTGCTCGCTCCCCGGGACGCTTTGCTTGAAGAGCAAATGCCGGGAGCCCGCTTTCGATAGCCAAATGACCAGGGCCGACAGCAGCGTGAATCGAATGTCGGTAGGGGAGGACGAGGGGCGATCCGCTTCGCGTGGTTTAAACCAACCAAACGCACAAAACGACCCCCTATGTCAAATATTCTGTAGCACCAGCCGGAACGCGAACAGCCGCCTGGCGGCGCTGAAGAACAATGCGTCTTAACGTTATCGCTTGCAGCCTGTTGCAAACGGCGCCGGGGGTGGATCGGGCGGGAACCTCTCGTTAGTGAGATTTGTAAAATTACGTTTACATGACGATTCCCGGTGTTTGCTCAATCGCAAATAGACATATTTGCAGGCTTCGGATGATGCGAAGAGTGCACTACTAATTTCTTTCCAAAATGGGGCAAAAATGTTCGGTGAAGATTTGCGGCAGGTAAGCGGACTGGCGAAAATGCGGCTGACGTCGTTGGGCGAAGAGGAAGTGCATGGCGGCATTGACCAAACCAGCGGCAACACATGTTGGGATCAACTGGATGCTCGCGACAGGAGCCAAAGATTCGAGATGAGTCAGACGAATGAGATCCACGTTCCGTTACTACTTGATTCGCAAATGACCTTCGCTTCGTATGTCGAATTTAAGTTCGTGCCCGATCATGTGGAGCACAAGACTAACGCCGGTCGTACCCATTACAAGGCCATGTTGAAGCATCTTCTCAGGCCGGAAGTTGTCAACAGGATCTTTGGAAGTGATCCGAGAAGCAAAACCATCCTGAAATCAAATCCCGATTGGCCATATCTTGACCAAGTTTGTTTGCGTGACCTTACCACCGCTCACGTAGCAAGAATCGTAGCTGCTGCCGCCAATCGGAACTATTCGACGCAAACGATCAAGCACATCAAGAATGTTATCGGTGCCGTGATTTCGCACGCCCAGAAGGAGGGATGTTTCGCCGGCACGAACCCTGCACTGCTTGTGAACGCGCCACGAGTTAGGCACAAAACCAGCCACGGAATGACCCGGCGCCAGATGGGGCTGGTACTTGGAATGATGCAATACCCTGAACGGGAGATAGCGCTCATTACCATTTACACCGGCCTCACGCTGATGGAGATTTGCGAACTGCGCTGGAAAGACGTGAATGTCAGGCTGTCGCCCTGCCGGGTTGAGGGCGAGGAACTTCCGGCAACGAGTATCTTGGTTCGGAAAGAGTGGAATAAGAGAAGCGTGGGCGACGCCAAGGGAGGGCGTGCAAAGAGCGTGGAAATCCCCGATGCGCTTATGCCAACTTTGTTGGATCTGAAGTGGCGAAAGGTCTATACGGATGCGAACGACTTTGTACTTGTTTCGGCCAATGGGGATCGGATTTCGGCCGCCGCAGTTGGGTCCAGGCGATTGAAGGCAATCGGAGAGAGCCTCGGTATGTCGCGGCTCTCCTGGCAGGACTTCAGGAGAATTCACAGGAAGTTCGCGCTCGAGTTTCTTCTGACCCCCTACTCAATTTGGGGCGGGGCAGGGATCGGGGCCGCCGCCATAGTTCCATCGAATGCCGCATAACACACCGAAGCTCTGCCAGCTTTGTTCACTCCCATATGGAGCGCCTCCAAAGGTCGAACAACTTTCGTTCGATTCATTGACTAAAGAGCGGTGTGTTTTCAGACCTTGCCCGCACGGGAATGGGAGTGCGCATGCTCCGTCCACTCAAAAGAGTGACTATGAGACTTCTGCTGATTGAAGACGATCCCGATATACAAAAGCTCCTAAGTCACTCGCTCACTGAATCGGGCTACTCGGTGGAGTACGCCGCAGATGGACGCAGCGCTGCGGAGTCTCTGGCCCTTTCCAGTTACGACGTCCTGGTTATGGATCTTGATTTGCCCGACCAGGATGGTCTTGATTTACTACGCACCATGCGGGGGACCGGCCTCAAAACTCCGGTGTTGATACTTTCTGCGCGGAGTTCTGTGACAGACCGGGTGACGGGCCTGGAGCAGGGAGCGGACGACTATCTCACCAAGCCGTTTGCAATCGCGGAATTGATTGCGCGGCTCAATAACCTGGTGCGAAGCCGTCCTGAATTGGAAGCTCCTCGCAAGTTACAGGTTCAGGATCTCGGAATCGACTTGGTCCGGAGAGAAGTTTTGCGAGCTGGACGGACCATTCATCTCACTCCACTGGAGTTTAATGCTTTGGAGCTTCTCTGCGGCAATGTTGGAAAGGTAGTTGCGCGCAGAGTGATTCTGGAACGCGTGTGGGGCATGGAATTTGAGCCGAACACCAATGTGCTCGATGTCAGAATGAGCCGATTACGTACAAAAGTTGATGGCGCCGGAGAAAAACAGCTGATTCAGACGGTAAGAGGGATCGGATATCTTATAAAAGATTCCTGAGTTATTAGCTGTCCCAGAGCCGGCTGGTCGCGAATGTTCGCTTTTAGGGCGTTCCGAGGGAGGCGGTGGCGGGCAGAATGTCTTCAACATCGACCCACTGGGTCGGGTAGTTGCCCGTGTAGCACGCCACGCAGAATCCGTTTCCCTCTCCTCCATCGCAGGCTTTCAGTAATCCCGTGAGGGAGAGATAGGCCAGCGAATCGGCTTCGATGAACTGGCGGATTTCTTCGATGGTCTTGTTGGCGGCGATGAGGTCGCGCTTGCTGGGCGTATCAACGCCGTAGAAGCATGGAGATGTGGTGGGCGGACAACTGATGCGAAGATGCACTTCCTTTGCACCGGCGCCGCGGACCATGCGGACAATTTTGCGCGATGTGGTTCCCCGAATGATGGAGTCGTCGATCAGCACGACGCGTTTTCCTTCGAGGAGATTGCGCACGGGGTTGAGTTTGAGACGGACGCCGAAATCGCGCACGCGCTGCTCAGGCTCGATGAAGGTGCGGCCAACGTAGTGATTTCGGATGAGGCCGAGGCGGAAGGGGAGGCCTGCTTCCTCTGCGTAGCCCAGCGCGGCGGTCACGCCGGAATCGGGCACGGGCACGACGACATCGGCCGGCACTCCGGATTCGCGAGCGAGTTGCCGGCCCATCTGGTCGCGGCTTTCCTGCACCCAGCGGCCATAAATCTTCGAGTCTGGCCGTGCGAAGTACACATGCTCAAAAATGCAGCTCGACGGCTGTACGCCGGTCGCGTAATGGCGACTGGTGACGCCATCGTCGGTGACCATGACCAGTTCGCCAGGCAGGACGTCGCGCACGAACTCAGCGCGCAGCAAGTCGAAGGCGCACGATTCCGAGGCGAAGATGATCGTATCGGGGCCTTCGGGATTGCGAATGCGGCCCATCGAGAGCGGCCGGAATCCCCGCGGATCGCGAGCCGCGAAGATGCGATCGCGCGTCATCATGACGATGGAGAACGCGCCCTCTACCTGCGAGAGCGAGTCCGCGATGGCATCGACGAGCGTTCCCGCGCGCGAATGGGCAATCAGTTGGACAATGATCTCCGAATCCGAAGTGGTCTGGAAATAAGCCCCCGCGCGTTCCAGTTTGGCGCGAACGGTTCCAAGGTTCACCAGGTTTCCATTGTGTGCGATTGCGATAAGGCCCTTGGTGGACTCCACGCGAATGGGCTGCGCGTTCAGGAGCGCCGAATCGCCAGTGGTGGAGTAGCGCGTGTGGCCGATGGCCATGCGGCCGGGGAGCTTGGATAATACCTCGTCGGTAAAGATCTCCGACACGAGCCCCATGCCCTTGATGTTGGCAAGATGATGCCCGTCGGCGGTGGCGATACCCGCTGATTCCTGGCCGCGATGTTGCAAAGCGTAAAGTCCGAGATATGCCTGCCGCGCCGCGTCGGGATGGCCGTGAATGGCGACGACGCCGCATTCTTCATGGAGTTTGTCGAAAGAGATGAGCGCGCCTGGGTGTTCCACGTTCGGGGCTAAGGTGGAATGCAATCCTCCGCCGGCGAGCCTTTCTTCAATTCCCGGTACTCCCTGGTAGAGCAGACGCGTCATGCCAGGACCTCGCCGTGGAGAGTGGCTGACAGGGCGGCGGCCCATGGCGTGCGGAGTTCATCGATCGAAGCAGAAATGAAAGCATCGCCATCGACGGAAAACTCCAGGCGCTTTCCCCCGGTGGTGCCGATGCGTGCGGCGAAAAAGTTGAGCTCGTTGGCGATTCTCTCGATTGCAGCCACATTATGGGCCGGTGCGCTGATTAGCATGGTGGACGCCGGCTCGGCGAACAGACCGAAAAGCGGATGAATCATCAGCGAGCGGTCCTGCTCGAGGGTGGCTCCGATTCCTTTGAGGAACGTGGCCTGCGCCGCAGCAACTGCGATGCCGCCATCGGAGATGTCACGCGCCGAGTGAATGAGCTTACGGCCGGCGAGGGTCTGGAGGATCGAATGCAGGTCCGATTCGGCGTCCAAATCCAGCGGCGGCGGCGTACCCCACAAATTGTTGAGAACGACCTTTGCGAATTCCGAGGAGCCGAATGCAGCCAGCTCCGCTGACGCGGTTGCTTCTGGAGCTTCCTGGTCCTGGTCAGGGACGGGCTCGACCTGCGGCTCGACGGGGTAGTAGCGCATAGGCTCGGGGAGGAACGGAACCTTCAGGTCCGCATCGGGCTTCTCGCCGCGCGGAATGGGCCACAGCAGCAGAACCGCGTCGTCCGCACGCTGGAACTCGGCGGGCACGGCCATTGTCACGTCATCCATTATGCCGACGATGCCGAGAACAGGGGTGGGATAAATACCTTCACCGCGGGTCTCGTTATAAAGCGAGACATTTCCGCCGGTGATGGGCGTGCCGAGCGCGGTGCAGGCCTCCGCAATGCCGTTGATAGCGGCGGAAAGCTGCGCCATAATCTCAGGCTTTTCGGGATTGCCGAAATTCAGGCAATTGGTGGCGGCGACGGGGGTTGCGCCGGCGGCGGCAACCTTGCGGGCGCACTCGGCCACTGCGTGCATTGCGCCCAGTTTGGGATCCAGGTAGCACCAGCGTGCGTTGCCGTCCAGCGCCATCGCCAAACCGCGCTCATGATCCGCGCTTCCCGTTCCCTTGATGCGCATCACGCCCGCTTCCCCGCCCGGACCGATCACGGTGTTGGTCTGCACCATGGTGTCGTATTGCTCATGTACCCAGCGCTTCGAGCATACGTTGGCTGAGGCCAGCAGGGATTTGAGATCGGCAACATAATCCCGGTCCTGGCCGAGTGCTGCCAGAGCTTCATCAGGTGGGTCGGCAGCAACCGGCGGCCTCCATGTCCCCACGGGCCGATGATAGAGCGGGGCGTCATCTGTAAGCGACTGGTTGGGAATGTCGGCAACGAGCACGCCGTGGTGGCGAATGCGGAGTCGCGATTCGGGAACGACGGTTCCGACAATGACCGCGTCCAGGCCCCACTTGGCGAACACGCGGAGCACCTCGTCCTCCCGCCCCTTTTCCGCAACGAGCAGCATTCTTTCCTGGCTTTCGGAAAGCATGATTTCGTATGCCGACATGCCGGTTTCGCGCTGCGGGACCAGGTCGAGTTCTACGTCGAGGCCCACGCTGCCGCGCGCTCCCATTTCGCACGTGGAGCACGTGAGGCCGGCGGCTCCCATGTCCTGGATGCCGATAATTGCCCCGGTCTTCATGGCTTCAAGACAGGCTTCCAGGAGCAGCTTCTCCATGAACGGGTCGCCCACCTGCACGGTGGGACGTTTCTGCTCGGAACCCTCCTTGAACTCCGCACTCGCCATTGTGGCGCCGTGGATGCCGTCACGGCCCGTCTTCGCGCCGACGTAAATCACGGGATTGCCGGTGCCGCTGGCTTTGGCGTAGAAAATTTCGTCCTTCCGCACCATGCCCAACGCGAAGGCATTCACCAGCGGGTTGCCGCTGTAGCAGGGTTCAAACTTGGTTTCGCCGCCGAGGTTCGGCACGCCAAAGCAGTTGCCGTACCCTGCAATTCCGCTCACCACGCCTTCCATAATGGAGTGGTTCTTGGCCACCAATTCGGAGTCCGTGCCGGGCTCGGGAGCGATGGGCCCGAAGCGCAGCGAATCCATCACCGCCAGCGGCCGTGCGCCCATGGTAAAGATGTCGCGCAGGATTCCTCCAACGCCCGTGGCCGCGCCCTGGAACGGCTCGATGTAGCTGGGGTGATTATGGCTTTCGATCTTGAACGCGCAGGCCCAGCCGTCGCCGACGTCGATGATGCCGGCATTTTCTCCCGGACCCTGGACGACGCGCTCGCTCTTGGTAGGCAGGCGCTTCAGATGTACACGGCTCGACTTGTATGAGCAGTGCTCGCTCCACATCACGCTGTATATACCCAGTTCGGTCAGCGAAGGAACGCGCCCAAGCGCTTCCAGAATGCGGTCATATTCGTCCGGAGTGATGCTGTGTTGGGCGAGCAGTTCCGGAGTTGCCGCAACCGGTTCGGGGACTGCAGAGGTCGTTGTGGTCATCTCGCTTCATTTTCGCATGCGTGGGACTTGCTTGCCCGATTGTCCCACCGGGGGTGGCCGTGGCGCCCGGTGCAAGTCTGTGAGATACTTTGATTTGCCGACCACCCTCAGCCGGGATGGCGGAACTGGCAGACGCAGCGGACTCAAAATCCGCCGACCCTTGCGGTCATGGGGGTTCGACCCCCCCTCCCGGCACCAGCTAATCTATTGAATCTAATGCTCTAATTCACGCGCTGCGCGGGTGCGCTGCTAGTGGCCGTTTGCTCAGCGTGACCAATCTGTGTACCTATCTGAGTTTGAGACTCGCTGTGCTGGAGTTTCCGCATCGCGTCTGCAATGTC
>DASXXV010000297.1:0-8865 GCA_036502905.1 Occallatibacter sp. | reverse complement strand
TGCGGTAGACATGAAATTCTCCTGATGCATTTAGGGCCAGTTAAGACTACTGGGGTGAACAGCGTTGCGAGCGAAAATCGGGCCAGACGAGGCGGAGGACGACGGCTGTGGCGGGTCCACCGCCCAGGACGACAACGAAGTATGGCCCGATTTTCGCCGCTACCCGAAGGGACGGGGCCAGTTTTCCCCATTTCGTTGTCGCTCGTCGCTCCAGTAACCGGCTACAGTTCACTCCTCTCTCCTAGAATTGGGAAAAACTGGCTCCCGTCGCTGCCATCCCAGTAGTGTTAACAGGCCCTAGTCCGGACTTTTTGAATTGCGCGAAGAACGCCCGCCAAAACTGGGGCGCCCGCTCAGGAACTAAGTAACTGCCTGGCGATTTTGATGTACAGGTCGATAGCCTCGAAGAGCTCTTTTTTGGCGAGTCTTTCGTGCGGCGTGTGGGCAACGTGGATACTGCCGGGCCCAAGCAGAAGGGGCTCGCCCCAGTTGCTGAGCTTGGGAATATCCGTGGTGAATTTGGCGATCATGGTGGGCAGGCCGTCGACGGCACGCAGGCGAATGAACGGAATTTCCAGGGTGAAATCCACTTCGGCCAGGCCCTCTGCGGCCTGAAGAATCGCCGCGCGAATGGGAGCGGAGTCCCCCACCAGCCTGACCAGGACCTGGGCTTCAGCCACATCGGCAATAACATTGGGCGCGTGGCCGCCATTGACGAGGCCGATGTTCAGAGTGGACGGCCCAACATCTTCTGTGACCGGCAATTCCATTTCGAGCAGCCGGGCCAGGACCCGAACCAGCTTGTGAATGGCGCTGTCGCCAAGCTCGGGGTACGCCGAGTGGGCCATTTTCCCCGTGGCGCGAAATACGCACCGGAGCGCGCCTTTGGATGCCAGCGCGAGACGATTGTCGGTCGGCTCTCCATTCACCAGAAACCGGCTTCCCCGGGGCGATTCGTTGGCCAGAATTGCACCCGCGGAGTCGCGTTCTTCGCCGGAGACAAACAATAGCCCGATCCCGAACCCCAGGGATCGCAGAGCCTCCGCGGCGGCGCACTGGGCGGCAATAATGCCCTTCGCGTCCGACACCCCACGCCCATACATGAACTCGCCGTCTTCACTGAAAGGGAGGTGCGGGGGAACCGTATCCATGTGGGTCGAAAACACCAGAGAAGGCGCCTGGCCGGCCATTCCTGCGTAAACGTTCCAGCGCTCCCCGTCATTGGAGCTCTCCGCCGGCTGCGGAACGAGTGTCTTCTCCACTTCCCAGCCCCGCGAACCAAGAAACCCGGCAAGGAAATCGCCCACCGCGCCCTCGTGGTATGTGATCGATTCGATGTTCACCAATTCCCGGGTAAATTGAATGGGATCAAGGGGCGGGAGATCGAGCATATGGTGCCAGAATACCGTATGGGGTCCGTCACTGCCTTCCCGTGGCCATGATCCAGGTCGCGACGGCAGAGGCACAAAACAAAGGTGCGCCCACCCCTCAAAGATGGGCATCGCGGGTCCTCTCCTGCAGATTTGACAGGATGATAACCAAGGCGGCTTTTTGGCGAATCCATCAAAGCTCCCGGCCATTGGGAGCTTCCGATATGTGGATTCTATGCGTGGGCGTAGAATATTCAGTGGAATGATCACCGCCACATCCAGGTCTTCCCCAGCTGTTGCACATGTGCGGAGCCCAAGCGCTAAGAGCGTTCGAAGCATCGAACTGCGCGGTCCCGCCGGCAGGCTGGAGGCGGTGCTCAACGAAGGCTCTCCCAATGCTGCATTCGCCGCGGTGATTGCTCATCCGCATCCTCTGGGCGGCGGTTCCATGCACAATAAAGTCGTGTACCACGCCATGAAGGTCATAAATGCGGGAGAATTCGGCAGCCCTGTTCTGCGCTTCAATTTCCGCGGCACGGGGCGGAGTGAAGGCACCCATGATGGCGTGGCGGAAACAGGCGACGTGCGGGCAGCCCTGGCTTGGGTTGAAAACGAATACAAGCTACCGGTGGTGGCGGTCGGATTCAGCTTCGGCGCGGCGATGATGTTAGCTGCCTGCTGCGGAAACCCTGATCCCGCCAGCCCCCCAATGAGTGTGCGGGGCTTGGTAGCCATCGGTCTGCCCGTCCGATCCGGAGCCGCCCGTCCAGGCGCGCCGATTTATGACTATCCCTTCCTCGCGCAGTGCCGGATTCCCAAGCTTTTTTTGAGCGGCGATCAAGACCAGTTCGCCACGAAAACGGAACTCATACAGGCAGCCGCCGCGGCGGCCGAGCCAAAGAAAGTGGCGCTGGTTCCGGGCGCCGATCATTTTTTTACTGGCCACCTGGAGCGAATGCAGTCGGAACTCGCCCTGTGGCTGAAGGAGCAAGCTTATGACCCCGGTCAGCGATCTTGTATTTGATACCCTGCACTCCACCGCAACGGGCATATTCACTGGAGCCCTGGCGGCATGCAACATAGAGTCGGCATTCGATCGGCGCATCCGGTTTGAAGGCAACACGCTTCACAGGCTGCTGCCGGACGGCAGCGGACCGGAGACCATCGATCTCGCTGCCTACAAGCGGGTGTTCGTGGTTGCGCTGGGCAAGGCAGCCGAGCCGATGCTGGATGTCCTGTTGAGCAAAATGAAGCGGCGAAAGGGACTGCGCGGCATCTGTTGTACCAACCAGCAGCCGAAAAAACGCAACTGGCGAATCCGCTACTTCGAAGGCGGCCATCCCCTGCCCAACGAAGATTCCTTCGCTGCCGCACGGGCTACCCTGGCGCTGCTGAGAAAAGCCAGGAAGGACACCCTGATTTTCTTCCTGATTTCGGGGGGTGGATCGGCCATATTCGACCTGCCACTGGATCCCTCCATCAGCCTGGAAGAAACATCGGCCTTCCACCAGGCGCTGCTGGCGTCGGGTGCGCCCATCGGCGAGATCAACACGCTGCGCAAGCATTTCTCCGCGGTCAAAGGCGGACGGCTGGCCATGGCGGCGCCCGATTCGATGAAGATTTCTTTGCTGCTGCCCGATGTGCCCCTGCGCTCCCTCGACGCGTTGTCCTCAGGGCCGTCCTCGCCCGATCACTCCACGGTCGAGGACGTGCGGGGCATCATCGCGAAGTACAACCTCGGACCGAAGCTGCCAAACAAAGTGAGAGGATTCTTCGAGCGCGAGGACTTGCCCGAGTCGCCCGGCAACAAGAGCTGGCGGCCGCCGTTCATTCCCAAAAAGGTGGCGGATGCCGTCCTGGCTCGCAAAGTCACCGCCGCGGCCACCATGAATGGCGAAGACGGGGCCTTCCGCGATTCGGTGTTCGAGATCCTGCTCTCGAGTCATGACATGGTGGAGAACGCCCGCGCCCTGGCGCAGAAGGCCGGGTACCACGTGGCGGTGGATAACAGTTGCGACGACTGGGACTATGCCGATGCCGCGCGATATCTATTGGAGCGGTTCCACTCTTTGCGGGAGGCCCATCCGCGGCTCTGCCTGATCTCCGGCGGCGAGGTGACGGTGACCATCGACCGGGATCCGGGAGCCGGGGGCCGCAACCAGCAGTTCGTGCTTTCCTGTGCGCTCGAACTGGCGAAGCACCCCGGGGAACAGCTGACCGTTTTGAGCGCCGGTACGGACGGAATCGACGGAAACACGCGCTCGGCGGGGGCGATTGCCGATCCTACGACAGTTATGCGGGCGCGTGCATTCGGGTACGACCCGGACAAATCCCTCCAGGCATTCAATGCCTGCCCCCTGTTCACGGCCTTGGGAGACTCGGTGGTGACCGGGCCTACCGGGCACAATCTCCGGGATTTGCGGCTGTTGATCTCGAACGCGTAAATGCAGCCCTATTGTGTTCGCCGGGCCCTCGGTCAATAGGTCGGTCTTTCCGGGGCTTCGATATAACCTCGGAGTTAAAAAGGCTTACCCTGAAACAACTGTTACATTTCTGACGCGAACTGCTTTAGGATGTGTTCGTGGCACGAAAGCCAACCCGCAAGGCGACAGCCAAGGCCCCGGATATTCGTACCGTTGCTGCTTTGGCCAAGGTTTCGATCGCCACCGTCTCCCGAACCATCAACGGCTCGCCAGCGGTGAGCGACCGGCTGACCAAGCGAGTCTGGCAGGCCATCGAGCAGCTCAATTACTTCCCCAATACCCATGCGCGGAGCCTCGTGTCGGGCCGCAGCCGGATTCTTGGCATCATTGTTGAAAACATTACCAATCCCTTCTTCCCCGAATTAATCCAGAATTTTGAGGAAGTTGCGGTTGCGCACGGGTACGAGATCCTGGTCAGTTCGTCGAACAGTGACCCGGCCATCCTGACCAACTGCGTGCGCCGCATGCTGGAGCGGAAGGTGGAAGGGGTGGCGGTAATGACCTTCGGCGAGGAAGAGCCAGTGCTCGACCAGCTGACCCACCGCGATATTCCCATGGTGCTGGCCGAATTCAAACTTGACGATCCTAAGACCAGCACGATTCTGCTGGATTACACCACCGGCGTGCGGGCGGCGGTGAATCACCTGATCGGCCTGGGGCACCGCAAAATCGGATTCATGGCCGGTCCGCACAAACTGCACTCTGCCATAACCCGCGAAAACGACTTCCGCACCGCCATGAACGAGGCCGGCCTGCCGCTGGAACGAGAGTGGTGCATCGAGTGCGACCACACCCTGCGGGGCGGCGTGGCGGGCTTTGAAAAGCTGCGCGCCCTCCCGCACCAGCCCACCGCGGTGATGTGCTCCAACGACATGACGGCCATCGGCGTGTTGCGCGCTGCATTCATGGGCGGGCTGCGGGTGCCCCAGGACTTGTCCGTTGTGGGGTTGGACGATATCGATTTCGCGGAGTTCACGCTGCCTCCGCTGACCACCATCCGGCTGTCGCGCGCAGACCTGGCGCGGGCGGCTTTCGACGCTCTTCGGGCGCAGACCGACGGAAACCCGAAGGCCCAGCGCGAGTTCCTCGTGTCCACGAGCCTGGTGGTGCGGGGATCGACGGGAGCGCCGCCGGCATAGAACGGCTCTCCTTCGTCCGTTTCCAAATTCTCGGATCGAAAACAAATGCTTCCCGGTCATGCTTTCGGCTTGTCGAAAGGTGGGGAGGCCGCAACCGTCGGTTCCACTCGGGTTCGCCTCTGCGCTTATGGCGAAAGCACCGAGAGCTGCGAGCTGACGGCTGATGGCGTTCCTTCCGCTCGCATCGCCACGACTTCCTCATGGGTGGCCTCGGCAGCCGTGCGCCGATCGGCATAAACCCGCGGCTCGCCGAACGTAACCGCGGCTCCGAAGCTGGAGACTCCAAGCGCCTTCCAGAGATGCGGCAGAAAAAGCGCGTCGTCGAACCAGCACAGGTCGCGTTCGCTTTCCCCGCCCCGGAGCATATACCGTATGGCAGCGGCAGTCACCGGCGCCGAAGCTGCAACCGCCGGCTGGAAAAGAGAGGAGTGGAAGCGGAGCACGCCGGAGCCGTCCGTGCTGGTGCCCTCCGGAAAGAGCAGGACGGGCACGGGCAGCGTAAGGCGTTCTGAGATCAGACGGGCGACTTCGACCGTGCTGACGCGGCTCTTGCGGTCGATGAAGATGGTTGCCCCCGTCCGGGCTGCCCTGCCGAAATACGGCCAGCTCGCAATCTCCGTTTTGGCGACAAAAAAGCACGGCGTTACCGCGCCGATGATCAGAATGTCGAGATGGCTGAGGTGATTCGAGACCACCAGGCTGTGCGACGGGATACGGCCGCACACGGTGACGCGGATCCCGAAAGCTTCCGAAACCCGGCAGCAGGACCGATGCAGCCAGTGAGCTCGCCGCTCTAGGCTCAGGGGGCCACGGATGCGCGTCAGCCAGTAATCGACAACGCAAGCAGCCAGCGAAAGAGCCAGCGCCACAGCGCGCCGGAAGGCACGCAACCTCACTGCGTGAGCGGAGCAAGAAAGCGACTGCGCGCGGCGGGCGACAGTAGCTTGAGATCGAGCAGGGTGAGGAAATCGATGGTGCCGAATTCGCGGTCCCAAGCGGGCGGCGAGGCAATCCGTGCGCCGATGGCGAGATACGTCTTGAGAAGCTTGGGGACTTTGATCGGGGCGGTCGCTCCGCCTCCCGCGCCATTCGATTCCGCTGGGCAGGAGCCCGGCTGTGCGTCTCCTGTCTGCTGCTCGATGGGACATGCGTACGCGGCGGTCGGCGTGGTCTCAAACTCGGGCGGAACCCGGAACTGCTCGAGCTGACGATAGAGCTGCCAGCCTTCCGCGGGATCCTTGGACGTAAGTGAAGAGCAGCCGATTAGATAGCGCAGGCCCATATCGGTAGCATACTGCGCAATGCCGCGCCACAGAAGAGTGAGCACCTCGGGGGTGCGATGTTCCCGATCGATCGAGGCCCGGCCTAATTCCAGCACGCCGGGACGCAGCGGCTCGTAGGGGGCGAGGTTGAACTCCAACTGGGAGTAGTAGCCGCGATGCTGCGCCGCAGCGGAGCCGGTCTGCATCCGGTAGGTGCCGACGATGCGCCGCGCGGGATTGTCTTCCTGCTTGTCTTCGACAATCAGGTGTTCGCAGACCTCATCGAACTGGTCGGTATCCAGCCCGGTCTGGTACGAACTCTCGAGGCCCTCGCCCAACTCGATATTGAAAACACGGAAGCGCAGCCCGCAGGCAGCAATGCGGTCCTCGCTGGAATAGGCCATCCGCATGCGGTATCGGCCCACTTCCGCGTGGATGCGATGCGCTACCGAAGTTTCGGTTATAGAAGGAGTGAGGATCGGCGAGGCGAAACCCACCAAGGCGTTTTGACCACCGGCCGGAGCCATCGGGGTCTTGCGCAACCAATCAGGAATCACGCCGTTAGTATCGGATGGAAATTGTAAGAGGAGGATGAAGGCGATGCAAACGGAAAGCAAATACTTTGATTGCCTGTAAAACGCTGGTAACAAAAAGGCCCTCGCGGGGAGAGGGCCCATCGTTACTCCCAAGTGATGCAGGTAACTACAATAGATAGTCGCCAGTTCTGAGTTATGAATCGCGTCGATCCAGCACAATCAAGCTGAAAACTGGTAACTGACAAATCAAGGGATTTAGCAGCTTCCCCCGGCGATCGACGGGATAACCAGGACCTCGTCGCCGTCCTGGAAGCTGTATTTTTCGTTGCCCAGAAAGCGGATGTCTTCCTCGTTGACATAGAAGTTGATGAAGCGGCGGATCTGGCCGTCTTCGCCCCGCAGGTGGGGGCGGAGGGCCGGGAAGCGTCCCTCGATATCGGTGACCAGCTCGGGCAGGTTCGCGGCCGTGCTGGCAATCTCGCGGACATTATTAGTGTGCTTCTGAAAAGCATTCGGCAACAGGACTTTAACAGACATCTTTCTACCTCTCGGACAGGCTCAATGCCTCGACCGCGCTATGTTCTTCCACGAAGTTTTCGAAGTCGGCAAGGCGCGGACGGATGGCATGGCTCTGGTCGTAGGCGCCATAGAGCACATCGGTGGTTTTCAGTCCGTTGCCGGTGATGCAGGTGACAGTGAGTTCATCGCGCTGGATGCGACCGTGCGCATACAGCCGGGCGGTGACCGCGGTGGTGACGCCGCCGGCCGTCTCGGTGAAGATGCCCTCGGTTTCAGCCAGTTCCTGGATGGCGGAAACGATCTCCACGTCGGAGACGTCCTCAGCCCAGCCGCCCGTTTCGCGAATGGCGCGCGCGGCATAGATCCCGTCGGCCGGGTTGCCGATGGCCAGCGAGCGGGCGATAGTGTGCGGGCGCTGCGGTTCGATTACATCGGTGCCGTTCTTGACGGCCTTGGCGATAGGAGAGCAGCCGGTGGCCTGCGCCCCGAAAAAGCGGACCGGCTTGTCGGCCACGAGCCCCAGCGTCACCAGTTCCTTGAACGCCTTGCGGATTTTGGTGATGAGTGAACCGCCGGCCATGGGGACGACGACGTTGTCCGGCAGACGCCAGCCGAGCTGCTCGGCAATTTCGAAGCCGACGGTTTTGGAACCCTCGGCGTAATAGGGGCGCAGGTTCACGTTGACGAAGCCCCAGTTGTAGCGGTCGGCAATCTGGGTGCTGAGCCGGTTGACGTGGTCATAGTTGCCGTCCACCCGCACCAGCGTCGCGCCGTAGACCTGGGTATTCAGAATCTTGGCGGGCTCCAGGTCGGCGGGGACCAGGATGTAGGTCTTCAGGCCCAGGCGCGCAGCATGCGCGGCCACAGCATTGGCCAGGTTGCCGGTCGAGGAGCAGCCAACCGTATCGAATCCAAAGCTCTGCGCGTTGGCCAGCGCTACCGCGACCACGCGATCTTTGAAGCTCAGCGTGGGCATGCACACCGCGTCATTCTTGATGTACAGATTACGGGCGCCAATGCGCGCGGCCAGCCGTGGCGCGGCCACCAGCGGCGTAAGGCCCGAAGGGGTCTGCGGAACGTAGTCCTCGGCGACGGGCAGCAGCGCCTTGTAGCGCCACATGCTCAGCGGGCCGTCGGAAATCTTTTCACGGGTAAAGCGGGTACGCGCGTACTCGAGATCGTAGACCACCTCGAGCGGGGAGAAACACTCATCACAAATTGAAAGCGGCTGGACCCCGTAGGTCCGTCCGCATTCCCGACATCGCAATTCGTAAGTACTCACCAGTCCCTCGCAATCAATGCGAGTGACGACGGATACGGGTACGCGTGACCGGCTCAACGAAGAGCGAACGTGAGTGGACTCGAAAAAGCTTGCGAAGCCGCCTCAACCAAGAGTGCTGAAGCGACCCCCGAATCTCATGTTCCTGGCACTTAAGCCAGCGAGAGTTGACACCATACTCCTGGTTTGCCCAGGCAGGTTGTCGTGGCGTCACAGGGCCCGTCCCTCAGCCACTCTGCATGAAACTCAGGCTTGCCCTTTGGGGGCAAACTTGAAT
>DASXXV010000296.1:0-58375 GCA_036502905.1 Occallatibacter sp. | reverse complement strand
TGCGGTAGACATGAAATTCTCCTGATGCATTTAGGGCCAGTTAAGACTACTGGGGTGAACAGCGTTGCGAGCGAAAATCGGGCCAGACGAGGCGGAGGACGACGGCTGTGGCGGGTCCACCGCCCAGGACGACAACGAAGTGTGGCCCGATTTCCACCCCAGCGACGAAGACCTGTCGCCGGGGACCCCGGGATTTGCGCCGCAACCCGAAGGGACGGGGCCAGTTTTCCCCATTTCGTTGTCGCTCGTCGCTCCAGTAACCGGCTACAGTTCACTCTTCTCTCCTAGAACTGGGAAAAACTGGCTCCCGTCGCTGCCATCCCAGTAGTGTTAACAGGCCCTAGTTATTTTGCTTCGTTGTCGTTGGAGCGGGAGGTGAGTTCGTCGGAAGGCAGCGCGGTGGCCGGAAGCAAGCGGTAGCCGTCGCGGGTACGAAGGTGATATTTCTGCAGGTCCTTGCCATTCAGCTTCACCTTGATGGACCGCCAGCCGCGGTTGGGATTGAACTGCGGATAGTAGCTGAGGGTGTAGAGGTGGACCAGGTCTTCACGAATGGAAGCGAATGCTTGCTTCTCTTCGCGCCAGTTCTTGGCAAAATATGCTTTGCCGCCGGAGACCCTGCTCATGCGCTCGAAAGCGGCGGCGGAAACGGGATCTTCCTGCGCCTGGCGTGTGCTGATGATGTAGATGATGGTGCCGGTAGACTGGGCCAGTTCTGCCACGTCCTCCGGGGGAACGGAACTTGCATTGTCAGGACCGTTGGAGAAGACCACGATGGCCTTGCGTCCCTTTAACGGCGCGGCATCCTTCACAGTCAGCAGCAGGCTGTTGTAGAGGGCGGCATCGTCCCCCGCTACCGTGCTGCGCACACCGCTCACGGTACGGAAGTGATCCGCCGTAAGGGCGGTGGCACGGGAGAGATTGCGACTGTAGGAGTAGAAGGCCACCTTGCTGGACTCATCCATGGAACGCACGAAATCGGCGATAGCATCCTGGGCGAATACGAATCCTCGATACATGTAATTGCTGGTGTCGAAGAGGATGAACACGTTGGCATCGGTCAGATGCTGAATGCTGACGCCGGCGGCGGTGGAAGGCAGGATTGAAGGGTCCTGATCGGCGCTTTTAGGCGGAGGGACGCTGGGATGTTCGGGAGCACGGCGCGCCGTTTCGAGCCCGCTGTGGCCGGACTCAGTGTTCTCTTCGAAGGTGGAAATCTTCTGCGGAATCTTGTCCTCCACGACGGAGAAGTCCTCGGGATGGAGCCCGGTGACATAGTTGCCTTTCTCATCCGTCACGGCCACGTTGAGTTGCACCAGGACAACGTTTACGCGCAAGTGCGTAGGATCGTCCTGGGCCGCGGTTGTGGATCCACCACTTTCAAGAAAAAACAACAGCGATACGACTGCGGTGCATGTGAACCACTTCTTGGTCATATTCGATTCCGATCCGCGATCTCCTGCGAAGTGTCTACTGTCGTGCCACGGTGTTCACTGCGGGCTGGACGGCAATCTTGCCGTGCCGAAAATCATCGCCGGTCACTTCCATCGCGCGCAGCAGCGCAGGCCAGTCGTCGATGTTACTGGCGAAGATGTTGGCGACCATGTGGCGGGTCAAGGTGGGAACAAGAACATTAAGCATGACCGGGGAATAGCCCATCTCGTCGGCGAGGCGGGCCCAATAGAGATTGTTGGACTCCCAGGATTCGGCCAGGAGCCTGCTGGCGTTGCCGCCAAAGGCGGAGAGCGGCTTCATGTTGAGAAGGGTGCACGAGTTGGTAACGACCAGGACGGGATGAGGCACGCCGAAGTCCGTGGCGAGACGATCGGGATTGGCGTCGTCGGCGTTCTTGCGGACCAGATCGTCCAGTTCCTTGCTGGCGGGCCCCAGGGCGGCAGCCTGTTCCGGATAGCGCTTTCTGAACTCGACGGCGAGATAGAAGGCGTCGGCGGGAAGGGTTTGCGAGACGAGCTTGCGGGCGCCTTCTTCGCTGCGCAGGGCGCGTCCGGTTCGCTCCATGCGTTCCGGCGTCATCCGATCGGAGAGAATGCCGAGCACCTTTTCGCGCAATTCCGGATTGGCTGCGGAGGCAATCATCAACTCTTCGCCGGCGCGCTGGTAGAGGGCAGTAGCATGCATTTCGCTGCGGCTTACGGTCCACCAGCGGGGCAGAACCGCACCTACCAGAAGATCGGGCACGACCTCTTTCCAGACGAGGGCCTGGACGTTGCGGGGAGCGATGAAGTCCTCCTCGGTAGAAGCCAGTGCATAGGGCAGGTCAGCGAGCGAGCCCATAAGGTAGGCTCCTCCGCCCGCGGTGGCTCCGACGCCGATCAATTCAGGTACTCCCCAGATCTGTTCGAAGCCTTGCACGGACACGGAAGAGAAATCATGGGAGCGGACGAAGAGCGGATTGTTGTGGAGGACCTCAGCGCCGGGTGGTTCGTAGTAGGCGTAATTCAAACCGACGAGAGTATCGCGGAGGAACGGCGTAAGCTGGCCGCGGGCGGACTCCAATTGCTGGGGACTGGCGGAAGACTTCAGGATTCGAGTGAGGTCTGTGCGGACCTGCAGCTCGGCGTGGCGGGCGGTGTAGACGACCGGCGACCATGAACTGCGCTCGCTGCCGGTGAAGATGGGCCGCGGCATTTCGAATTCGCGAAGGTTGCCGGCGAGTGGCAACAGTTTGTCGCCGATGTGCTCGCCGTGCGCCATTTCCCCAAGCCCGTCGAACAGGCCGAACAGGTTGTCGAGGGAAACCAGGCGCTGGTCATCGAGCACCGCGCGAATGCGTGCAGCGAGTTGGTCGTGCACGTGCTGCCCTTCGGGGCTGTTTTGCGATGGGCCGGCGAGGAGGTCGACGATCTGATCCTGGGTGAGCGGCCCGTTCACTCCCCCGGCTTTGAAGGTGGATTGCAGGGAGGTGCGGGCGGCGTCGAATAGCTGTACCGAGGTAGTGACGGTAAGGAACGGCTGCACGGCACTCTGCCAGGAAGCGTTGAGTTGGGCGGTGGGGATTTGTCCCTGGCGGGCGAGAATCTGCCAGAGTCCCACATCGGCTTGAAACGCGCCCAGACCATTGGCTCGCAGGGTGGGGCTGGAAATGGCGACGATGTGGTCGGCGGCGGCGATGAAGCGGGCCACGGATGTGTCGTCAAGCGCCGGGAATTCCGCGAAGATGGGGAACCAGTGATTGAACTGCGAAATGCGGCTGGCGATGAGTTCTTCGGTTGCGTCCGACAGGCTGTGTTCCCTGGGCCGGCCGGCATTCAACGCTTCCAGCATGAGGAAGATTTGCTCGGGACCGCTTTCGCTGTCGATGTTGGAGGAAGCGACGAGGGTTTCGAGCAGCCGGTCGGGGTTCTCCCAACTGCGGCCGCGCCGGATCCATTCGCGACTGCTGTTACCCTTGTTTTTCCTCGACAGTATCTGCTCCCAGGCTCCCAGCCCGCCCGGGATCATGGGGTCGCCGTTGGCTTCCCACTTCACGGAGGTGAGGAGCATCAGGAGATCGGCGTTCTTGGGAAAGACCCCGGCGGCGGCATTGGACTTGGACGCGCTCCCACGATAGGCGCTGTAGAGCCGGCGGAGGCGATTTCCCTGGGCGATGCGTGTCTGCTGGGCATGGCTCAGCCGCGACAGCACGTCATAATAGGCAGCCAGCCAGCCGTTGTCCCGGGTAAGCAGGTGGACCACGAATTCCCCCGGCGACCGGGGACTGGCGTCGGCCAACTCTTCCCAAACCTTGTCGTCGTCCGCGGGAACCATCACCCTGCCGTCATGGATGGTGATGCCGCTCCCATAAAGATCGAACACCGAGGCAAAACCGACGAGGCGCTTGAGTCCGGGCGCCTGAAAGAGAGCCATGCGAGTCGCGTCGTCGCAGCGAGCTATGGCGGCGTAAAGGCGGTCCAGGCTCTGATCGTGCAACAAGTCATCGAGAAGATTGTCCCCGGGCTTGCGCGCCCACGAGGAAACACCGTTCCAGTCCTGCTCGCGGAAGAAAACGGGAACCCGCGAGGCAGGGAAAGAATAGGTGAACGGCTCATTATTGGATAGGGCCTGCTCGAGATTGGTGATAGGAAAACCGGAGTCGATGGTCAGGAAGGCCCGTTCCGGGTTGGCGGTGGACAGCGAAGTGTCCTTCTGTCCACATGGTCGCGAGAACTTGTAGCCGAGGACCTGGACCAGGCGAGTGGCGTCGTCGCAGCCAGCGATGTGGATGGTGCCGTTGGCGTCCGCCAGCGACAGCAACTCCCGTCCCAGATGGATGTAGCGGCTGACCAGGACCAGGTACTCAGTTTCTCTTCCTCCCTGGTATCCATAAAGGGAAGCATTTCGAGCAAGGGTGGGGAGCACTTCCTCAGTGGGGATCTCCTGGCTGATGCCTGCCATGCGGAGAAATGAGCGCATGGGGCCGGGGATAACGATGGTTTCGGCGGGTTGCGTTGTGGCGGACGCATCGTCCAATGGTTGTTCGAGGAGTGCGGCGGGCTGGGAATCGTCGCGAAGCGCCGTGGCGGCCAACGCCGGAATGCATGGCGCCAGACCTAATAATCCTGCCATGCAAATGGTATGGGAGCGAAGAGGGAACTTCATGAAGTATGCCCTTTCAGGTCAGTAGCGGCTCAATTCCGCGCACCGACCCGTCCGCTCCTCGCGTGCCAATTTGTTCAGAACGCGAACCGCGTCAGCGGGCTCGTGTGCGGCAACCCATTTCCGTGATTTTTCCGAGTTCCAAAATAGAGAAGTGATTGTGGTTCACGGCCTCTGGGGAGACAGGAAGAGCCGTTAGGACCTCCAGGATACGATGGTCGTCCGGCCGATTCTCTCGCGCCTTGAGGGACGGGGCGCGAACCGGTGAACCATCATCGCAAATCGGCCTCAGATGGGCAAGCCCTGTGCGCGATTAGTTTCGAAATGGGAATGCGGAGGGGGCCTGGCGAGGGGCCGGACAGGTCTCGAAAACCCGGCCAGGTCGCGAATGTAGCTTTTTGCCTGAGCGGTCCGGGGCTGCCGGCGGTCCCGGGCTGCCCGGGGTCCGGGGCTGCCGGCGGTCCCGGGCTGCCCGCGCTCTGGACTGCCGGCGGGCGGCGGCTATTTGCCTTTCACCGCGGGATAGCCCTTGCTGACCCAGTCGTCGCCGAAATTGTGAGCGAGATAAAGCACCTTCACGTTCGTAAACCCGAGTTCGTGCAGGCGCTTGTAGGCCGGACCAACGTTGGGGCAGTGGTCCCAGGGGCAACAGCCGCAATAGAGAATGATGCGCCGGTTTTTGGGAAGTGCGGAGACCGTGTCTTCAAGAGACTGAATCCCGGACTGGGTGGAACCGGGGCCGGCGAATTCCGAGCCCGGAATGTGTACCTGCGAGAACATCACGCGGGAACCCACCTGCAGGAGGGTGGGCTTCTCTTTCTCGGTGACTTTGAGAATGCGAACGAGTTCCTCCGGTTGCAGAAGCTGGGCCTGGGGAATGGAAAGCGCGCTCGAGCCGGGCGCGGGGCCCTGGGCCCGAAGGAACAGACCGGCGGCCAACGTAATTAGGAGAACGAGAGACACAGTGCAAAGCGGGGCCAGAGTCCGGCGCATGGATAACTCCTGATGAAATAGACGAAATGAAGAGGACAGTAGCAGGGCGGCCGAAACAGGTGCAACAGGGATGTCTGCTTTCAATCCCAAGCCTCCAAGGGATAGGCCTCTACCCTCTAGACAGCTGGGGAAGGACAGCGGATGCGAAGAATCTTTAACGTGCAAAAGTGTGCCCGTTCGAGGAGAATGGAAAGTGAATCGATTTTGCAAAGGAATGATGGAAAACGCTTGAAACAAGCAGAGATCGAAGTCCCCAGGTGGTCCGCCAAGCAATTTGAACAGCAGGTCCTCGAGAGCAGTTCACAGGTAGCGGTCTTCGACTGCGACGGAACGCTATGGATGGGCGATTCCGGCTATGGATTCATGGTGTGGTCGATCGAGCAGGGCCTGGTATCCCGCTCGACCAGCGACTGGATCGACAACCGCCACCGTGCCTATCGCGCCGGGAACGTGAGCGAACTCGAAATCTGCGGTGAGATGGTGCAGATCTATGCCGGCCTGCGAGAGCAGGAATTGCGTGCGGCCGCGGCGCAGTATGTGGAAGAACAGGTGCGCGGACGGGTGTTCGCGGAGATGGCGGGACTGGTAAAGCAACTGCTCGCGCGCGGAGTGGAGTTGTGGGCCGTCAGCTCAACTAACAAGTGGGTGGTTTCAGAAGGGGTGCGCCCCTTTGGAATCCCCGAGGAGCGGGTGCTGGCGGCGGAGGTAAAAGTAGCCGCCGGATTGATTACCAGCGAACTGTTGGATGTGCCCACCGATGCAGGCAAGGCGGCTGCGCTGAAGCGCGTGGGGCTGGCGCGTCCGGATTCAGTCTTTGGGAATTCGATCCACGATCTGGCCATGCTGGAAATTGCGGCGCACGCGTTCCCGGTGAACCCGTCCCCGGCGCTTCTGGAGGCGGCGGCACGCCACGGTTGGGGGTACTTCCGTCCGGCGGCGGCGGACGGAATCCATGCGGGAGTGGACGGCGAATAGCTGTCCGGGGCAACGGCTAGTCGCCGCAGCCATTGAGGACGGTGAATCTAGCAGGAAGCCTGCCGGTGGGTGCTGTGCGACCCTCGCCAGAGCGCCGCATCGAAGCAGCCAACAACGGCTGAAAGCCTCACATTCTGCAAAGCTTGCGGACCTTGTAAACTAGGCGTGTGGAAGGACCGAAGCAACTTGCAAGCCCCAAGCCGCCGGGGCCGGCGCTACGCTTTGTGGCAGCGGCGCTGATTGTGCGCGGGGGCGAAGTGCTCATCTGCCAACGCCGTGCGGATCAACCCATGGCCCTGCAATGGGAGTTTCCGGGCGGGAAGATCGAGCCCGGCGAAACCCCGGAGCAGGCGCTCGCGCGTGAGTTGCAAGAGGAACTGGGCATTCATGCGACCATCGGTCCCCACATCACCCACGTGCGGCACAATTACCGCCACGGCGGCGCAGTGGACCTGCAGTTCTTCGCGGTGCGCAACTTCACCGGGGACCTGCAGAACCGCATCTTCGCGCAGGTGGTATGGGCGCGTCTGGAAGATTTGCCCAATTATGATTTCCTGGCCGCCGACCGGGGGCTGATCAAGGATCTGGCGAGCGGGAAGCTGCTGTGAGACAGCTTCTAGCTGCTGGCTGTTTATCAGTGTCCCGGGATCATACCCCACAGCATCAGCAGAGTCATTCCGATGACGATGATGCTGGTGGACCAGGCGATGAAGTTCCAGAGGCGTGAGTTCCGGTAGCGTCCCATCAGGTCGCTGCGGTTTATGAGCATGAGCATGAGGATGATAACCACCGGCAGGAGGACGCCGTTGAGCACCTGCGACAGGATGGCGAAGTTGATCAACTGGCCGTCAGGCAGGAAGAGCACGGTGGCCGCTCCACCGACGATCAGGGCGGTATAGAGCCAATAGAAGACAGGGGCCTCGCGAAAGCTCTTGTCGACGCCGGATTCCAGACCGAGGCCTTCGCAAACCGTGTAGGAGGTGGAGAGCGGAAGGATGGACGCGGCGAACAGGGATGCATTGAACAGGCCGAACGCGAAGAGAATGAAGGCATAGTCGCCGGCCAGGGGACGCATGGCTTCGGCGGCGTCGGCGGCGAACTGGATGGCGCCCATGCCGTGGACGAAGAGTGTGGCGGCACAGGCGACGATGATGAACCAGGCGACCAGGTCGGTGAAGAAACTGCCGACGATGACGTCGAGGCGCGAGGCAGAATAGTCCTTCACCGGGATGCCCTTTTCCACGATGGAGGACTGCAGGTAAAACTGCATCCAGGGAGCGATGGTGGTGCCGACCACGCCGATGGCGGTGTAGATGTAGGCCTTGTCTTGCCAGACGGACCTGGCGGGCAGCTTGACGGTGGCCAGAAGGGCGTCGTGCCAGCTCGGCTGCGAAAGAACGCCGGCGAAGATATAGGCGATGTACACGCTGGAGGCAAGGAGAAATATCTTCTCGGTGCTTTTGTAACTTCCCTTCACCACCATGAGCCAGACCAGCAGCCCGCACACCGGCACGGAGATGAATTTGGTCACGTGGAAGAGGTGAAGGGAACCGGCGATACCGATGAACTCGGTGACCACGTTGGTGTAATTGACCACCACTAGCACCAGCATGAGCACCACGGTCAGGCGCAGTCCGAACTCTTCGCGAATAAGATCGCTGAGGCCTTTGCCTGTGACCACACCCATGCGGGCGCACATCTCCTGAATGACAATCAGGGCGATGGTGATCGGAAGCATGGTCCACAGCAGGCTATAGCCGAACTGGGCTCCCGACTGGGAGTAGGTAAGGATGCCGCCGGAATCGTTATCGACGTTGGCGGTGATGAATCCCGGTCCAAGGACGGCGAGGAAAAGCAGTATTCGAGTTCGCCAGCGCCTGAGCATGACCGCGTCCTAGTGGGGGATTCATCAGAAATTCCTTTCCGACCATAGCAGGCGAGGCGGGGGGAATGCGAACGGACGAACCGAAGGGAACAGGGTCAACCAAATAGAGCGAAGCTTGCCGCATTACTTTACCGCTTGCATGGAGCGGGCGCCGCGCCAGTAGAGGAAGAGACCAACGGCGATGGAAGCGGCGGTTACTCCAATCACCTTCAGAACAAAAACGAGTTGATTGGCCGTATCGCCAGGCGGAACGGCGGACACGATGATTCCGATGAGAACCACGACGAAGCCGAGCGAGCCCGCGATCCAGACGCCGGGCAGACCGCCGGGGACCAGGATGGCGCGCGCATCCGCAGCCCGGCCGGGACGGTACGCGAGTTTGATCACCGCCGCGAACATGTAGAGGAAGGGAATGAAGTAGAGGATGATGGCCAGGTCGATGACCACCTGGTAGGCGCCGCGGGTGGTCTCGTTGATCTGGCTTAGGAAGAGCACCAGTCCGGAGAGGATGGCCTGGACAAGCATGGAAACGTACGGCGTTTTCCAGCGGGGGTGAATTTTCCCGAAGGCGCGGGGCAGGTAGCGATCGATACCGACGACGAAGGGGACACGAGCGATGCCGGCGACGGTACTTCCCACGCCGCCGGCGTTGCCCACGCTAACGAGGATGGCGGCAAGAACTCCGAGGAACCCGACACGCAGCGCAACGGAGCCGATCGTAATGGCGTGAAAGACACCGCTTTTGGGATCGAGGTCGGCGGCCGGCACGAGGGCAAGAATGGAGAAAGTGCCAACGATATACATCAGGGCGATGAGAGCGCCGGCTCCGAAGACGGCGCGCGGCAACGTGCGGCAGGGGTCGTGGACTTCCTCGCTCATGCAGGAGACCAGTTCGAGGCCGGTGAAGGCAAAGGCGATCTGCGACCAGAAGTTGACCGTATCCCAATTCCAGGCGGGCATCATGTTGTGCAAGGTGAAGTGGGTGGCGGAGCCGTGCCGCAAGACGACCAGCGCAGCGACGCCGACCAGCATCAGGAGAGGGATGTAGGTGCCTACGCCGCCGGCGTTCTGCAGCCATTTGCCGATGTTGAGACCGATGAGATTGAGGATGAGGGCGACCAGCAAAAGGGCCAGGGAGACGACCAGCAGGAATGTGCGGTCCTGGGCGAGCGCGGCACCGCGGCCGCCGATGATGTAGGCCGACATGGAGGCGCTGGCCAGCAGAAGTCCGGGGAAGTAGAAAACCGTGTAGATCCAATAGGTCCAGCCGGCGACGAAGCCGTGGAAGGGGCCGAAGGCCTCGCGCGCCCAGACGTAGAGTCCGCCTTCCTCGGGGAAGCGCGAGGAGAGCTCATTGATGACAAACGCTCCGGGGATAAAGAAAAAGAGCGCGGCGATAAGCCACAAGCTTATGGAGGACGTTCCATTGTGGCCGGCGGCGGCGATCCAGCGGGGACCAAGAACGGTGGCAATGTTGAACAGCAGCACATCCCAGAAGCCCATCGTCCTGCGAAGTTGCGATTTGCTGTCGGCGGGCGCGGGTGTGGTCATGGATTCACCGGTGGTGGCTTTTGCTGTTTTGGGAATAATACAGGAGCGAGGAAGGCGAAGAAGCGAACAAAGCGAGCACGCGGAATGTGGGGGACCAATCCAGCAGGATGATGTGGCGGATGGCGCCCACAGCAACCGGGAACCTTTCCCCTGATTGCGCGGCGCCTTCGTGATCCACTTTTCACTGTTTCGCTTCTTCACTTTTTCACGGGGTACGCATTAGTCTTTGGGCGAGGAATTCATCTTGGTTCATACGTTATCGAATGGATCGAAGTATGACGGGCCTTCCCTGTCGCTGAGCGGATTGCGCAAGACCTTCGGAGAGGTGGTGGCGGTAGACCACCTCGACCTGGAGGTGATGCGCGGCGAATGTTTCGGCCTGCTCGGACCCAATGGAGCGGGCAAAACCACCACCATCGAAATCTGCGAAGGACTGACAGATCCCGACGTGGGAACGGTGAAGCTTCTCGGGCTGAGCTGGAAAACATCGGCGAGGGAGTTGCGGCAGCGCATCGGGATTCAGTTGCAGGAGACTCAGTTCCCCGACAAGCTGACGGTGGAAGAGACGCTGCGCCTGTTTCGCAGCTTCTTTCGCCGCGGCATTGCCGTGGAAGAGGCGATACGCATCGGGCAACTCGAAGAGAAACGCACGGCGCGAATAGGCGGGCTCTCGGGAGGGCAGAAGCAGCGGCTGGCAATGGCGTGTGCGCTGGTAGGCGATCCGGAACTGCTGTTTCTGGACGAGCCCACTACGGGGCTTGATCCACAGGCACGGCGGCATCTCTGGGACCTGGTCGATGACCTGAAGCGCGCCGGCCGAACCATTATTTTGACGACCCATTACATGGACGAGGCGGAACGGTTGTGCGACCGCGTGGGAATCATGGATCACGGACGGATCATTGCACTGGGCACGCCGGCGCAGTTGATTGCATCGGTAGGCGGGGAGCACGTCGTCGAGTTCGCCGTCATGCGCTCCGACGCGATGCGCTCCGACGCGATGCGCTCCGACGCGATGCGCTCCGACGCGGTGCGCTCCGACGCGGCGCGCGGAGATCTCGATGCCGCGCCGTTGAAGGAGATCCCGGGCGTGCAGTCGCATCGCGTCGATGCCGGTCTTCACCAGGTATCGGTGAAGGATCTGCACACCACCGTGCCACGCATCTTTTCGGCGCTCGCGGGCATGGGGATGCACCTGACTGAATTCCGTACGCATTCGGCGTCGCTGGAAGACGTGTTCGTAGGACTGACGGGGAGGAATCTGCGCGATGAGTAGACTCGACGAGAGCTCGCTGTACCAGTTGACATCGACGCGGTTCCGGCTGTTTCTGCGCGAACCCGAGGCCATTTTCTGGGTGTTCATCTTTCCCATTCTGCTGGCGGTGGGGCTGGGAATCGCATTTCGCAACCGGCCGGCGGACGTACTGCCGGTGGGCGCTACAACGCCGCAGTTGACGCAGGCACTGGCCGCCGACAAGGGCCTGAGCGCGGCGATGATGGACGAGGCCGCGGGTACCCACGCCCTCGCAATTGGAACCATCGACCTGTTCGCCATCCAGCGGACGGACGGCGTGGTGTACAAGTACGACAACACCAATCCCGATGCCCGCAGTGCACGGCTGCTGGCGGAGCGAGCGGTGCAGAGCGCCGCGGGCCGGCGCGATGCCGTGGTCACGCAGAATGAATTCATCCACGAGACCGGCGCGCGTTATATCGATTTCGTGGTGCCCGGACTGCTGGGCATGAACCTGATGGGTTCGGCAATCTGGGGAATGGGATTCGCGATTGTCGAAGCGCGCCAGAAAAAGCTGCTCAAGCGGATGGTCGCTTCGCCCATGCCGCGCTGGCAGTATATGGCTTCGTTCATCCTGTCGCGGCTGGTGATGCTGGTAATTGAGGTCGTAGTATTCGTGGGCTTCGCGCGCCTGGCATTCGGGGTGCCGATTCGCGGCTCGTTCTTCGACCTCGCCGTAATCTGCCTGATAACGTCCCTGGCGTTCTCATCGCTGGGACTGCTGATCGCGTCGCGCGCGAAGACGATGGAAGCCGCATCGGGGCTGATGAACCTGGTGATGCTGCCGATGTGGATCCTGTCGGGCGTGTTCTTTTCGGCAACGCGCTTCCCTGCTGTCATCCAACCTTTGGTACGCGCCCTGCCGCTCACCGCGGCCATCGATGCACTGCGCAGCAACATGCTGCAGGGCATCGGGCTCAATCACCTGCTGATGTCCGTCGCCATTCTTCTGGCATGGGTGGTGGTGCCGTTTTCGGTCACCATGAAGATCTTCCGCTGGCGCTGAGCTTCTGACCAGAAACAAGCCCTGGGCGCCCCGCGAATTCGGCCCGCGGATAAAAGATCCTGGTCATTTTGCCAGAGATGAAGCGGTTGTCTTATCCGCCGGCCGCCACATGGTTTCCATCTGTTCCAGGGAGCGGCCCTTGGTTTCGGGCACGACGCGCCACATGAACAGAGCAGCGAAAACGCTCATTACCCCGTAAATCCAATAAGCGAACCCATGGTTGAAGTGCTCCACCAGGTACGGGTTCTTGTCGAGGATGGGGAATGTCCAGCTGACCAGGTAATTCGCGACCCACTGGGCGGCCACGGCCAGGGCCATGGCCTTGCCGCGAATCTGATTGGGAAAGATCTCGCTCAAAAGCACCCAGGTTACCGGCCCCCAGGAAACGGCGAACCCGGCGGTATAGACCAGCATGCTGATCAACGCGACCATGCCCTTGCCGCCCAGCCAGAATTCGGTGCCCAAAGCGATCATGCTCACCGCCATGACCAGCGCCCCGACAATTTGCAGCGGGCGGCGCCCGAATCGATCCACGGTGAAGATGGCGACCACGGTGAAAGTGAGGTTGACTGCGCCCACAATGATGGTCTGAAACAGCGAGGCATTAGTGGAAAAGCCCATGCCTTTGAAAATATCGGTGGCGTAGTAAAGCACCACGTTGATGCCGACGAACTGCTGGAAGATAGACAGCATGAAGCCGATGAATATCACCAACACTCCGTAGGAAAACAATTTGCCGGAGTGATGCTCACTGAGCGAGGCGCGGATTTCGGAAAGTTCTTTTTCGCCTTCCTCGCGGGTCACCAGCTTGGCCAGCACAGCGCGGGCACCGCTCTCATTTCCTTTCAACATGAGGTAACGCGGCGTCTCCGGCACTAAAAGCAGGAGGAGCAGGAAAAGGCTAGCGGGAATGGCGCCGGAGAGGAACATGTATCGCCAGCCGATGGAATTGAGCCAGGCATCGCCGCTTCCCGACTTGGAGATTCCAAAGTTGACGAAATAGATCACCAGCATGCCAAAGATGATGGCGAACTGGTTCCATGCCACCAGGTTTCCGCGGATCCTGGGAGGCGCAATCTCGGCGATATACATGGGCGACAACATGGAGGCCAGACCCACGCCGATGCCGCCCAGGATCCGGTAAAAGACGAAATTGGCCATGTACCCCGGTCCGCCGTGGCCGATGGGAGCAAAAGGGAACTCGGGAGCGGAGGCGCCCAGGGCGGAGAGGAGGAAAAGCACTGCGGCGATGATCAATCCGCGTTTGCGGCCGACGTGGGTGCTGACCCAGCCGCCGAGCAGCCCGCCGATGATGCAGCCTATCAGCGCGCTGGAAACCACAAAGCCCAGAAGAGAATTCGCGGCGTTGGCTTGGGCTGGGTTAGCGAGATCGGCAAAGCGGGGGTCGATGAAATACGCCTTGAGGCTGCCCACAGCGCCGTTGATCACGGCCGTGTCATATCCAAAAAGCAGCCCGCCCAGGGTGGCAATCAGGGTCAGCAAAAAGACGTATGGGTTCAAGCGCGACATGGGGTCCTTGAGATCAATGAATCCCGGACAGTGTACTACCGCGTGCGCGGGGCTGGCGTGATCACCATTCCCGGCCCCTCCCCCTCCCGGTCGCCTGGCTCAGGCGGGACCGTCAGGAAACAGCGCTCCCGGAGCGGAAACATGTGTGCGGTCGGGCATTAAGTTGCGACCAGGCAGGGCGCGACAAAGTAAAAAACTCACTTACACTTTGTAACGTTACGTACCCTGGGTCCACTATCTGCGCAGTAACACTCTGATGCCCCATCAGAGCACCTCCCCCGAAAAGGAATTACATATCATGAAGAGCCTGTCCTCCGCCCTTACGGCGGTCGTCCTCCTTGCCGCGCCCCTGGCCGGCATGACTCAGAACCTCGCCGCCAGCGGCCCCCACAAGCTGCAGCCCAACGAGCACGCGCTCAATCTTCCGGGCGCAACCAGGTTCGACGCTCCGCCGGCCGGATTCGATCCCATCACTGCCTCTGATCAGGACCTCCAGTATCACGGGTTTCCGCCGCGGCCCAATCAGAACACCGAGCCCAAGGCGTATGCCACGTGGGTAACGGCGATGCAACACTCGAAGAACCGCATCATGCCCACTCTCGAGCAGACGGCGATCTTTCACGGCCCCGTGCAACAGGCGAAGTCCAGCGCGGTGAATTCGGCAGCAGTGGCGAAGAACGCGACACTCGCCAGCCTGCCGAGCAACGCCGCCAATTCCTACAACTGGAGCGGTTACGTTGACTTCAGCGGCGCGACGGCGTACGGGTCAACCTCCTACTACTACCTGGTGAATCATTTCGTCGTGCCGGTAGCCCAGCAGGCGTTCGGCGCTTGCACAGGCGGCTGGGACTGGGGTTCGGCGTGGAACGGCATCGACGGCTGGGGATCACCGGACGTGCTGCAGGCCGGCATCGAGTTCGACGCTTACTGCTCGGGCGGCTTCAGGTCTTCCTACTACTCCGCGTGGTATGAGTGGTATCCCTACGGCGAAGTCCGCATCGGCGGCTTCCCCATCGTCCCCGGCGACGACATGTTCGTGGAAGTGTGGCACACGTCTCCGACGCAGGGCTACGCCTACCTGGTGAACTACAACACCAACCAGTACACGGGGTCCATCGGCTTCACCGCTCCTGCGGGAACCACCCTGAGGGGCAACTCGGCGGAGTGGGTTGTGGAACGGCCGAGCGTCGGCGGCAGCCTGACCACTCTCACCAACTACATCATGGATCCTTTCTGGGATGCCTATGCCTACACCGAGTCGTACGCGTTCTATGACATCGACGAGGCCACTCCCGTAACCATGCTGGACAACAGCGGCAATCCCATCTCCTATCCGGAATATCTCGGCCTGGAAACCTTCGTGATGCACGATGAGGGTTCAGCCTGGTAACTTCAACCTCTGCTAACCTGACCCGAATCAGAGACAGGAAAATGGCGACGGCTAACCAGCCGTCGCCATTCTGTATTTGCGTTCTAAATGCGGTGTTCAGGTTATCGAACACTATTGATTGGCTCGGGGAAATCAGGCCGGTTGCACTACTAAGTCGATGATCCAGTGTCGCAGCCTGGTTACATCGCGAAGGCAGGAGAGCCCAAGTTATATCTGTAATGGAACCGAGCTTTCGATCGCGTCCCCCACCTACATAGTCCGGGGGCATTCGTGGATGTCTGGTAATTGCGAATCTCGACGATTGCAACGGGCTCGCGATCGCCTTTGATGGCGACGGCCAACCAGCCGCCGCCATTTCACGCTGAGACGAAGACCTGCCGCGGGAGCCGTGGCAATTCCAAGGCCGACGACACATTCCTTCAGCGCGAACCAGGCCCCTTAGCAAGAACCCCCATCCTGTCCCTTGGGACTCCGCGATTTTCTTGTGGTTTTGCGGAACCGATCGGTGAGATCATCGGTCGCGTTGGAAATTCGCCCGGGCCGCTGAATTGAACCGCCAACATCGCACCCCATGCACAAGTTCACAAAAGTCATCGCGCGGCTCAGAAAGTACTACGGCGAACTGGAAGTTCCGCCGGCCAGAGGGCCCTTCGAATTGATTCTGTGGGAAAACACTGTATACCTCCTTCCGGACGCCCGGCGCCTGGAGGTGTTTGAGGAGTTGCGCAGGCAGGTTGGCCTGACCGCAACCGCCATTGACGCCGCCTCCGATGCGGTCCTGTTACCCATCGCCATCCGGGGAGGCATGCGTCCGGAGATGCGAGTCTTCCGCTGGCGGCAGATTGCGCAGATCACCTTGAACCAGTTTGGCGGGAATCTGGATACGATCCTGGAGCGCCCCTATCCTGAAGCGAAGAAGGCCCTCAAGCTGTTTCCAAACATCGGGGATCCTGGCACCGAGAAGATCCTGCTGCTGTGCGGCGTTGCCGTCGGCCTTCCGCTCGAATCCAATGGACTGCGCGTCCTGGTGCGGATCGGCTGGGGCCACGCACAAAAAAACTACGGCGCAACGTATCGCTCCGTGCAGGATGACCTGAAACCGGAGCTTCCCGTAGATGCCGAGCGGCTCAAAGAGGCTCACCTTCTGCTTCGCACACACGGCAAGACACTCTGCAAGGAGAAGATGCCTCTCTGCTACCAGTGCCCGGTTTCGACTGGTTGCCGCTATGCCGAATCGATTTCCGCAACTCTCGCGAAGCCGGTTCAATAATTATTGGCGCGTTGGAGACAAAAGCAAAATCATCCAAAGTTGCGGCACGCGATCGTCTCTATTTTGCCTGGACGAGCTTGCGCTGCAATGCCTCGAGGGTCTGGCCCTTGGTTTCGGGATAGGTGAACAGCACCACCAGAAACTGGACGAAAGTCATGGCGGAGAAAAACACGAAAGGGGTCGCCTGGCTCATGGAGTGCACCACGACCGGGAACACGAATTGAATAACCGTGTTCATGAACCAGTGGCTGGCGCTGCCCACGCCCTGGCCCTTGGACCGCACAGACGTGGGAAACACCTCGCCGATATACACCCAGATCACCGCGCCTTGAGAGACCGAGAAAAACGCGATGTAGGTGACGAGCAGGGCGAGAAGTGCGGGGGAATGAGGATCGGTGCTGAACAGCCATGCCACTCCGGCCAGGCAGGCCATGGTGCCGGCGGCCCCAATGAGCAGGAGCGTCTTGCGCCCCAGTTTGTCGATGAGCGACATGCCGATGACACAGAAGATCAGGTTGGTGGCGCCGATGGCGATGGCCTGCTGGTCGGCGGAGATCTGGCTGAAACCGGCGGATCCGAAGATGTCGTTGATGTAGTAGAGAATGGCGTTGATGCCGGCCAGCTGATTGAAGGCGCCAATGGAGATGGCCAGGAAAAGCGGGTAGCGATACTTCCACTGGAAGACGCGCTCGTGGGCAGTAGCGTGTTCCTGCTGGAGCGCAGCGCGAATGTCGGCGAGCTCGCCCTCGGGATCCGGATCGCCCATCATTTTCAGCACCACCAAAGCTTCGTCGATGCGGTCCCGGGAAGCGGACCAGCGCGGGCTGCGGGGAATGCCGAACAACATGATCAGAAACAGAATGGCAGGAGCAGCGGCAATGCCCACCTGCCAGCGCCACTCGGTCGCGCCCAGGTGAAGAGTGCGGATGATGTAGTTGGAGATGTAGGCGAGCATGATGCCGAACACCACGTTGAACTGGAACGTAGCCACGAGGCGGCCGCGCCATTTCGCCGGGGCAAGTTCGGCGATGTAGACCGGCCCAAGCACCGAAGAAGCGCCGATGCCGAGTCCGCCGACGAGGCGGAACACCAGGAAAGAAGGCCAATTCCATGCCAGGCCACAACCGACGGCCGAAACGATGTACAGGATGGCGGTAATGCGCAGGGTTTCACGGCTACCAAGCCTCTGGCCGATCTGACCTGCGCCGAGAGCGCCGATGACCGTGCCGACCAGTCCGATGGCGACGGTAAATCCCTTTTCCTGAGGACTGAGGCGATAGAGGCTCTGGAGCGCATCGATGGCGCCAGCGATGACTACGGTGTCGAAGCCGAAAAGCAGGCCGCCGAGCGCACCGGTCAGGGTGGCTTTCATCAGGTTCAGATTCGGTCGCATCGTGTACGGGTCCTCGGGATGGAAGGCAACCCACCCATCGTACAGACTACGGCCGCTAACCGGGAAGCGGCGGGCTTCAGGTTCCAGAACTCAGGGTTCAAAATCCGCAGGCCAGGTTGCAGGGTTCGATCACAGTTCTGGTTCATGTCCAGTTCGCAACTTGCCACCGTCAAGTGGGCAACAACCGTGAACTATGAGCTGGGGGCGGGGCGCACAGCAATCACGCGGCATGGATGCTTCCCGGCCGCGCTCCAAACCAGGGGCATTCGTGTATCAATGAAAACGCAATCCCCCGCATCGAGCATTTCCTGCAAACCGCCCGCGGACAGCTGCAGCCGTCCCTCGATCACGTAGATCAGCCCGCAGGCTTCCCGGCTGTAGGCACCGGGAAGAGCCTCCGAAGCGGCGGTGGGAACTTCGACCATCTCAGCGTGCAATCCCGATGCACTTTGCGGAGGACTCAAGGGGATGATTCGCACCGAATCCGGTCCGCGTGCGGCGCCTTGCAGATGGGCCTTGCGCGTGATGGAGAGCGTATGGTGATCGGGCTCGGAAAAGAAATGGCTCAGGCCTACTCCATACACCCGGCAGATGGTCGCCAGTGTGGGTAGCGTCGGGATCATGCGGTCGGTTTCGAGTTTGGAAAGTAACGCCGTGGACAGACCCGTTTCCGCCGCCAGGCGGGAAAGAGTCAATCGCTTCTGGGTGCGCAAAGCGCGAAGTTTTGTACCGATACAATACGGCTCGAGAGACCACTGGGCATAGCTCTGCGTGTTTGGCATTTTCGTGACCTTGCACCGAGACTGTCACGAACTTCTCCGAACGTTCTGGAAGAAATCTGGAAGGTTTCCGCGCTCCACGGATTCTGGCCCGTTCCGATACAATTTCCGCAAGGCTGTACAAGAACAGGCCAGGTTTTTTTCCCTGCAAATTCCTGCAACATCGTAGCGACTTTGGATGGAAGCTGACATTATCACCAGTTCTTTATCGAGATCAGCAGTTCTATTATCGACCGGGTAACTGCGCCCGCACTTCGTGACGAAAGGCATTCATCGCCATGATCCGAGTTTTCTTCTATTTCTTTTCGCTAGCTGTGCGTCTCTGCATTCTGTCCATGTTTTTCACTGGATTGACCATTCTGTGCGGGGCGCAAGGCAAGCCCGCCGAGGATGCAGGCGGCGACGTTCTGGTGCTGAGCAACGGCGACACGCTACACGGTAAGCTCGTGAGCGCAATAGACGGGAAGGTGAGTTTTCACAGTGACCCGCTGGGCGACCTTACGGTTCCATGGGAGAAGGTGAAGGAGTTGCACACCGCCCAGAAGTTCGCGCTGGTCGACAAGTCGGTCAAGCTGAATGGCAAACACGAGGCTAAACAGGTGCCGGTTGGAACGCTTGCAATGGCTGACGGCGCGGTGACCGTTCGACCCGAGGCGGCGCCCGCGGCAAGTCCGATCCCCGTGAAAGATGCGCCCTATATCGTGAACGAACTGACCCTGAACAAGCAGATATTCCATGAACCGGGCTTTTTCGCGGGATGGGACGGCGCCGCTACCGCGGGCGCCACACTGGTGAAAGCCACCCAGAACCAGTACACATTTGCTGGAGGCCTGGGCCTGGTTCGCGTGGTGCCGACGGCGCCGTGGCTTAATCCCCGCAACCGTACCTCAGCGAACTTCGCTGGATCTTACGGCAAGATCACGGAGCCGGCATACAGGGCAGGCGATGTCCTGGTGCCTGCGGTCGTCACCAAAACAGCGATCTATCACCTGGACGGCGAACGCGACCAATATCTCTCGCCGCGATTTTTCGCGCTCGCCCAGACGGCGTTCGATCACAACTTCGCCCAGAATTTGCAACTGCAGCAGATCTATGGCGGAGGATTGGGCTATACCTTCCTGAAGAGCGAGAATCAAGAGGCGGATCTGAAGGGAACGGTTCAATATGAAAAGCAGAAATTCATAAGCGCCGCGCCGGGCACAAACCAGAACCTGATCGGATCAACGTTTTCGCTTTCCTACCTCCTCCAGGCAAAGCTGCTCACGTACACGCAGAATCTTGGATACATACCGGCTTACAACAATCCGCACGCTTATTCTGCCACCGAGACCAACGTAATCACATTCCCGGCGTATAAAAACCTGGGCTTCAGCGTGGGCACAATCGACAGCTATCTCAACGGTCCGCCGGTTTCTCTTCCGCCCACGAAGCGGAATTCCTTTCAGTTCACTATGGGTTTCTCCTATGCCATCAAATCGAGGTACTAAATCAGAATTTCTTTCATCCCGGCAAGAACGGAACGCAGCTTATTTCATGACTTGAAACGCGTTAGTCACTTTCGGCGTTACGATAGTGACCTTACTCCTCTCTCATTGAATTTGAAGGGGTTCTGGGGGGATAATACGTCAGATTCTCATGGGCCCCTTTTCGAAGGTTGGGCTGCGATGTTCTATATCTTCCCTGAGGTCACGAAACGGCCGGCGTTCGCACCGCTGAGTCGCGTGTCCCATGTCACGTGGGTGCGCCACATCGCCTCAGCGGCGTCACGCCGACGGTAGGGAAGAGTTGGCCGCATGAAGCTGTCGACGGCTGGACCAGTAGAGAACCGCGAGCCGGAATATTCCTTCGGTAATTTCAGACTGTGGGCCGACGGCACCCTGCTTCGCGAGCAGAAACAAATTCACCTGCCTCCCAAGGAACTGGCCGCGCTTCGATTCTTGCTCGCGCATGCTGGCCAGGTGGTCACCCCGGCGCAGTTGCGAGAGGCTCTCTGGGGAGAGGTGCACGTCACTTCCGACAGCGTTCCCCGCTGCCTATCGTCTTTACGCAACCTGCTTGAGCCTGAGCAATGCATTCAGACCATATACAAGCGGGGATACCGGCTGTCGGGCCCGGTACATCAGCACGGTAAGGAGAATCGCAGTTCGGTGCGCCTGGCCATTGTGCCGTTTGCCGCCGGCTACAATGTTGCCGAACATCTGGGCGCGGCCGTGGCCGACGAAATCACCAGCCGGCTTACTGAAATTTCTCCGCCGGGTGTCTCGGTCCTGGCGCGCAATTCCGTATTTACGCTGGCTCGTCGGGGGCTTACCGCCGTGCAGGTGGGAGAGGCTTTGCACGCTGACCTGGTGCTTGCCGGCACCCTGCTGGCCATGCCGACCCTCTACCGGCTGCGGATAGAAGTCATTCGCGTGGAAGACGGAACCCAGATCTGGGTTGAGGATGCCCTCGCGGCCCATGGCCGATTGCATGAATTGGAGACGCGGATTGTGCAACGTCTCCTGCTCCGTTTGGGGGCAGACGGTAGCGCGGCATCCCGGCCCTCCGATCGGGAGCCGCCGCGGCCCGACGCGTATGAAATGTACTTGCGCGGGCACCAGGGATGGCAGACCCATGAGCGCCATCGGATGCAGGACGCAGCGCAACACCTGATCCTGGCAACGGAACTGGACGCTTCGCTGGTTTCTGCGCAAATCGACCTGGCCGATCTCTACGTGACCCAGGAGGTGTACGGATACCTCGCGCCCGACGAGGCGGCCAAACAGATTCGCCACATCGCAGACTCGATCTCTGACCCGACGCGGGGTGTGCCGGCCATATTGCCGGTACTGGGATGGGTGAAGTTTCACGTGGACCGCGACCTGGAGGAAGCACTCGAGTTGTTCTCCGCAACCGCGCAGCTTCCTCATGGAACCTCGACCACGCGCGTTCGGACCATGTTCGCACTTAGCCGTCACCGCTTCGACGAGGCGCTGGAGTGGCTGCAGGCGGCACTGGTTCTGGATCCTTATGCGCCCTGCGTCCACGTGATGCGAGCCTGGACGCTGCACCTCGCCCGCCGCCGGGGTAAGAGCCTGGAAGCGATCGAGAAGGCCCTGACGCTATTCCCCGATAACGACTGCACTCAAGCTTTTGGGGCGTTGATTCTCGCCTTCAATGGCCATGCGGACCGGGCCACAAACCTGGCGCAGGGCCTGGTTCGGCGGGCGCCCTATTTTGATATCGGCAGCGCCATTCACGCCTACGCGCTGGCCCGCAATGGCCTGCCGGACGAGGCCCGAGAAATCCTGGAGCAGATGCAATGGCTCGCCCGGGAACGTTTTGTGCTCCGCACCTTTACGGCGGCCGCATTCGCAGCCCTGGGCGCTGTGGACGAAGCGGTGAGTGAGTTGCAGGCCGCCGATGCAATGCACTGTCCCTGGTTCTTCCAGGCTCTGGCCGACCCGAGGCTCGATCCTCTTCTCGGACATCCCGGCTTCGGGAAGATGAGAGCGTCGCTGGCAAACATGGAGGCGTCAGTGGCGGAGAACCTGGAATGCCAGGTCTAGCGCGAGATAAACGGGTTGCGGGAACTGTGCGGATGCACCGGATAAACCGATAAAGCTAGCCAGCCGGTCCCCTGTACTAGTACATTGGCTCCGTCTGCACGGACGATCGTGTGCGTTCCCTCAAGACGGGGTTGACGATGCTCCGCGGGACCGGGCGCCGCTGGGAATGCGGTGAGCGGGCGGCGGGCTTCGGCGTTGGTTGCGTGCAAGATTGGCTGCGGCCCTGAGATGAAAGCAGCCTGAAGGTGGATTCCGAAATGCTGGTTCGTCGCTCTTCGCTTTTATTGACTCTGTTTGTCTCTGTTTATCTCGGCGTGTCAGACGCGCAGCAGTCAGCCTGGCTCGATACCCACTCCTCCGCGCGCGAACGCGCTCATTCGCTGGTGAGCCAGATGACGCTGGAAGAGAAGGCTGCCCAGCTTGAAGACTGGGCGACGGCGATTCCACGCCTGGGCATTCCCGACTATCAAACCTGGAACGAGGCGCTGCACGGGGTAGCGCGCGCCGGATACGCGACCGTCTTTCCGCAGGCCATCGGCATGGCAGCGACGTGGGATCGCTCCATGGTGAACAGCATGGGCGATGTGATCTCCGACGAAGCCAGGTCCAAATACAACCAGGCGCAGCGGGAAGGCAATCACCGCATCTTTTACGGCCTCACTTTCTGGTCGCCCAATATAAATATCTTTCGCGACCCACGCTGGGGCCGCGGACAGGAAACCTATGGTGAGGACCCGTTCCTCACCGGAAGGCTGGGCATCGCATTCATCCATGGCGTGCAGGGCAACGACCCCGATCATCCGCGCGCGATAGCTACAAGCAAGCATTTCGCAGTGCACAGCGGACCGGAAAGTCTGCGGCATGGATTCAACGTCGACCCTGGGGTGCGAGATCTCGAAGAGACTTATCTGCCGGCCTTTCGCGCCACCGTCACCGAAGGCCACGTCCAGTCGGTGATGTGCGCTTACAATTCGATCGACGAGTTTCCCGCCTGCACCAACAAGATGCTGCTCAAAGAGCATCTGCGGGATGCGTGGGGATTCAAAGGCTTCGTGGTCTCCGATTGCGGCGCGATTGTGGACGTGAACCAGGGACATAAGAAGGCGCCGGACATCATGCATTCGTCGGCTATGGCCCTGGAGGCGGGAACGGATCTGTCGTGCAGCATGTGGACGCCGGGATTCAATACGCTGGCGGATGCCGTCCACCAGGGCCTGGTCTCCGAAGACTTGGTGACGCAAGCGGCCGAACGGCTGTACACCGCCCGCTTCCAGCTTGGCTTGTTCGATCCGCAGGGGTCTAATCCGCTCGACAAGATTCCCTTCTCCGATACGGCCTCAGAGAAACACCGCGCCATCTCGCGCAAGGCCGCGGAAGAAAGCATCGTGCTGCTGAAGAACAACGGCGTGCTGCCGCTGAAGAGCGCGCCGGGCAAGATCGCGGTGGTGGGGCCGACAGCCGACCAGTTGACGTCGATCCTGGGTAACTATGTGGGCACGCCCTTGCATCCCGTGACGCCGCTGGACGGCATGATGAAAGAGTTCCCCTCATCGCCCATCCTTTATGCGCAGGGCTCCACCCTGGCCGAGGGCGTGGGAGTGCCGGTTCCGCGCACGGCGTTCGGGTTGAACAAGGGGCTCAAGACGGAGTTTTTCGCGACGCCCGATTGGACCGGACGCCCGGTGGCGGTCGAGACGGAGCCGGCGGTGCAGACCGATTGGGAGAATGCCAAGCCCGCGCCTGAGTTGGATACCGTCAACTACTCCGTGCGCTGGAGCGGGACGATCGCGGTACCGGCGGCCGGCCACTACGTGTTTACTATTGAGCCCGGCGATGCGTTTCCGTACACGCCGACCGAAAGCTACCGCTTCATTCTGGATGGGAAGGTTGTGTCCGAAGGCGTACTGCGTTCGGGCAGCGATGTGAAGCCGGGGCAGGGCAATTCCCCAACTGCGCCACCGCAGCAGGCCAACGTGAAGAAGGAGCCGATCCCGGTGGACTTCTCCGACACAAAGGAGCGTGAATTCAAGCTGGAGTACTCACACTCCGGCGACCGGGCAGGGGGAGGCGTGACTCTGAAATGGGAGGCCCCCGCACAGGCGCAGATCGACGAAGCCGTGGCGCGCGCCCGGGAAGCCGAGGTGGTGGTGGCTTTCGTCGGCCTTTCCCCGCAGCTCGAAGGCGAGGAGATGCCGATCAAGATTCCGGGATTTCAGGGGGGCGATCGCACCAGCCTCGATCTGCCCGCGCCCCAGGAGAAGTTGCTCGATGCACTGGCCGGAACCGGCAAGCCGGTTATCGTGGTGCTGCAGAGCGGCAGCGCGGTGGCGCTCAACTGGGCTAACCAGCACGCGGCCGCCGTACTGGAAGCATGGTACCCGGGCGTGGAAGGCGGAACCGCCATTGCGCGCACCCTGGCAGGCCGGAACAATCCGGCCGGCCGGCTGCCGGTCACGTTCTACGCATCGTTGGATGGCTTACCGGAATTTACCGATTACTCGCTGCACCACCGGACTTACCGCTACTACGAGGGCAAGCCGCTGTGGGGCTTTGGCTATGGGCTGAGCTATACGACGTTCAAATATGGACCGGTCACGCTATCGGCGGAAACGCTGAAGGCGGGCGATCCCGTGACCGCAACCGTGACGGTGACCAATAGCGGCAAAGCGGCCGGCGACGAGGTGGTGGAGGCGTATGTGAAAACGCCGCAGCAGGGCGGCCCGATTCACTCGCTGGTGGGTTTCGAGCGCATCACACTCGAGCCCGGCGCCAGCAAGGAAGTGAAACTGAAGATCGATCCACGCTCGCTTTCCAGCGTGGACGACCAAGGCAACCGCTCCATCCTGGCCGGCAAATATACGCTGACGGTGGGCGGCGCACAGCCTCAGGAGACCGACGCGAAGTCGGAAGCTGGATTCACGGTGACCGGCACGGCGCCTCTGACGAAGTAAGAGCCGTCGCGAAGGAACGAGCAAACCATTTCAGGGCGTTCAGGGACGCAGTTTGCCAGGTCTCAAACCGCCCCAGCGACGAGGACCTGTCGCGGAGGACCCCCGAATCGAGACCTGGGGCACCCTCTTTTGGGCCAGGATTGCTCGCGGTTAAACTTTTGCCCGGGAAGCCTATTCCGTAATCACGCGGTCGGCCCACTCCACCAGCGAAACAAAGATGGTCGGGCTGCCGAATTTCGCTCCCCATTGATCCAGGTCCGATTGCAGGACCGACCGCGCGCGGCTGCAGGCGCCACATGCATATATCTGGACATGCCGCTCGGCGACCTTGGTCATCGTCTGCTCGAGCGGCGGCCACCCTACCGGCACGACCGCGGCGGCTACCGACTTGCGCATCAAGGAAACCGCCTCTCCGAGGAGAAAAATCTGCACCGAATGGCCAGCTTCGCTTAGCGCGAGCCCATGAAGGAATGGGAACGCGGCCTTGGTGGGATCGTCGGAGCCCCACGCGCTTTTCATCATGATATTGAGCGGCTTGCGGGTAGTGGATTGGGCAAAAGATCCCGCGGCACCAAGCAGCGGTAATGCGAATAACTGTCGCAAGAACGAACGTCGTGCCATGTCCACCTGTCGCAGAGTAATGCGGGACTCGCCGGAGACGACCGGGGTGAATCCCGGAGTGACCATCATCACACACATGGGCTGCATCCATACCAAATAATCTGAATGAAAATTCATGGACGTTCCTGCGCGTCAGGTGATATTCGTCCATACATTCCTCATTTCCCGACTATCGCGGAGGGACATTGCTTTTAGGCATACTGAAGGAGTCTGCTCCCGGCGAAACCCGTGTAGCACTCTTGCCGGCCAGCTTGAAAACGCTGATTGCACAGGGAACCACGGTGCTGGTGGAAGGGGGTGCGGGAGAAGTCTCCGGCGCATCCGACCAGGCGTACGTCGATGCCGGCGCCAGCATCACATCCGACCGCGGGTCCATCCTGACGGGCGCCGACCTGCTCCCGGTTGTGAGCGCTCCGCCGGCCGCCGACCAGGCTTCACTCAAACCGGGGGCAGTGGTAATCGGCTTCCTTCGCCCGCTGGATGCGCCGGCCGCGCTGTCGCAAGCCATCGACCGCCCGGTGACGCTCTTCAGCATGGAGTTGGTTCCCCGCATCACGCGTGCGCAGTCGATGGACGCGCTCTCTTCGATGGCGACCGTGTCAGGTTACAAGGCAGCGATCCTGGCAGCCGGCCACCTGCCGCGGCTGTTCCCCATGCTGATGACCGCCGCGGGAACCATACCTCCGGCCAAGGTGTTCGTGATCGGAGCAGGAGTGGCGGGGCTGCAGGCCATTGCGACGGCCCGCCGCCTGGGCGCGGTAGTGGAGGCGTACGATGTGCGCGCGGCCGCGGGAGAACAGGTGCGGTCGCTGGGCGCGAAGTTTCTGGATGTCGACCTGGGCGGGATCAACACCGAAGGGGGCGGCGGCTACGCGGCGGAGTTGACCGAGGAGGCGCTCGATCGCGGACGTGACCTGATCACAAAAACTGCGGCGCACTCCGACGTGATCATCACCACCGCGCAGGTGCCCGGACGGCCGGCGCCGCGCCTTATCCGCAGCGATGCGGTGGAGGCGATGCGGCCCGGATCGGTGCTCGTCGATCTTGCCGCACCCGCCGGCGGCAACTGCGAACTGACCAGGCCCGGGGTCACCCAGCAGATCAACGGAGTCACCCTGCTGGCGCCGCTGAATCTGCCCGCCGAGGTCCCGGTGGATGCCAGTAATCTCTACTCGCGCAACATTCTCAACTTTCTTGGCCTGATCGTAAAGAAGGGCGAACTGGCCGTGGACCTGGCAGACGAAGTCCTGGCGGGCGCCTGCGTGGCTCACCAGGGCAAAGCCGTCAATCCGCGGGTGGCGAAACTGCTGGAGGTCGTTTCAAAAACCTAGGTCGATTCATGCAGTGACTTCACTTCGGTGCGTTCAGCGTCAGGATGACAACTTTTGAGGCGTGGATCACCTTCTCGCCGCCCACAACACTCACCGCGCTAACTCGCTGTTCCGATCGAGCGAACTTATGATGAATCCCGCCGTTCTCATCGCTTCCGTCTACGTATTCGCGCTGGCCGGCTTTCTTGGCTACCAGGTGATCAGCCGGGTCCCGCCACTGCTGCATACCCCGCTGATGTCGGCCACCAATGCCATCTCCGGGATATCGCTGATTGGCTCGCTGGTGCTGGCCGGCGCCAAGGGCTATCCGCTGCCCGCGCACATCCTGGGGTGCGTCGCGGTTACCACCGCCACCATCAACGTGGTGGGCGGGTTCGGCATCACCGACCGCATGCTCAAGATGTTCCGCAAGCGCGAGCCGCAGTCGAAGGAGACGTCCAAGTGAACCCCGCCTCCTACACGCTTGCGACGTACTTCATGGAAGCGACTTACCTGGTCGCATCCATCCTGTTCATCCTCTCCCTCAAGATGATGTCGCACCCCGATACCGCGCGGCGCGGCATGTTTCTGGCCGAGGGCGGCATGTTCGCGGCCATAGTGGGGACGCTGATCGGCGGGCACATCATTACCTGGACATGGCTGATCGCCGGCCTGGCCATCGGCTCGATCATTGGCGCGTGGATGGCAATCACGGTGCCCATGACGGCCATGCCCCAGCGAACCGCGCTGTCGCATGCGTTCGGAGCGCTGGCGGCGGCGCTGGTCGGCATCGGCGAGTTCATGGTGAACATCGGAGAGCTGGGCCCGGTCAAGCGCGGCGCACTGGGATTTGAAATCATGCTGGGCGCGCTCACCACCACCGGTTCATTGATCGCCGCAGCCAAGCTCCAGGGCGTCATTCAGGGCAAGCCCATCCAGTTCCGCGGACAGAACATCGTCAACCTGGCCACCAGCGCAGGCATGCTGGGCTGCTTCGTTTATTTCTGGTTCAATCCGGCGGCGAGCGCGGTTTTCTATGCCATGCTGGGGATCGCGTTTCTGTTCGGCGTGATGATGGTGATTCCCATCGGCTCGGCGGATATGCCGGTGGTGATGTCGCTGCTGAACTCCTATGCCGGCCTGGCCGCGGCGGCTACCGGCTTCGTGCTGGGCAACAACGTGCTCATTATCGCCGGAACGCTGGACGGCTTTTCGGGATTCATTCTCTCGGTTCTGATGTGCAAGGCCATGAACCGGTCCATCACCAATGTGCTGTTCGGCGGATTTGGATCGGTGGTGGCGGAAGTCACGACGACGGCCGACGGCGTAATGCGGGAGATCAGCCTGGAAGACGCGGCCATGCAACTGGCATTCGCCAACCGGGTGATCTTTGTGCCTGGCTACGGGCTGGCCACCGCGCAGGCGCAACACGCCGTTCGGGAGCTGGCCGAACTCCTGGAGGACCGCGGCGTCACCGTAAAGTACGCCATTCATCCGGTGGCGGGGCGCATGCCCGGACACATGAACGTGCTGCTGGCCGAAGCCAATGTTCCGTATTCGTCGCTCTACGAAATGGAGCAGATCAACCCGGAGTTTCCGTCGACGGATGTCGCGGTGGTGATCGGAGCCAACGACGTGGTGAATCCCGATGCGCGCGACAACCCTAAATCACTGATCGCGGGGATGCCCATTCTCGAGGTGGATCGCGCCAAGAGCGTCATCGTGCTCAAGCGCGGACAGGGCCGCGGCTTCTCGGGGCTGGAGAATCCGCTATTCTTCAAGGCCTGTACGGCGATGCTTTACGGCGACGCCAAGTCAAGCCTGAGCCACCTGGCCCAGGCAGTACAGCATGTGTAAAGGACAGGGGTCAGGGATCAGGGAATACAAAAACAGGGAGCAGGGATTAGTCCTTCACCGGCTTTGACTACCGACGAGGATGAAAGACGGGCATGTGGGTCTTTTGTGGTTTCCCACCCTTGCGACAGAAAAAAATCGCAAGGATGGGGCACGGAAACTTCTATTGCTCGGCGTAGTAGAGGGTGTTGGTGCGGACGTCGAGGCCGGGCTTGTCGATCTTGACGGCCAGCGTGTGGAACTCGCCGAAGCCGGGGGCAGGCGGGGCATCGAACGAGAGCACGTAATAGGACGCGGCGTCGTTCACGCATTCCCTGATCTGGCCGGCCACATCCTTGGTTTCCGGAAAGATTCTTCCGCCGGTCTGATGGGCAAGAGGATGGAGCCCCATGTCCGCCGCGCTGACCTGGTCGGGACTGGAAATACCATCGAAGAATTTGTAGTCGTGGATATCGGGCGTTTGGGGGTTGATGGAATCGTCGGGAGAGCCCACCGCGTCCACGGTAACCTGCGCTTCCCGCAATAGGGTAGAGAGCGACACCAGGCGCTCGAAGAAACTCTGCTTCAGTTCCGGCGGATCGGGGGTGAAAGCCTTATCGGTAAGCATAGGCCATCCCGGTCCAAGCCAAATAACGATCACCCGTCCAGGCTCGTCCACTTCCCTTCGCGCGAACAGCGAAAGCGCATTGATGGAGGCGACGAACCGGTCATTCTTGCAGACCAGTTCCTGGGTAGAACCGTTGCGCACGTTTCCATATGCGCCGGGCGAGTACGGCTGGATGGTGTTGGACGCGCGGTCCTGCTGGGTGACGCAACCGGTGGCGTGCAGATCCGCGGTCTTCGACTTCAGTTCGGCCAGCAGCGCACTGCGATCCCGCGAAGGCTTGCCCAGATCGATGCCGTAGCCGGAAAACAGCCCGATGGAAACCGGCGCGGGGAGAGATTCTTCCCCTTCTTTCAAATACTGCTCGATGTCTTTTGCGAAGGAATGAATTTGCCTGGTGAAGTTGTTCAGGGCATCGAGCACCAGGACGACATGCGCTCCGCCGGTGGCGCCTTCAATCGAACGAAAGTTTACGAGGTTGCGGGCCTGGGCATTGTCGAGGACCGTGAAATCCGCCTGGCTCAATTCGGGGTGGGGCTTGCCGGCGCTATCGGAGACATGCACGTTGAGGATGATGCGGTGCTGGGTAAGGAACCGCTGCTCGCGTTCTGCGCTGGTGCGCGGAATCAGGCGCGGGGTGCGACCAGCCGTCGAAGCTGCAGGCCCTGCGGGCGGTACCTGGAACGCCCTCGACTGGGGCGCCGCCCAACTCAGTGCAACCCAGGCAAGCAGCGCGCTGGTCCATCCATGTTTCACCACTTGGACACAACTCCGCGATTCTGGCGACTTCCGTGCTCCACTATAGCAAAGACGAAATTGCGAGGCATTGAGTCTCGCAGGCGCATTGCGGCCTGTTCCCACGTGCCCAATTCCTATCCCCTGCTCAAAAAGAATGGGCGGCCAGTGCATCGCACTGGCCGCCGCCCTGTCCCTGGGTTTTCTTGAAAGTGCATCAGGTCTGCGTGGCTTCAAACTTTCTGGTGCCCACGCCTAAATCCCGCTTACTGGAGCAGCTTTGTAACCTCCTGCTCGACGCTGTTGGCCTGGGCGAGCGCCGCAATGCCGGTTTGGCTGAGGATTTCGAACTTCGACATGTTCGAAGTGGCGGCGGCATAATCGGTGGCCTGGATGGCATCTTGCGCGGAGACGATGTTTTCCTGCTGCGTGCTCATGACCTGGCTGATGGCATTCAGGGTGTTGATCTGCGCTCCGAGATAGCCGTCCATGGAGGCGACATCGGTGATGGCCCCGTTGATGACGGATACGGCGTTTTGCGCGTTCGTCTGGCTCATAAGATCGGTATTCGCCAGGTTGGCGGATTTATCCCCTCCGGCGGCAAACTTGTAGCCGATGGTGGTGGTAGCCGCGGTATTGGCCATCAGTGACTGAGCCAAGGTCGCGCCGTCGGTGAGGGTGCCGAGACCGATGGTCACATTGGGATTGGTATTGGTGATCTGGATGCCGGTGTCGGCCGGATCGACGCCGGCGACACCCACGGCGGAAGCGGTCGAAAAGGTTGCCGTCACGCCGGGGATGTGTTGGGCATTGATCTCCTGGATCAGCGCGCCCACAGTGAGAGACGTCGTGCTGTAGTTGGTGGTGGTCCCGTCGGCATTGTTGGTGGTAAAGCTGAGACCCGCCGTCACCGCATCGCTGAGGGCTGCCGCGGTGGTCAGCACGCCGGCCGCATCTGCCGACAAATCGACAAACTGCCCGTTGCTGTTCTGCTGAATGGATCCGCCGGTGTCGCCCAACGAAGAAGTGCTGAGCGTGGCGAAGAACAGGCTGTTGACCGACGCCCCCGCCGAGGAGGAGTCTCCGGTATAGATCGCAACGCCGGCTACCGATCCGGTGAACACCCGGTTCTGGTTATAGGTGGTGGTCGAGCCGATGTTATTGATCTCGGAAAGGATTGACTGGTACTCCTGGTTGGCGGCGGACAATTGCGAGTTGTTCAGAGTGCCGTTGGAGGCTTCAGTCGCCAGGGTGATGGCCCGATTCAGCAGGTTGGTCACCTGCGACAGGGCGCCGTCGGCCACCTGCAGCAGCCCTACGCCTTCCGTGGCGTTGGTGGCGGACTGGCTAAGGGCCCTGGTGTTTGCCTGGAGTCCATTCACCAGGGAAAGGCCGGCGGCGTCGTCGGCGCCGGAGTTGATGCGCGAACCTGAGGACAACTGCCGCAACACGTTCTGCAGGCTGTTGCTGGTGTTGTTCAGGTTGTTCTCCGCGTAAATCGCTGACAGATTATTCAGAACACCGAGGGCCATGGAATTCACTCCTTGCTGGGATGCCGGCTTGATTTGCCTCAGCCTCGCCGTTCGGCGGGACCGTTCTGCATCCACCCACTTCATCGGGAGCGGCGCAAATAACTTTAGTGCTTTAGGGAAGAATCTTTTCGGTACACAGTGTTTCGCTCGAACACAATGCTGTCGCGAAGTGGTGCACTTGATGTCCAGCATAAGGCACCAACTGTCCGCGTGGGGGCAGCCATAAGTAGCTGCAGATTTCGACTGACTACCGGTTGCGCTCCATCAAAATATGGTTACTGCTGAGCGGCACCGCAGTTAGCAGGGGCACTTAGGGCAGGCCGGAGGACCTATGCCTGGCCGGTTCATTCTGTCTTCTGTATATCTCTGTATTTAAGTGGGTTGCAGCAGCTTTACTTCCTCGCAAAAAAACGGCGGCAAGAGGTTATCTCTCGCCGCCACCGGTATTGATTTCAACCGTATTTTGCTCTCTGCCTGAATACCTATGATGCAGAAATCCACTTAGCGGGTGCCTGATTCCATTCCGGGTTGTGGAAGGTCCCAGGCAGGTAATTCATTCAATAGACCTTGCGGTCCGGATCCCGGTTCGCCCGAAGGAGGTGGTCCCTGGGGGCGGCGGCCGTCGCGCCAGCCGCGATGCTGTTCCATGCGTTCGGCACGCGCGGCCTTCAGGTCTTTCCATTGGTCCGGCGAAAGTTTGGAACGGATGGCCAGAAGGAAGCGGGCATTGGCTTTCTCGAGTTCGGCGCGCGCCTGTGCCACTTTATCGATTTGGGCAAGGACTTGCGACTCGTTGGGCTGATCGTCCTGCATCAGCGGTTCAAGGTCGAGTTCGGCCTTTTCCAGGGTCGCCCTCTTGTCGACCAGGTCCTTGCGATGGTCGAGCAGAATCTGGTCCATGGCTTTGCGTTGATCGTCGCTGAGCTTGAGCTTGTCGACCAGTGACTGGTCATTCCACCAGCGTCCTCCGTAGAGGCCAAGGGCGCGCTCCATAGGCGGCCGATGCATTCCAAAGCCGGGTCCGCCGCCGCCCGGCCCCGGGGTTCCCGCCTGGTCAGGGGCTCCCACCGGCCCCTGGGCCACGGCGATAAGACCTGCGGAAAGAATGGCTACAAAGCTCCAATGAATCGCTGTACGTACCCTCATGACGTTTCTCCTCTTCCGGGTGAAAACCACCAGACTGGTCGATCATGTCCTCAAACACTGATTTCCGCCGGGCGCATGGTTTACACAGCACCGCCGTGCCCGCAATGCGAGCCTCCCTGCCCGGTTTAACTGTTGATTCCCGAATCCTGATCTAGCGGCTCTCGTCGGAGGTCATCAACTGCCCCAATGGCTCCAGGGCCGTGGGAACCTCGCGCGATACATCGCTGTCCACCTGAGCGAGTTCCTGCTCGGCTTCGCGCGCCCTCTGCTCCTGGATCTGCCGCTGATGTTCCGCCTGGCGGGCGGTGGCGATGCGGGTCTGTTCCTGCAGATGGCGATGCCCGAGGAACCCTCCCCCGGCTCCTCCAACCACCAGAACACTTCCCAAAGCCCAGCCTGCCGCCATCCGCCAGGCCATCCGCCGAGGCGCCGCTTCCACGAGCCTGGGCCGGAGGTATACAGCATCGCTCCAGGCGTGCACGCTCGAACGGAAGTCCCGGAGCACCCGCCCCAGTTCCGGGTCGCGATCGGCGTCCTCCCCTGTGCCCAATGAGGCGCCTCTCGCGACCCGGTCGTCCCTCTCCCCGCGACTTTTGAATGACTGCTCTTTGAAACTCATGCTTTCCCCCTCACCTCGCCTCGCACCCTGCCCAGAGCGCGCGAGAGGTGCGCCTTTACCGTGCCCTCGCTCAAGCCGGTCGCCTTTCCAATTTCGGCGATCTCCATTTCTTCCACAAAGCGAAGCAAAAAAACGGTCCTTTGCCGATTGCTCAATCCGTCCACCGCCTGCCAGACGCGTTTTACCTGTTCGCGGGCCAGCAGTTTCTGTTCCGGCGAACTTTCGCCGCTGGGCAGCCATTCGCTGGCCTCGTCGGCGTCCACCGCGTTCGATCGTGTCTGGCGCCAGAAGCGAATCCGGCGGTTGCGCCAGTGGTCCTTCTGCAGGTTGATGGCGATGCGCATCAGCCACGTGATGGCGCTCGACTCGCCGCGAAAGCTGGACCGGTGCCGGTGCGCCTTCAGGAAAGTCTCCTGAGTCAGCGTCTCGGCCAGATCGATATCCCGCGAAGAGGCGAGCAAAAACCGGAAGACCTGCGTGCGGTGGCTCGCGACAATGCTCGCAAAGTCCTGCGCCGCTACATCTTCCGCCATAGGCATCGTCATCGGTTCCAGTGCGGTGCCGGCTGCCATCACTCAGGTAGACGGCGGCTCGGCGCGCGAGTTTACAAGACTATGAAATAGACGTTCGCGCATCGCCATCAGACGTGGCGCCGGCGAAGATGCCAAGTGTCCGCCAATCCTTAAACCTGGATGGAAGCGCATCCACCAGGGAGAGGCCGCGGGTCAGTCCTTCTTGGAATTTCCTTCCGCCTCGGCAGGCAGTCCGGTGGGCTGGTTCTTGCCGTGTTCGGGATCGTAGTTGTGCTTCTCCATCCAGGATTTGAAAACCGACGACGGCTCCTCGTTCAATTGCCCGTTGCGCTTGTAATAGGCCGCATCTTTTTTCATTACGACCTTGAGCAGGCATTCTCTGGATTCGCCGGGCTTGCCGGCCACCGGAATCTGCATCTCGAGTTCGCCGTCTTTCCTGCGCCACCTGGCCGGGTAGGTTTCCCAACCCATGGAGGCGCGAAACAACTCGGAGCAGGTGAACGTGTAATCGAAGGCGCGCGCCTGCCCCTGTTCGAAGAGATTGGCGCGGCCTTCTCCGTCGACCTCGCCATTGGGGTGTTTTTGCCAGCGAGCCTGGTAGACGTGGACGCGCAGCGGGTAATCGGCTGGATGGGCGGGAGCCGCCAAAGCACGATCTTGGAATCCCAACAGAACCGCAAAAACGGCCAGAAGGGCTAAGCGGATGGGTGGCATGGAAAAACCTCCAGGGGAATTTACGATAAGTGCAGAGCGGCTGTTCCCTCTGACTCTAGCGGCAGTTCATTGCTCCTAGATGCGTGTTCTGTTGAAGTGCAAAATCTTTACAACCCGGGAAAGGATGGAAGGTTGTGCCGCCAGGCGGGGGCGCGGCGAGTGCTAGACTGGTCCGGGTAAACGCTTTCCCGCGGTCCCGAGGAACCACCCATGCTGCTTGCCAACCTTCGCGAACAGGTCCTCAAAGCCAACCAGGAAATCGCCCGCCGCGGTCTCGCCCCGCATACCTTTGGCAATGCCAGCGGCATTGACCGATCGGGAAGCCGGCCGCTGGTGGTGATCAAACCTAGCGGGGTTGACTATGCCACCATGAGCCCCGCCGACCTGGTGGTGACGGATCTCGACGGCAATCTCGTGGAAGGCACCCTGCGCCCGTCGAGCGACCTGGATACCCACACGCTGCTCTACCGGGAATTCCCCCAGATCGGGGGCGTGGTTCACACCCATTCCGAGTTTGCCACCGCGTGGGCCCAGGCGTGTCGCCCGATTCCCTGCCTCGGCACCACCCACGCCGACTATTTTCACGGGCCGGTGCCGGTTACGGACCACCTCACGGGGGACCAGGTGGCCGAGGCGTACGTTCGCAACACCGGCGCGGTGATCGTGAGCCGCTTCCACCGCGAAAACCTGGATCCCCTGGCGGTCCCCGGAGTGCTGGTGGCCGGGCACGCGCCGTTCGCCTGGGGCAAGTCGCCTATGGATGCGGTGGAGCACGCCGATGTACTCGAGTACATCGCGCGGCTGGCCTTCCGAAGCGTGTTGCTGGGTGCCCCCGAATCCGGCCTCCCCGATTACGTGGGCGAGCACCACTACATGCGCAAACACGGACCAAGGGCAACCTACGGCCAACGGTAAGCCACCGAAACGAGTCTATGGTCGGTTCCGCAGCGGATGATCCGGCATCGATGCGATAGATTTAACGGCTCCGAAGCGGGCGAGTCAAAACAGTGACAGGAGTTGCACGATTTATTCGCCTGTATGCTCTAGAATTCCGTAGAGGCTTCCCTTTTTGCATATCCAACCTACGGTTTTCTGCAACCTCGTCTTCGTTTGGGCTTCGCGCAGGTTGAAATCCGCAAGAGCAACACTTCCTATCCCCTGCGCGATCAATCGAATAGCTGAAACAGCGGACGCGCAGAACCCTATCATCCAACATGGCAAGCTACGTGCTTCAATACCTCGTTCAGGACACCCCCGGGAATGGAGACGAATCTCACAAATCGCATTCAGGCAATCCTGCTGGCAGTCGCCACGCTGGGACTGGTCCTGTTGGCGATTTTGAATTTTCGCCAGGACCTGACTTTCCAGCAGCCCGATGACCAGGTGTGGTGGAGCGAGGCGCCAGGCGGCGAAGGTCTGATCGCCCAGCGGGTTCTTCCAGACGGCCCCGGAGCCATTGCGGGACTGAAGACGCAGGATCTGCTCACGGCGGTGAACGACCGCCCCGTACGTCATACGTCGGACCTGGAACGGGAACTCTTCAAGACTGGTAGCTACGGCAAAGCCCTCTATTCGATCAACCGCGGCGGCATTGAGTTCGATTCCCCGGTTCCCGTGATCCCGGTTCCGGCGGACCGCAGCCTTGCGCTGGGCCTCCGCTTCATCGGCGTGATCTACCTCGCCATCGGGATTTATGTCTTGTTCCGCCGCTGGACGGCGCCTCGGGCCACCCACTTTTATCTCTTCTGCCTGGTGTCGTTCGCGCTTTATGCGCTCAAGTACACCAGCCAACTCGACACTCTCGACTGGACCGTTTTCTGGACCAACATTGTGGCCGACTCCCTGCAGCCGGCATTATTCCTGCATTTCGCGCTGAGCTTTCCCGAGGAGCGCCTGAAGCGGGTCCATCGTGCCTGGCTGCTCCCGCTGGTGTATGCCCCCGGGGTCGCACTCCTGGGTTTGTGGATTTGGGCGAGGTTCAGCTGGCAGGCCACGATGCTGCTGAAGCACCGCATGGACCAGACCGGGACGGCGTACGAGGCGCTGTACTATGTGCTGGCCGCGGCCCTCTTCCTGCGCAGCTACCAGCGCGCCGGCACGCCGCTCCTGCGCCAGCAGTTGAAGTGGCTCACCCGCGGCGCGCTGCTGGCGGTAGTGCCCTTCACGGTGTTTTACGCGGTGCCGTTCCTGTTCGACGTGCGCCTCCCCGGAGCCTTCGAACGGATCGCCGGATTCTCCATCATCTTTCTGCCGCTGACCTTCAGCTGGGCCATTGTTCGCTACCGGCTGATGGACACGGACTTGATCTTCAAACGCGGTGTGGCCTATACGCTGGCGACCGGCCTGCTGCTGGGCGGATACTTCGCCATCGTGGCCCTCACCGCTGAGCAGGTTCACCTCCACATGCCGTCGGCGGTGCGGGAGTGGAGTCTGGGCATCGCCATCGTCATCGTCGCCGCCATCTTCGAACCCCTGAAGCGCCGCATCCAGGGCTGGGTGGATCAAGTCTTCGATCGCCAGCGGTATGACTACCGCAAGGCGCTCATCGAGTTCGGAAGGGGCTTGAGTTCGGAAACCGATCTCCACGCCCTGCTGGAATCGATCGTCGACCGCCTTCCCCGGACCATGCGCGTCTCGCGGGTTGCCATTTTCATGGCCGAACACAGAGGCCGGCTCCGGCTGGCCGCCGCCCACGGGCTGCCCGCCGACTCCCGCCTGGCCATCGGATCGCAAAACTCGCTGGCCCTGGGCTTCCTGGATTTCAATGCCGGCGACGGGCACACCCACATCTTCCTCGAGAATGCCCTCCAGGCCCTGCACCTGCCGGAGGACGAACGCCGCACGGCGGCGCTGCTCGACCTTAACTACTATCTGCCCTGCCGGGTGCAGGACGGCCTGATCACCCGCACCCTGGCGGTGATCGGCCTGGGGCGCACCGAGGGCGGCGACTTCCTGTCGAGCGAGGATGTGGAACTGCTGGAATCGCTGGCCAGCTACATCGGCATCGCCCTGCAGAACGCCAGCCTTTACTCCCGCCTGGAGTCGAAGATCACCGAGTTTGAACGGCTGAAAGAATTCAACGAGAACATCGTCGAATCCATCAATGTGGGCATTCTCGCCATCGATCTTGACGACCGCATCGAGAGCTGGAACACGCAGATGGAGGCCATGTACGCCTTCAGCCGCGGCGAGGCCCTCGGCCAGGTACTTCGCAGCGTGTTTCCCGCGGAATTCTGCGATGCCCTGGACAAGTTCCGCAGCGAGTCCGGCGTCCACAATCTTTACAAGTTCCGCCTGACCACGCGTGCGGGAGAACAACGCACCGTGAATGCCGCCATTGCCCCGCTGATGTCAAGGGACTTTGTGGCCGTGGGCCGGATCATCCTGGTGGACGACATCACGGAGCGGGTCACGCTGGAAGCGCAGCTCGCGCAGACCGATAAACTGAGTTCCATCGGTCTTCTGGCGGCGGGCGTGGCGCACGAGATCAACACGCCCCTGGCGGTGATTTCCAGCTACGCGCAGATGCTCTCAAAGCAATGGCGCGGCGACCAGCGCCTCGGCCCCGTGCTGGAGAAGATCACGCAGCAGAGCTTCCGCGCCGCGGAGATCGCCAACGGCCTGCTGAATTTCTCCCGCACCTCGACGACCGAGTTCAAGGAGACCAATCTGAACCAGGTCATCCGCGACACGCTCTCCCTGCTCGAGCACCAGTTCAAGACGGCGCAGGTGCAGATCGAACTCGATCTCACGACCGATCTTCCGGCCATTCACGGCAACTCCGGGAAACTGCAGCAGGTGTTCCTGAACCTGCTCCTGAATGCCAAGGAAGCAATGCCCGGCGGAGGCCGCCTGCGCGTGGCCACCCTGGTGAACGGGCACGTGGAAGCGGTGGTGAGTGACTCCGGTGCCGGCATCGCACCCGAGCATCTGAAGCGCATTTACGATCCGTTCTTCACCACCAAGTCAGCTCCCCGGCCGGGAGACAAGCGGGGCACCGGGCTCGGCCTCTCGGTGTCATATGGCATCATCCAGGAACACGCGGGAAAAATCCACGTTGAGAGCGCAGTAGGCGCCGGCACAACCTTCCATCTTGAGTTTCCGTTGTTGAGGAATTCTGTCCATGCCTGAGGTCGACTCGCCTTTGAATTTGTCCGCTCCTTCTGTATCGAACAATGCTTCCAACGCCAGCATTCTCATCGTCGATGACGAAGCCGGCATCCGCGAGTCTCTTGAAGTGCTGCTCAACTTCGAGGGCTACCAGGTCCGCATGGCCGCTGATGGCGAGCAGGGGCTGCGCATCCTGGAGCTGGAAAACTTCGACCTGGTGCTGCTCGATCTCGCGCTGCCGGGGCAGAGCGGCCTGGAACTGCTGCCCCAGATCAAGGACCGGCAACCGGAACTGCCGGTCATCATGATCACTGCCTACGGGACCGTGGACAATGTGGTCGAGTCGGTGCGGGCCGGCGCGGAGAACTTCGTCCAGAAGCCATGGGACAATGAAAAGCTGATGGCCGACATCCGCTCGGCCATCGCGCGGCATCGCGCCGAAGAAGAGAACCTGCAGCTGAAGCGCGCTCTGAAGCAGCGCTACAACTTCACAAATATCGTGGGGAAGAGCGAGGCGATGCTCCGTGTCTTTGACTTGGTGGCCCAAGTCGCGCCCAGCCGGTCCACCGTTCTGATTCAGGGCGAAAGCGGCACCGGCAAGGAACTCATCGCCAAGGCCATTCATGCCAACTCCCCGCGGCGCGACAAGCCGTTCGTTCCGGTGAACACCGGCGCGATGCCCTCGGAGTTGCTCGAGTCCACGCTGTTCGGCCATGTGAAGGGAGCGTTCACTTCTGCAATCGCCTCGAAAAAGGGGCTCTTCGAAGTGGCCAACGGCGGCACGCTGTTTCTGGACGAAATCGCCACCATGGGCATGGATACGCAGGCCAAAATCCTGCGCGTGCTGCAGGACCGCCGCTTCATGCATTTGGGAGGCATCCAGGAAATCCAGGTGGACGTGCGTATCATCGCCGCCACCAACGTGGACCTGCGCCAGGCGGTGCGCGACGGCCGGTTCCGCGAAGATCTCTTCTATCGTCTCAACGTGATCACCGTCGACCTGCCGCCGCTGCGGGGGCGGCGCGAAGATATTCCGCTGCTGACGCTTCACTTCCTGGAGTACTACGCCAACGAGAACGGGCTCCCGCTGCGCAAGCTCACGGCCGACGCTCTGCGCGCCCTTATGGACTACGACTGGCCGGGCAACGTGCGCGAACTGGAGAATTGCATCGAGCGCGGCGTGGTGCTTTCGTCGAACCAGATGATCGGCTCAGACCTGCTCCCGGGCCACATCACGGGGCGCAGCTTCCAGGATGCGCTGCTGGAGCACAATCCCAACGCCTCCCTGTTCGACATTCTGGAAGACATCGAGCGCCGCATCATCATCGAGAAGCTGGAGCGCTGCAACTGGAATCAGACGGATGCGGCCGAACAGTTCCGCATCCCGCTATCGACGCTGAACCAGAAGATCAAGCGGCTGAATATCGAGATTCGCAAGCGGGGACGGGAGTAGGGCCGGTTTGGGCCTCGCAGACCAGGACTCGCAGACCAGGAATAGACCAGCACGTTAAGACAGCGGCCAGGTTTTATTGAACCGTCAGGGAGATGTTTGTTGACGCTGCGATCTTAGCGTTGGCTGCATCTGTCGCGGTCAGAGTGAACACATACTTGCCAGCCGTTGTTCCCGGAACAGGATGGTGGGTTGTTCCGGACCCGCCACAGCCGGCAATTGCGACAGTGCAAAGAATCGCGACTGAGACAAGCGATAATCTGAGACGGTAGCGCCGCCCCACGCCCAGCATCAACAAGCCCGCTAATGTAAGCCCTCCTTCTCCAAACCTCCTTGCTGTTCCCGGGCATAACTCGCGACTGCCTGGTTTGTACCGGTAGCGACCGGTAGTGTAACTCCATTGACCGTGGCTGAACCCGAGTGGTCCTCGGTGAGCAGGATGTAGACCGATGCCGGCTGGCTCCGGTATTTGTGTTGGATGAGCGCATAAGCAAGCAGCGCGCCGTAAAGATCAGTAGTCGGGGTGGCGTGGATATAGAATTGGGATCCGTGCTCCTGCTTCCGCGATGACCCTGCCGGACCGTGTCTTATCGGGACTCCTGCTGCTGTTTGTTGCTCCCGCGTTCGTCTGGGCGCAAGCCGGCCAGGAGAGTTCCACGATTTGCGCCAAGTGTCACGCCGAGGGGCGTACCCAGCCCGCCACGCATATGGCGCACGCGCTCGAAACTATCGAGCAAGCCCGCATTCTCATTGACCACCCGCTCCTAACAGCGACCTACGGCAGATACTCGTATCGCATCGAACGCAAGGGCGATCAAAGCTTCTACTCTGTAACCGATGGCACGGCCACGATCACGATGCCCATCCGCTGGGCGATGGGCGCCAGTTCCGCCCTGGGTCAGACCTACATCCTGGAGAAGGACGGCAAGTATTACGAGAGCAGCATGAGTTGGTTTCGGGAACTCAACGCTCTTGGACCAACGCTCGGTGGGCAGAGCACTCACCCGGCCGACCTGAATGAAGCCGCCGGCCGATTGTTGAGCCAGGAGGAGAGTCTGCGCTGTTTCGGATGTCACGCAACGGATGCGGTCTCGGGAAAACAGCTTACGCTGGACAAGATGAGGCCGGGAGTCCAGTGCAGTCATTGTCATCAGGCCACAGAGGCGCACGTTGCCGCCATGGCCCGGGGAAGCGGCAAGCCCGCCGTACCCGCCGGATTAGCCGATCTGCACGATCTCACCGCCGAACAGACGTCCAACTTCTGCGGCCGCTGCCACCGCACCTGGGTAGAAATCATGATGGGGGAAGATCACAGTATCAACAACATTCGCTTCCAGCCTTACCGGCTTTGGAGCAGCCTGTGCTACGACCCCGACGACGCGCGCATCAGTTGCCTGGCTTGCCACGACCCGCACACCGAACCCAGCGCACAGCCGGCTGACTATGACGCCAAGTGCCAGGCCTGCCATGGCGGCGGAAAGGTCGAAGCCAAAGCCTGCCCGGTGTCGAAAAACAACTGCGTCTCATGCCACATGCCCAAGATCGAATTGCCGGGCGCCCACTTCAAGTTTACCGATCATCGCATCCGCATTGTGAAGCCTAATGAGCGCTATCCAGGCGAATGAGTGCATCGTGCATACGGGGCGTGAAGGACACCATACTCCTACCGTGGGCGGGAGGGAGACCGGGAGGGGAGAACGTCAAGCCACTGCGGCGGCCGTTTTTCCGTATACCGCCTCCATGGCCCGATACCATTTCTTCAGGAAGCCGCGCAGTTCCGCCGGGGGCCGCAGCCACAGGTCGGCGGCGGTCTCGCGGGGCTCGGGCCGCATGAGGACGCTGAGATGCGGGCCTTGCGCCTGGTTCACGGCCTTGAACCCGTCCTCGTCGGTCAAATCGTCTCCGATAAATGCGACCGGCGAACCCGGCGGCGCTTCCGAGACCAGGGCGCCGACCGCCCCGCCCTTGTCGCGGCCGACACGCAGTTCCAGGCCGCCCTCGAAGGGAAGGAGCGTGAGGCCCGGCAGCTTCGCCAGCGGCTCGAACAGTTCACGGGTCCGCGTCTCGATGAACTTGGCAGTGCGCGGCGAAGCGCCGCGCCAATGCATCACCGCCGCGTTCGGCTTATCCTCAAATTGCCCACCGAGATTGTTGTGCCGCAGGTGCTCGCGCAGTTCGTCGAGCCTGCGCTGGGTTTCGGGCGGCGCCTGTTCCAGTTCGCGACGCCCATCGGCATGCACGCGCTCGGCGCCGTGCAGGCCCCACACCTCCAGCATCGGATCGATCACCGGCGGATGCCCGCGCAACAGCGGTGCGATTTCTTTCGCAGGCCTGCCCGTGATCACCACCATCCGGGTTTTCCCCTGCCGCTGGATACGCCCCAGGGCCTCGCGCACCCCGGTCCATGGCCGCGCCTTGGTGCGATCCACCCGGAAGGGGGCCAGGGTTCCGTCGTAATCCAGTAATAAAAGCGGCTGATGTCCTTCAGAAAAACTACGGAGGAAATCTTCGAGCTTCTTTATCGTCTCGTCAGTCACCTTGGTCTCGCCTTCATGCCCGTTTTCTATGGGCCTCCTCCGCCCGGTGCACCACCATGGGTTCCGCGCGGACCACGTTTGTCATATCAGCGTTTTCGAGGCGCAGCTCGCGCAGATCTCCCAGCACACTGGCCGCCCAGCGATAAACGTTGCGTTCCATCACTTGCCTCCGCATTCGCTGCATGCGCATCCGCCGTTCTCCGTAGCCCATCTCCAGGGCACGGTTGATAGCATCGGCAACCCCATCGATATCGTAGGGATTGACGATCAGAGCATCGCGCAATTCCACCGCAGCCCCGGTGAACTTGCTCAGGATCAGCACGCCTTCCTCGTCGTCGCGCGCCGCCAGGTATTCCTTGGCTACGAGATTCATTCCATCGTGCAGAGAGGTCACCAGGCAGATATCGGCGGCCCGGTACCACCGAGTGACTTCCTCGTGGCTGGCTTGCCGCTCCACGAGAATGACCGGGCGCCAACTGCCGGTCTGGAAGCGCTGGTTGATGCGCTCCACCAGTTCCTCAACCTTGCGGCTGAGTTCTATATAACTTGGGATGCGAGTTCTGCTGGGCGCGGCAATCTGGACCATCGTAACGCGTCCGCGATGCCAGGTCCGATCCTCCAGCAGCCGCTCAAAGGCCATGAGCCGCTCCACTATTCCCTTGGTGTAATCCAGCCGGTCAACCCCCAGGACCAGGCTCTGGGCGCGTACCCCGAATTCCTTGAGCATGTCGTTGCGGTTGGCGGCCCACAGAGGCCGCTCGGAAATCACGTTGTCGATGGCCACGCTCACCGGGTAAGGACGCACGGTAGTGGTGTGGCCGTGGCGGCGGGCGGTCATATGCTCGCGGTCGGTGCGGGATTCGAGCACCCGGTCCACGGTATCGAGAAAATTGTTGCAGTGGAGCGGAATATGGAAGCCGATGAGGTCGGCCCCCAGCAGACCTTCGAGCAATTCACTCTGCCAGGGACAGATGCCGAAAGCCTCCGGGTTGGGCCACGGAATGTGCCAGAAGATAGCCACCCGCGCGTCGGGGCGCGCCAACTTGACCATGCGCGGCAACAGGGCAAAGTGGTAGTCCTGCACGAATACGATGGGACTGGCGTTCCCCTCCATCTCATGGAGCAGGGCGTCGGCGAATTTGCGGTTGACCGCCTGGTAGGCTTCCCAGTCGGCGGCGCGGAAAATGGGCCGGGTGTGGGCGATGTGGCAAAGCGGCCAGAGGCCTTCGTTGGCGAAACCGTCGTAGTAGTGCGACTCCTCTTCCGCCGTCAGCCACACGCGCCGCAGGGTGTAGCGTGGATCCTGGGGCGGTACCTTGAGGCGGTCGAACTCGTCCACCACCGTCGCGTCCTCGCTGCCGCTGCCGTGTGCGACCCAAACTCCGTCGCAGGCCAGCAACATAGGCTCGATGGCAGTCACCAATCCGCTCGGCGGCGTGACGACCACGGTCTCCTTGCCCTTTTTCTGGTGAACGTACGGTTCGCGATTCGACACCACGAATATACGGCTGGATCCCAGTTTCTCCTTCATGTGCACGGCCAAGCGCTCGGCAGTCCACAGGTTCTCGCCGGCTTCGCGGAGGCGGGCTTCGGCGGCGGCGGCGGCGCGGGCCTCCAGCAGGCTCTCGGTTATGGTGGCCACCTCGCGGGCCAACGGCGAGAACAGGCTCAGGTCGCTGGAATTCCCTGCCGTGTCCTCATCCTCATGGCCCATCCGGAGGCGCCGGAGGCGTTCGGCCAGACGGAAAATGGGACGCATAAGAAACCAGCGCACCATCAGGAAGGTCACGCCCACGATCAGGATCACAAAAGCCAGGGAGCGCCAGAAACTCTGCCGCCACATGCCGGCGACCTCGGAAGTGACGGAACTGGCGTCCTGCAGCACCACCAGCGCCCCCGCAGGCTGGCCGTTCACGTGAAGAGGTATGGCCTGGTCGAGCCACTGGACATCCCCTGTACGTCCGAACGCGTCGGAATTCTTTCCCGTCTTGATGGCTTGTTTCACGGGCCCGGGCGGAAGCGATCTGAATACCTCGGGCGGGCCGTCCTGCACGATCAGTGCGCCACGCGCATCGTAGACCGCCACGCCCATGGCATCCTCGTCATTGCGAAGCTTTGCGGCAGGACCAGCAATGTCGGGAACGGTTCCGGTCCCCAGGGCGTGTTCGACCCCGGCCTGAAGACTGTTGGCAACGAGAATGGTGCGGCGGGCAAGCTGCCCGCGAAGCACATGCTTGTGCCCGAGCACTTCGAAATACGTTGAGGCGAGGGACACGACGGTGATGCCCGCGATCAGGGCAAGTATCAACCGTATGCGAAAAGAACGCATCCCACCTCCTTGGTTCGAGTAGACACACCGCGCCGCCCATTTGGGTACGGCGGTGCACGTGAAGGGCCAGATACTAAGATGCTGAAAACAAGCCGCCCGGCAGTGTGGAAAGACCTGTCGGGGTGAAATTCCTCCTTCCTGGCGCGTAATATTTGCCTGAATCGAAGGAACGCCGGAACATCCCAGGATCGATCGAATCGCATTTCAATCCCATGAGCTATCCTGTCGAGAGAGCAGCACAGCGTTGATTCGAGAAGGGCTAGTCGGCATCCGATGGCGTTTGAGACGATCGACAGGACTGCAAAGAACCTGGTGCTGACCGTTCAGGACTACTCCAAGTTCGCGTATCGGGCGGTAGCCAACCTCTTCAGTTCGCCCATCTACTGGACCGATTTCCTGCTGCAGGCCGACATCATCGGCGTGGGCTCGTTTCTCATCGTCGTACTGGCTGGATTCTTCACCGGCGCAGTGCTTGCTGTCCAGTCCGCCGCGACCCTGGCGCAGTTCGGTGCCACGGCGGTTACGGGGCGGTTCGTGAGCCTGAGCATGATTCGCGAACTGGGACCGGTGCTGACCGGAATCATGGTGTCCGGCCGGAATGCGTCGTCCATGGCCAGCGAACTCGGCTCCATGGTAGTGACGGAGCAGATCGACGCCATGCGCGCGCTGGGCGTGGATCCCATGCGCAAGCTGGTAACTCCGCGCATGGCCGCTTCAGTGTCCATGCTGTTCTTTCTCACGGTTCTTTCCGATGCCGTGGGCACCCTGGGCGGCGCCAGCGTCACCATCTTTATCAACCGCCAGAACGGCACGCAGTACTTTTCCCAAGCCTATGAGTTTCTCAAGTTCCAGGACATCTTCCAGGGCCTGATCAAGCCGCTGTTCTCCGGCTTCATCATCGCCAGCATCGGATGCTTTTACGGATTGAGGACCACCGGAGGCACCCAGGGAGTGGGCCGCTCCACGATTCAGGCCGTGGTAACCTCCTCGGTGCTGATCATTTTTGTCGACTTCCTCCTCAGCCAGATCATGGTGGCGATGTTTAGCCGATGAGCGACACTGTTGTTTCCCCTGCATCTCCGGTCGCCCCGGCCGGCACTCCCGCGCCGGTTCTGGCCTTCCAGAACGTGACCATTTCCTTCGATGGGCCGCCGGTTCTGGAAGACATCACCTTTTCGGTGGGCCCGCACGAGACGCGCGTTCTCCTGGGGCCAGCGGGAGTGGGCAAAAGTGTGCTCCTCAAACTGGCCAATGGCCTGCACTGCCCCGACCGCGGCAACATCTTCCTATTCGGCGAGAACATTGTCCATGTTCGCGAACAATTGCTCTTCCCGGTGAGGATGCGCACCGGGATGGTGTTCCAGGAGGGGGCCCTTTTCGACTCGCTGACGGTGCGAGACAACGTTGCTTACCAGTTGATCCAGGAGCAGGTGCCCGACGACGTAATCGATCCGCGCGTGCGTGAAGCACTGCGGTTCGTCGGCCTGGAAGAGACCTTCGACCTGTTTCCTGGCTCACTGTCCGGCGGTATGCGACGGCGGGTAGCGATTGCGCGCGCACTGATCCGCCAGCCCGAGTTGCTGCTCTACGACTCGCCCACCGGGGGCCTCGATCCTATTACCTCCACGACCATCATCGAGTTGATCGTAAAGCAGCGCGACTTCTACAAAACTCCCTCCATGCTCGTGACCCATCGGCTGCAGGACGCGTTTACCATGTGCAGCCACCGCTTCGATACCGCCTGCAATTGCATGGTCCCGCTGCCCAAAGGTGAGACCGATCCCAACACCACATTTCTGATGTTGAATGAGGGCCGGTTGATCTTTGATGGGTCGCTGCATGAGCTGGTGCATTGCGAGGATCCTTTTGTAAAAGAGTTTCTCGAGTAGTCACCGCGGAACTGTTCACGGTGATGGATCGTAATCCGCATGAAGCATGCCCAGCTATATCTATGGTCGGTGCTCCACTCCCTGGAGCATGTGAATGACGGTGCGCCTCCGACCTGACCGGCAAGGCAGCCTGGGATTTGCCCGCAGTTCAATGGATTGCGATCGGTGAGCCCGGTGGATGGGAATGGGAGAACCGGCACCCATCCATGATCTGTAATGGTATGGTTCATCTCGCCCAGCCCCCGGCGAGCGTGCCGCATCTCTATACGAATGGCCACTTACGCGAGCGGCATTGCTGCCATCGACATCGATCAGTTCGAACCGCGGACCACTTCTGCTCATCCCGCAATCCTCGTTCTGCACGGTTCCGGCGGGGCGGCCTCGTACTGGATGGACCAATTCGCTCCGGCGCTTAACCAATTTGGAGCCGCCGTATACGCTCCGCATTACTTCGACAAAACCGATACCCTGCGAGCCACCACCGAGATCATCCTGGACGGCCGGCACTTCATTGCCTGGCTAAAGGCTCTTCAGGATGCGCTGGACTACATCGCCGGCCGCCCCCGCGTCGATCCCGCGCGCATCGGGGTGCTGGGCATCTCGCTCGGCGGGTATCTTGCGGTAGCGCTGGGTATCGAAGATCCGCGGGTCCGCGCGGTGGTCGAGGTGTCCGGCGGAATTCCGCTCGGATGGGAAGACCGGCTGCAGTCCACCATGCCGCCGACGCTCATTCTCCACGGCGAAAAGGACCAGGTCGTCCGTGTGTCCGAGGCCCGCAAACTCCAGAAACTGCTGACGGAGCGGCACATCCAACACGAGATCGAAGTGTTTCCCGACGAGACCCACTGGTTTTCGATTGCGGCGCGCTTTCAACTCCTGATGCGGTGCGCCGAGTTCCTGGGCAAACACCTCATGGATCGCGGTTGAACCAAGGCTGTACGCCTGAAGTAACCACCCTTTCTTGTTCAAGGACAAGAAATCCCGGTGGGGCGCGCTCTATGTTTTAGTCGAGATTCGTTGCCGGTTGAGAGCTTTTGGCATGGCGTACTCCGCCCATCATCTGAACTTCGCCCCAGGGCAAGGCTTCCCCTGCCTGCGCGGTTCTCAACCCGGGCGCGTCAGCTAAAGCCATGGGAGCCGGCGGACGATGAAGGAATCAGAGAATACTCTGTGGCGGAATACGCTGCCGCGCCGGCATGGGGAAATTCCCGTGTCATCGAGATAGGACGCACGTGATGAGCCTATTGATCCTGCTTTCCATTCCTGCGATTTCAGCCATTCTGTGCATGGTTGCCGTCATCACTAACCAGACTGTGTATCTGCGGCTGCAGAGCCGGTCCTGCCGCGTAATTCCCTTCCCGGTCGCTGTCGGCGGCCGGCCTCGCCCTAACGCCTCCTGAACCCGGGTCTGGTCCGAAACCCGTTGGCGTGCATCCAAACTTGTTCGGGGGGGTCTGCACTTATCCGGGCTCAATGACAAATCCACAACTCATCGCAGATCCTGTTGAATCTTCCAGGCAGGCCGGCCTCCGTTATGTGACCGATTCCACACCGGGGATCACGCGCAAGCGCTGGGGCAAATCGTTCCGCTACTTCAACCCGGACGGCACCCAGGTGAAGGATGCGACGGTGCTGGCGCGCATCAAGTCACTGGTGATTCCGCCGGCGTGGACTGACGTTTGGATCTGTACCAGTCCCAATGGACATCTGCAGGCCACCGGACGGGACGCTCGCAAGCGCAAGCAGAGCCGCTACCACCCGCGCTGGCGCGAGGTGCGCGACGAAACAAAGTATGAGCGGATGAAGGCGTTCGGAGAAGCATTGCCCGGAATTCGCAAACGGGTTGAAGAGGACCTGGCCCTGGCTGGCCTGCCCCGCAAGAAGGTGCTGGCCACCATCGTGCGCCTGCTGGAAACCACGTTTATTCGGGTGGGCAACGAAGAATACGCCAAGGAGAACCAGTCCTACGGGCTGACCACTCTGCGCGACAAGCACGCCGAGATAAAAGGCGCGACGATACGCTTCAAGTTCAAGGGCAAGAGCGGCAAGCAGCACAACATAGACGTCAACGACCGGCGCCTCGCGCGGATCGTGAAGCAGTGCCAGGACATTCCCGGTTACGAGCTCTTCCAATACTTCGACGAGGACGGCTCCCATCGCTCCGTCGATTCTTCCGACGTGAACGAATATCTTCGCGAGATCAGCGGCGAGCCGTTCACGGCCAAGGATTTCCGCACCTGGGCCGGCACCGTGCTCGCTTGCACCCTGCTGCGCGAATTCGAAGTATTCGATTCGCAGACGCAGGCGAAAAAGAATGTGGTCAACGCCGTCAAATCAGTTGCCGAGCGCCTGGGCAACACGCCGTCGGTGTGCCGCAAGTGCTACGTGCACCCGGCCGTCATCGAGAGCTACATGGGCGGCGAGATGGTGAAGGCCTTTGAAGACGAAGTAAAGCGGACCCTGACGCGGTCGCCGCATGCATTACGCCGCGATGAATTCGACTTGCTGCACCTGCTGGAGCACCGCGCGAAGCTGGCGGCGTAATCAGAACTCAGTGCGCTGGCGGGCTCTCATTATCCCGATGGTGTTCACGATACCGATACTCCTGGAAACAGGAAGGTTGGCCCCAATCGCCCGCCATCTGCTAGCCTTCTGGAAGCTTCCCCGGAACGGACGGTAGACATGGGTTTCAAATTCCAGGGCGTTGACTTTCTTCATCTTGATTCCTCTTTCAGCGAAGACGAATTACTGGTTCGTCGGACGGCCCGCGATTTTGTTGAAGACAACCTGATCCCAATCATCGAGGAGTGCTTTCGGGCCGAGCGCTTTCCGCGCGAGCTGGTGCCGGTAATGGGCGAGCTGGGCTTCTTTGGCGCGAACCTCGAAGGCTACGGCTGCGCGGGCATGTCCAATGTGGAATACGGGTTGGTCATGCAGGAGCTGGAACGCGGCGACTCAGGGTTCCGCAGCTTCGTCAGCGTGCAGTCGGCGCTGGTGATGTACCCGATCTACACCTTTGGCTCCGAGGAGCAGAAGAACACGTGGTTGCCGGCGCTTGCCAGCGGCGAGAAGCTCGGCTGTTTCGGACTCACCGAACCCGGCTTCGGATCGAACCCCAGCGGCATGACCACCACCGCGCTCAAATCCGGCGACGAATACATTCTCAACGGCGAGAAGATGTGGATCACTTCCGGCACCATCTCCGATGTGGCCGTCGTCTGGGCCAAGGTCGACGACGAAGATGGGCCCGCGGGAGACGGAACGGTCCGCGGATTCCTGGTGGAAACCGATCGCCCCGGCTTCCGCGCTTTCGACGTACACGGCAAATGGTCGCTGCGTGCTTCGATCACCAGCGGCCTGTCGCTCCAGGACGTACACGTTCCTGCCGGCAACCTGCTGCCCAAATCCGGCGGGCTGAAAAGCGCGCTGATGTGCCTCAACCAGGCGCGCTACGGCATCAGCTGGGGCGCAATCGGCGCGGGCATGGCGTGCTACGACACGGCGCTGCAATACGCCAAAACCAGGAAACAATTCCGCAACGAGCCCATCGCCAGCCACCAGCTCATTCAGGACAAGCTGGTGTGGATGATCAGTGAAATCTCGAAGGCGCAGTTGTTATCGCTCCATGTCGGGCGGCTGAAGGACGCGGGGAAGGTTGGCCATGAACACATCTCCATGGCCAAGCGCAACAACGTGTGGATGGCGCTGGAGTGTGCGCGCATATCGCGCGACATCCTGGGAGCCAACGGAATCACCGAGGACTACCCCATCATGCGGCACATGATGAATCTAGAATCGGTGAAGACTTACGAAGGCACGCACGACATCCACTCGCTCATCATCGGTCACAGCGTCACGGGGATCGGTGCGTATTGAGGAGAATCCGGGAGCCCCGTCCCGGCGCTGCCGGGGCGGAGGACCCGCGTGAAAATCCGGACCGCCTTGGGGCGCCGGAAGACCAGCCGTCTACGCAACAAAACAAACCCGGATATAATCAGTTTGTCGCCCGCGACTTGATCCTAGAGTACGTTGAAAAGCAACTGCGGATCCTTCGACTCCATTTGGCGCGAAAATGCGCCAAATTCCGCTCAGGAGGACAAATCTGTATATGGTGCGAACTTAAGGGACAGGACACCAGGTTCACGCAGTTCCTGCTTCTCACGAAAGACGGGCTTCAGTTACTCCGGCGCGCTCGTTTTCTACGATCGATCGGGCCGCCGCTTGCCAAATAACAAGTGTTAGCACGACTTCCTCATGCAAAACACCTTCAAGCGATTCAGCGTTATTGCGGGCTTTGCCGTCTTGCTTGCTGTCTTGGTCGGCAATGGGTTCCTGACGCGCCGCCAGGTGGGCAAGCAGATCTCTACCGAGGGGCGCCTGGCGGATTCGCGCCGCCTGATGCTGGAGCTGGAAAAGACGGAATCGCTCCTCAAGGATGCGGAGACGGGCCAGAGAGGATATCTCTACACCGGCGATCCGAGCTACCTCGCACCCTACAATCTGGCGGCCATGGAGATCGATTCTCATTTCGCCGAGTTGATGCGGATGAGCGCGGAGAATCCGCCGCAGCAGGCGTCCGTCATCGAACTGCGTGCCATTGAAAAGGTGAAAATGGGCGAACTGGCCCAGACAATTGCGCTCTATCGGGCCGGCAAGGACGATGAGGCGCGGGGATTGGTGCGCTCCAATTACGGTCTCCTGACCATGGAGCGCTTCCGCAAGGTTATCGATCAGCTCGAGCGCCAGGAAGGCGCCCTGGAGTCAGCGCGCGCCGTTCAATATCAGAAAACCGTGGGCAAGACCATCGCCAGCATCTACCTGGCCAGCGTGCTGGCCACGGCGGGCCTGGTGACGCTGGCGTATTTCATCCTTCGCGAAATGTCTCTGCGCGAAAAACATGCCCACGAAATCCGGGAACGCGAAGAGTGGTTCCGCACCACGCTCACCAGTATCGGCGACGCGGTGATCGTAACCGATGCGTCGGGCAGAGTTTCGTTTCTGAATCCGGTGGCGGAGATGCTGACGGGAAGAGAGGTGGGGGAGGCAAAAGGCCGTGACATCGGGGAGGTGTTTCCCATCATCCACGAGGTCACCGGCGCGCCCGCCGACAATCCGGTGAAGCGCGTCATGGCCGAGGGCCAGATCGTGGGTCTCGCCAACCACACAGCGCTGCGGCATGTGGACGGCTACCTGATTCCCATAGAAGACAGCGCCGCTCCCATTCGCGACGACAGAGGCAGACTGGTGGGCGTGGTCCTGGTGTTTCGCGATGTAACCAACGAGCGCAAATCGCAGGATCTGATGCGCAAAACCGAGAAACTCGCCGCGGCAGCACGCCTCTCGGCCACCGTGGCGCATGAAATCAATAATCCGCTGGAGGCGGTAGCCAACCTGGTGTATCTCGCGAAGATTGCTCCGCACGCTTCACCGGAGATCGTGCAACACCTCGGCGCGGCCGAACAGGAACTGGAGCGCGTGGCGCATATCACCCGCCAGACGCTGGGCTTTTACCGCGAGTCCAATGAACCACAAGCGGTGGATATGCAGGCGGTGGTCGATTCCGTTCTGCGCCTCTATTCCAACAAGCTGGAGACCAAGAACATTCGCGTGGAGCGTGAATTCGCAGCCTGTCCGCCGACAACGGCCGTGGCCGGCGAGTTGAAACAGGTTTTCTCCAACCTGCTTTCGAATGCCATCGATGCGGTCGGTTCAGGAGGAACGATACGCATCGGCCTGAAATGGCCGGACGACCATGGGTTGCGTGACATCCAGGTGGTGATCGAGGACGACGGGCCAGGCGTTCCGGTGGAAAACTTCGAGCGGATTTTCGAGCCGTTTTTTACCACCAAGAAGGACGTCGGGACCGGCCTCGGCCTTTGGGTGACGCGCGAAATCGTGGAACGCCACGGGGGTACTATCCGTCTCCGCTCGCACCGCGAAAATGGCGGCCGAAGCGGCGCGTCGTTTGTGATCAGCCTTCCGTGCGAACCTGAATACCTGGCCCAGCCGCCCGCGGACCCGTGGGTAGAACAGCGCAGTTCCAACCTGGCAAGCGGCCCATCGACAACGCCGCCCTGATGCGGCATAGTCGTAAGCATGCCAAATTTTCACCATGATTTTGCGCTCGCGCGCCGGATGTCTCCCCTGGCCGGAATCGTTTTAGGCTTGTTCGTCAGCGCAGCGTGCCCCGCACAAGAGGCAGCAGCGCCCATCGTGCTACATGCGGCGCGGGTGCTGGAGGTGGATACCGGCAATGTGCTTCAGCCTGGCGAGATACTGGTGGAAGGGCAGCGAATTCGTGAAATCGGCAAGTCCGTTCAGCATCCGCCGTCCGCACGCAGCATCGACCTGGGCGACGTGACGGTAATGCCCGGCATGATCGACGTCCATGTACATCTCTTTCTGCACCCCGGCGCCGAAGATCTGCAGACCGTGGAAGAGTCTGTCCCGTGGCGTGTGATCCTGGCCGAGCAGGCGGCCAAGGCCGACCTGATGGGGGGCTTCACCGCGGAACGCGATATGGGCACTGAGGGAGCCGGCTCCGCCGACACGGCGATTCGCGACGCCATCAACCAGGGCATCATTCCCGGGCCCCGCCTGCGCCTTAGCGGCAACGCCATCGATATACTCGGCGGCCACGAAGACGCCAATAAGTACAATCCGGCGCAGCACGTCCTGTCGAATGCCGACTACGCCAACTCGGCGGAGCAGCTTGTCGAGGTTATGCGTCAGCAGCACAAGGAAGGCTCGGACTTCGCGAAAATCTATGAGACCGGGCCGGACAAGATGGTCGGCGGGGTCTTGCGGTCGCCCTACCAATACACGGCCGAACAGCTTACCGCGGCCGTCACGGAGGGGCACCGGCTGGGCGGCTTTGTCGCGGTTCATGCCATGGGCGAGCCCGGCACGCTTTATGCGGCGCAGGCGGGCGTGGCTTCCATCGATCACGCGACGCAACTCAGTGATGAGACCATCCGCCTGATGAAACAGAAGGGCATTTTTGCCGTGCCTACTTTCACCATCTTCGAGTATTTCGCGAAGCACCGCACCGGCGCTGCAGAAGGCTGGACGGAAGGTTCCCTGCTGGACTACAAGATCAGCGAGTTCAAAAAGCAGGTGGCGTCGGGCGTGCAGTTCGCGGTGGGCTCGGACGTGGGGCCGTTTCCGCACGGCACGCAAGCGCGCGAACTCGTGTTAATGACGCAGTACGGCATGAAGCCGCTGGCCGTCCTGCAAGCCGATATGATGAACGGCGCCAGACTGCTCGGCTGGGGAGACCAGATCGGCCAGCTGAAGCCCGGCTTCCTGGCCGATATCATCGCCGTGCGCGGCAATCCGCTGGAAGATATGTCGGCCGTGGAACGCGTGACCTTCGTGATGAAGGATGGCGCGGTCGTTCGGCAATAAGGTTCGGCAATAAGGTTGGCAATAGGTCCGTCGTCTCCGCAAGCTGTCCCATTCATCAAGGCTCGAATGTCTACCACCCATTCAAACCCGTCGTACGCGGCGCTCTATAACGTGGTCTCGAGCGCGAAGGCGAGCACCATCGGCGATGTCATCGCGTTGATGAGATCCATCGATGCCCTTCTGCCGGATAGCGATGGGCTGAAGTGGTTCAACCGCCTGTACCTGATGGTGACCGATGATGTAAACGCGAAGCCGCCGGGGGGAGCATGGCAAAGCCCGGCGTGGCTGGAACATCTTGACGTGGTGTTCGCGGGTTTTTACTTCCAGGCGCTCGCGGATTCGCTTGCCGGGAGGGACATACCATCTTCGTGGAATGCACTATTCGAAGCGCGATTCAAGCCCGGAATCGATCGCATCCAGTTCGCGCTGGCGGGCATGAATGCGCATATCAACCACGATCTCGCGCTGGCGCTGCTTAAGACCGATGCCGACATGAATGTGGTGCCATCAAGCGATGGGCCGGAGCACCAGGATTTCGAATCGGTCAATCAGCTTTTGGATGGCCTCATGCCTTCGGTGCTCACCATGCTGGCCACGGATGCGCTGGGCTGTCTCGCCCAGGACACCGGCAAGATCGGCCGCATTCTTGCGTACTGGAACATCTGCCGGGCCCGCGATCTCGCCTGGGATTGCGCGGAACGCCTGCGCAACCTCGCTGGTGTTGTGTATGACGCGGCGCTCGACATGCAGGACGCCCTTACCGGCGCGCTGGGGCGCGCGATTCTCACGCAGACCTAGCGACCGGTGTGATCCAGACTCCCATCAGCTAGTGTGGTATCCCCGAGGTACTTTGATGGGCAACTGCGGATCCTTCGACTCCACTTGTCGCACAAGGTGCGCCAAATTTCGCTCAGGATGACAAATTTGTATTTGGTGCGAACTTAAGGAACTAGCTTAGCCAGTCCTCTACGGGCTTGTCGCCGTTTGGCGGTCCTCCGCCCGGTTCGCGGGTGCAGAGCTAGCTTGGGGACGAATTCTGGCGCTTCAGCTTCTGCTGAATTTTTTCGAGCGCTTTGCGATATCGCTCCGGCTTGCGTTCCGCGAGCGAGTCTTCCAGGCCCTTGCGGTAGCCGCCGAGATAAATCGAGTAGAGGATGGCCAGCGAGCAGCCAATACCCCACAGGAAGCCAATACAGAGACCGATGAGCGCGGCCGGACCGAAGGAGGTCATCGTACGACTTTCATTTCCGCGGCGGCTTTAAACCGCAACCGTAAAGCTGTCCTCGGTGCGGGTCACAGCGTGATAGAGGGTGTCGCGCTCCACCGGAACCCGCCCTGCTTCGGTGATAAGGCGGCAAAGCTCCTTGCGCGTCATGCCCTGGGGCGTGGTGGCGCCGGCATCGTGGTAGATCTTCTCTTCAATCACCGTGCCGTCCAGGTCGTCGGCGCCGAAGCGCAGCGCGATCTGCGCGATTTTGGGCGTCAGCATCTGCCAGTAGGCCTTGATATGCGCGAAGTTGTCGAGCAGCAGGCGGCTGACCGCGATCTGCCGGATATCGGTCAGGCCGGTAGTCACGGGAAGGTGATCGAGAGGGGTGTTCTCAGGATGGAACGCCAGCGGGATAAAGGTCTGGAAGCCGCCCGTCTGGTCCTGCAAGCCGCGCAGCTTGAGGAGGTGGTCGACGCAGTCTTCGTCGTTTTCGATGTGGCCGTACAGCATCGTGGCATTCGACTTGAAGCCGAGCGTGTGGGCCAGCCGCGCCGTTTCCAGCCACTCGTTGCCGTCAATCTTGTGATCGCAGATGATGGACCGCACCCGGGGAGCGAAGATCTCCGCGCCGCCTCCGGGCATTGAGTCCACGCCCGCATCGCGCAGCTTGATGAGAGTTTCCTCGATGCTGAGCTTGGCGCGCCGCGCCAGGAACGCGATCTCCACCATGGTGAAGGCCTTGATGTGCACCTTGGGAAACCTTTGCTTGAGCCCGGAGATCAGGTCGAGGAAGTATTCCAGGGGCAGGTCCGGGTGAAGGCCGCCCACGATGTGGAACTCGGTCACGGCTTCCGAGTAACCGGAGGCCGCCGTCTGCCAGGCCTCGTCCAGCGCCATTGTGTAGCCGGCGGGGTCGCCCTTCTTGCGTCCGAACGCGCACAGCTTACAGGCCGCCACGCATACGTTGGTGGGATTGATGTGGCGGTTGACATTAAAGTAGGTCACGTCCCCATGCATCCGCTCGCGCACGTGATTGGCCAACCAGCCCACGGCGAGGACATCGCGCGAGGCATAGAGGGCTAACCCGTCGTCGGCGTCCAGCCGCTGCTGCGCCATCACCCTGGCGGCGATCGGCTCCAGCCGCGGATCGTAGGTTCGAAATGGAGATTGCCGGGAGGACTCTTGGTTCGCTACCTGCATACCTAGATCATACCGGACGGCGAAGTTCATTCATTAGACCCGGGCGGGAGGATCGGGCTCGATTCCGCATTCACTCGCGGGCAGCATACGAAGCCATTGATTACGCAAAATTTAGTGTTATCCAGCCGACTTGGATTGGCTGACTGCGAGCCGGTATGCCTCCGCCAGCCACTCCATGGCTGGGTGCACGTCGGCGTCGGCCCGCAGCAGGAAGAGTCGCCAGCGGCGGCTTTCCCCGCCCTTCTTTTTGTTGGCATGGCGCTGTTCCATGGTGCCGGGAACAAACCGCGGCTCGGCAGCAATACGGGAGTTCAAGGCCGGTGTTTCGCGATTGAATTTCAGCATGATGGCATCTTCTTCGAATAGCGCACGGGTGCGAGGAAGAGCCGCAAACACCACCCCTTTTCTGTAAGTCATTGTCATGCCGAAGGCGCTCTTAAGCGTGACGCCGGGCCAGCCCTCGAGTTCCCTCTTCAGGGCTTCGGCCCAGCCGCGCGCCGCCTCGCTCACGGGCTTCATGCGTATTCGCCTTTGCTTCTCTTCCATGGTCCGGCCCCCGGTTTGCACACTCCTAGTAAACTGGATATGAGGTCAATATGCCCGAAATTCAGCGCCGGAAAACCCCCACGGTCAGGATCGGCCATGTTCGCGTGGGCTGGGAAGTCCCGGTTGTGGTGCAATCCATGACTAACACCGACACCGCAGATGCAGCCGCAACCATCGATCAGGTCGAAGCCCTGGCCTTGGCTGGGTCCGAGATCGTGCGCGTGACGGTGAACAACGAGCAGGCCGCGGCGGCAGTACCGGCCATCGTCGAGGGGCTGGACAAGCGCGGCATCCGCGTGCCCATCGTGGGCGACTTCCACTACAACGGCCACCTGCTGCTGAAGAAGTTTCCGGCCACCGCCAGAGCTCTGGCCAAGTACCGCATCAACCCCGGCAACGTGTCCATCGGGCGCAAGGACGACGACAACTTCCGCACTATGGTGGAATGCGCGGTCGAGAACCAGAAGCCGGTGCGGATCGGGGTGAACTGGGGCTCGCTGGACCAGGCGCTGCTGACCCGCATGATGGACGAGAACAATAGGACGGCCGAACCGCTGCCGGCGCGCGAAGTGATGATGGAAGCGATGGTGGTGAGCGCTCTGAACTCGGCGAAGGCGGCCGAGCTCTACGGCTTGCGCGCCGACCAGATCATCCTGTCGGCGAAGGTCTCCGGCGTTCGCGACTTGATCGACGTGTATACCAGCCTCGCCGCGCGCTGCGAATATGCGCTGCACCTCGGGTTGACGGAAGCGGGCATGGGCGCGAAGGGCCTTATCGCCTCCACCGCAGGCCTGGCGCCACTGCTGCTCGCCGGAATTGGCGACACCATTCGCGTGAGCCTCACGCCCAAGCCGGGCGGCGACCGCAC